>NZ_LQZA01000004.1 GCF_001581925.1 Ferrovum sp. PN-J185
CCACTGCTGCCTCCCGTAGGAGTCCGGGCCGTGTCTCAGTCCCAGTGTGGCTGATCATCCTCTCAGACCAGCTACCGATCGAAGCCTTGGTGAGCCTTTACCTCACCAACTAGCTAATCGGACATCGGCCGCCCCTTCCAGCGTGAGGCCTTACGGTCCCCCACTTTCCTCCTCAGAGCTCATGCGGTATTAGCACAACTTTCGCTGCGTTATCCCCCACTCAAGGATACGTTCCGATGTATTACTCACCCGTTCGCCACTCGCCACCAGGGTTGCCCCCGTGCTGCCGTTCGACTTGCATGTGTAAAGCATGCCGCCAGCGTTCAATCTGAGCCAGGATCAAACTCTTCAGTTCAATTCCTACACAAAATCACTCAAATAACCTAACGGAAATTTTAAGTGTCAATACTAATAAATTACTCCTCACTAGTACCCACACCTATCGGTTTATCTAAATTTTAAAGAACATTCTCAATCTGGTTGCGGGGGTAGGATTTGAACCTACGACCTTCGGGTTATGAGCCCGACGAGCTGCCAGACTGCTCCACCCCGCGTCAGGTGAGTAGAGTCAGCTACTATACTAACTAATTTAATCGCTGTCAAATGAAAATCGACCAAGAGGGCGTTTTCTACCAGAACTCAATGCTCTTTCGTGACTAGCAAGTCCTCGGAAACCCTGGCCAATACTTGCTCTTAGGTATATTGGTAAGCCTTCTTTAAAAATAACAGAAAATCTCTGTGATTGAGGATAAGGGAAGACATCCACTACTCGCCCCCTTTGTATTTCATGCTGCATTGCTTGCCACCAGCTGGCATCAAGTAAATCTTTATGTTTTGCTAAAAAATACTGTTTTACTTTTGGGTCAGTGAGTAAAAAATACTCAAACTCCTCTGGAAAGATGTCATTAGGATCCACTGAATACCAGGGTTCTGCTGATAATTCATCCTCTTCAAAACGTGGCGGCGGTATTTTTCTGAAATGGCAATTGGTTATATAGTCGATTTCGTCATAATCATAAAAAACCACTCTGCCAAATCGCGTTACACCAAAATTTTTAAATAATAAGTCGCCAGCGAAAATATTTACCGCAGCCAAATCTTTTAAAGCGTCACCAAATTCTGAAATAGCATGCGCAATTTGTTCATCATTGGCTTTATCCATATAAATATTTAATGGCACCATGCGACGCTCAATATATAAATGCTTCACAATAAGCGTATCAACTGATTCTTCTATTTGAGATGGTGCTAATCGCTTTAATTCATCAAGTAATTCCTGGGTAAATCGATGCTTGGGGAAGGCCACATTAGAATACTCTAATGTATCTGCCATGCGCCCCACACGATCATGTTGTTTAACTAATAGGTATTTAGCTTTTACTTGTTCTCTATTAATTTGTTTTGGTGGTGAAATGACATCTTTAATAACTTTAAATACATAAGGATAAGAAGGAAGGGTAAACACAGCCATAACCAACCCACGTATACCTGGTGCCACAATAAAATCATCACTCGAATACTTAAGATGATGTAAAAAATCGCGATAAAAAAGAGTTTTCCCTTGTTTATGAAGACCCAAAATACTGTATAGCTCAGCCTTAGGTTTCTGAGGCAACATACTATGTAAAAACTCTACGAAAGCTGACGGGACTTCCATGTCTACGAAAAAATAGGCGCGACTGGAATTTACAAATACGGAGAGCTGTTCTGGGGTTAACAATAATGCATCCACCTCTATCCCCTTCTTGTCATCATGCATCAATGCCACAACAAAAGGATACTGATTACCCCCGTTAATCATTCTGCCCACAATATACGCTGAAGTATTGCGGTAAAAAACACTACTTAACACTTGAATTTGATGATTGGCTTCCAAGATCAATGGATAGGGTAAATGGTTACGCCAGACTCTTAACAATCTTCTTAAGTCACGCTTAATGTATGTGATGGGTTGAGTAAATCCCAAATCTTGGTAGACCTGCTTAATGATATAACGTAATCCATCTCTTAGAGGATAGTAACAACGATATGCTGGGGGATCAGAATCAATATGTTCAGTTGAAACACCAGGTCTTACAAAAATAAAATCATTATTGTAGTAAGAACGGTGAAGAATTTGACAAAAAACCGAGTTAAAAAAGCTTTCGGCAAGTTCCGGCTGTTTATGATCTGTTAGTAAAACGATATATTCAAGTTTGATTTGTTGCCACGTGTCGTCATCTAACGCGTCCGCATTAAATTGTTCGATTAGATTTTTAACTGCCTCATGTACTCGTCGATCATAAAACTCAATACGTTCTACTGCTATTTGTTGTAATTCGAGCCAATTTTTTTGCTCAAATAACCGCTTTGCTCTCTGGGACGCTTCGCGAAACAATCGATAATGTCGATTAAATCCATCTAATAAAGCTTGAGCTACTATGTGCGCAGTTGTATTAGGACGAGATAGAGAATTGACAGTAGATACAGACATAATTTAATGTTGAAATAAGAAAGTATATAAATATTATCATTCATTTAATGACACCAATAAAACTGCTTTTACTACTTTGTAGTAGCGAAATATTAACCATGGCGCCTTTTTCCTCCATTCCAGCGCTACTACCTCAATTAGTAAAAGAATGGCATCTGTCAGCCACCCAAGAAGGTTTATTAGGCGGCTCTTATTTTTTAGGTTACCTAATTAGTATCTCACACCTCTCCGGAGCCACTGACAGAATAGATGCAAAAAAAATATATTTAATTGGATCAGGTTTAGCCGGGATCGGTAGCATTTTATTTATTTATATTGCTCATAATTGGTACCTAGGATGTCTTTCACAATTACTGTGCGGCGCTGGACTTGCTGGTACCTATATGCCGGGTTTACGAGCGCTAACAGACCGTATGCCAGAGCATTTACAAACACGTTACGTGGCCTTTTACACATCGACCTTTGGCATTGGGGCGTCTTTATCTTATGCCCTGACAGGTTGGGTTAGCCACATTAGCAACATCACTACCGCATTCTTTATTAATGGGATATTACCTCTCTTAGCGATGTTTATTATTGCAATAGCGCTACAGAATATGCACCATGCAAAAAAACAGCCCCACTCACTCATTACTGGGCAACTTAACGCATTAAGAAATAGGAATATTAGGAACTATATATTTGGTTATTCTGTACATTGTTGGGAATTGTTTGCCTTTCGTTCATGGATAGTTGTTATTCTGACTGAAGGATTACACGGACGATATTCGGCAACATTGACCGCAGCCATAATTAATTTAGTAGGTATCCCAGCTAGTATTTTAGGGAATGAGTTCGCTTCACAAAACAGTAGAGCACAATTCATAAAAAGAACCATGTTAATCTCAGGCATATTGGCATGGGCTTGTGGGCTGTTTATCCATCATATATGGATTTTACTTCTTCTATTACCCATTTATTTCTTTAGTGTTATGGCTGATTCAGGAGCTCTTACAGCAGGTCTTATTGAAATCACTCCTAAATCAATCAGGGGAGCTGCGATGGCAATCTATTCACTGGCAGGATTTGGAGCAGGTTTTTTAGGGCCAATTGTTGTAGGAATCATTCTTGATATTTTAGGTGGACAACATAAAACCATAGCTTGGGTTTTTGCCTGCGGTTCAATGGGTATCGGAAGCTTAATGATGTCTTGGAAACTAAAGTCAAATCGTTAAGTAGTTAACCCTGCCAGTAGACTTAATTTACAGCAACCGGGGTTATGCAAGTAACACAGCAATAAAACCCGTTATAAAGATTCCGTCAAAACTACCAGCTCCACCAATGGATGCAATGGGGGCTCCCAAATGTCTAATATCTTTTAAGCGAATGATATCAGCGCCAATTAATACTCCCAAGGTTCCACTGACATAGGCCAAAGCAGCTCTTTCCTCCGGATTAAGTATGGAAGACACAATGGCAGCGGCAATAGGAGCAATAAAGATTGGCATACCAATACCCATACCCGGAACAGGTTTACTAATCCAATATGAAATACCTGATACACACCCAACAGCAACAACAAATTGAATAACAGAAATAGGATGGTGCATAAGTAAATAAAGAGAAAATATAACCGGTAATAATGCACCACCGACATTAATTCTTATTTCGGTTTTGCCAATAAAAGGAGGCCGTCGGAAAAGCTGTTGGGGGAAATTAGCGAATGGGTCTTCTTTAGCTAAGGTACTGTCAGCTTTTAGAGTAATAAATGGCAAATTAATCATACTACCAATCAAGGTTGCCATAATTAATAGATAGGCTGAATGATTAGACAAACCAAGCTTATCGAAGGCAACTGTAATAATGTTTAATTGAATAATTGCAATTAATAAAATAAACGCAAATATAAAAAACAGAATTCTGAAAGGTGACATTTTTTTACTTCCCGTAATCAGATTGTTGCTCCCATGAAGCCTTAATAAATTCAGGTAAAGTCATGGCTTTATCATAGATAGAACGTATTAATGGATAAGAAGAAAAATCCAGATTGACTGCTATTGCATTTCTAACTTGCGGTATCAAACAGACTTCAAAAAGTGAAATTTGGTTACCTAAAACAAATTGGCCTTCTTTAATATGTCTCCTCGATAGTTTTTCTTCTATACGAGTAAAACCATTTTGTAACCAATGAACAACCCAGTCATCTTTTTGTTCTTTGCTTACCTTCATGGTTTTTAGTAAAAAACGTAATACTTGTAAATTATTTAAAGGATGCATGTCACATGCCACATCTTGGGCTAATGCCCTGATATTAGCACGCTCAACTTTATCACTAGGTAACAACGAGGGTGTAGGGTAACACTCTTCTAAATAGTCTAAAATTGCCAAAGATTGAGTTAAAGAAATATCGCCATTAGTAAGAACTGGGACAGCCCCTGCTGGATTTATATTTCGTAACAATTGTAGATCAAGATTAACATCTTTGGATGTCAACGGTACAGGAATAATCTCTACAGGAACTTTCTTGATATTAAGCGCAATTCTTACTCTAAATGCTGCAGAGCTTCTCCAATAACTATATAGCTTATACATTGAATAATATAATAAATTTTAATAATTCAGTCTAACATGTTACATTGTGTCAATGACAATAATCTAATACGGTAAGTTGACTATGTTTAAAAATCAAATTGTCAGTTTTTATGGTAAAGCACTTGATGTGATCATCACGATCATGATTATCGTAATGCTACTTATCTTAATTGCAACAGTATTTGGTGTATTCATAGACTTGGGTTCAGCATTCAACTCTATCCGCTCAGGAATTCCTGGACATAATCTCTCTCATGGTTTAGTTGATAGTTGGGCTAGAGATTTAGTTATTGATGTTCTCTCGGTATTTGTACTCATTGAACTCTTCAGAACATTTAGTGACTACTTTGAATACCATAGAATCAGGTTACGTGTTCTCTCTGAAGTAGGCATTGCATTTATCTTAAGAGAAATTTTAATCGATTTATATAATAATACAATTGAATGGGAAATTATCCTCACTCTAACCGCACTATTGGCCGTATTAATCTTTGCACGTATTTCTGCAGTTAAATTCAATCCTAACGAAAATATTACTCAACCACCCACAAAAACATGAGAGAGATCCCAGATAATACGATTGGATACGCAAGTTTAATTGTTCAAGAACATCATTTGGCAAGTCAACTTAAAGACTCTTCTTTAGCGCCAGTCTTTTCAACGCCCATGCTAGTTGCTGTAATGGAAAATGCCGCTTTAAATGCGATCAAACCATTCTTTGATGAGGGCGAAACTGCTTTAGGTACAGCCATCGAATTAAAGCATTTGGCTGCTACACCTTTGGGGTTTAAGGTTGAAGCAACGGCATTGGTCACAGCAGTAAATGGCCGAAAAATTACTTTTAAAATTACCGCAGTTGATGGGATCGATCTGATCGGTGAAGCTATCCATGAAAGAACAGTAATTAAAACTCAGTCTTTCATGGATAAGCTCTCAAAAAAATTACAATTAAAGCCTTAGTTTATTGAAAAAAGTCCCAGTACACTTTGCCAGCTAATATGTGACTCAGTGGAACCCAAACGTTTTGCTAAACGGTCAGTAATGTCCTCAGTGGGAGTAAAATCAACAATATTTTTGGCTTTAATCACATCTTTGGCCACAGACTTAACATTACCTAATCCGTCTGTTAAACCTAACTGTATACTTTTTTCACCAGTCCACACTAAACCAGAGAACATATCTGGCGTTTCATGTAATCGTTCGCCCCTCCCCGTTCTAACTGCCTGAATAAACTGCTGATGTATTTCTTCAAGCATATTTTTAGCATAACTCATCTGTTTTGGATTTTCTGGAGAAAAGGGATCTAGAAATGCTTTATTTTCACCTGCAATAATCAAACGTCTTTCTACACCTAATTTTTTCATGGTGTCAGTAAAACCGAAGCCATTCATAATGACCCCAATAGATCCCACAATACTGGCTTTATCGACATAAATCTTGTCAGTGGCTGCGGCAACATAATAAGCACCTGATGCGCACAAGTCTTCAACTACAGAATAGATCGGGACTGAAGGATGGGCTTTTCTTAAGCGTTTTATTTCATCATAAATCTGTCCTGCTTGTACGGGACTTCCACCAGGGCTATTTATTCTCAATATAACGCCAACTGTATTCGGATCATCATAAGCATCATCCAATCCCTGGATAATTTTTTCAGCACTGGTGTTGTCAGATGAAATCTCACCTTTTAATTGAACTTCAGCAGTATGTTTTCCTCCAGAAGAGATGTTTTTTCCGGATTCTTTCACTAACACCCACCAAGCAATAACAAATACAATTAATAATGTGCTTGCTCTAAAAAAAATTCGCCAACGTCGAGCAGCTTTTTGCTCAGCGAGAGCTGATGTAGCTAACTGAATAATTACATCGCGTTCCCATGAACCATTATTCTCCATGTGTTTTAACTCCTTTAAAAACTCTATCTACTACAATACCTAGCCATTCATGAAGAGCAACGCAACTCATCATTAGTGCTTCAGAATGAGGTAATATCATATATAAAAAACTATGAGGATAAGTAACAAATCCTGTCGGACCAAGGTATACCGTCAATCCTTCTTGTTCAAATAACTGTTGTGCACGTTTTAAATGCCATGCTTGGCTAACTAATATTACGCGATTAATACCTGCCACATGAAGTAAACTTGCCGAATACAACGCATTTTCAGCAGTATCCCTTGAATGATCCTCAATCCACTCAACCCTACCTGCAAAATCATGAATAATAGTAGCTTGCATTGCCCTTGCATCCGAGACTTCCCCGTAGACACTCCCCCCTGTAACAAGGATGGGTAAATGAGATAGGCGTTGCAGTTCTACGGCATAACGAACTCTTTCTAGAGTAAAACGACTAACAGTATCAGAACCATACTCAGGGGCATTGACATATGTTCCTCCTCCAAGAACCACTATAGCCTGTGCCTTTTCTAATTCTTTTTGAGTCAATACGTGACTTGGTTGTAACTTCCACATTAACAAATCCGTCACAGGATAAAACGACAAA
The DNA here is from genome assembly GCF_001581925.1 of Ferrovum sp. PN-J185. Lineage (NCBI taxonomy): Bacteria > Pseudomonadati > Pseudomonadota > Betaproteobacteria > Ferrovales > Ferrovaceae > Ferrovum > Ferrovum sp. PN-J185. Next base: position 7,548 of record NZ_LQZA01000004.1, read on the forward strand.
AACAAGGTTAAACCAAGACAACCAATAATAATATTTTTTGCTAGTACGGGGCGTCGACGTATAAGTAAAGTCCCTATTAACGCCACAACTATTAAGGAAATTGGTGGAATAATCCATGCACTAAGAATTTTTTTTAAATAGAACATTATTCAATTCTGTTTAGTTTAGGAGCCATAGATTAAGGTTGAGTATCATTGCGATACTAACCCATAATAGATATGGAATAAATAAAATAAAAATTACTCTTTGTTTATTAAAAACGGACAATAAAAACAACAATATTGTTAGCCAAAGAAAAACAATATCTAGTAAACCTAAAAATAATTGGTGGTGTCCAAATACCAAATAAGACCAACAAGCGTTAAATATTAATTGCAATAACCATATAAATAATAGTTGTTTTATTCCTTTTTGAATTACCCAAGCACCAACTAACATATCAATCAGGTAAAGTGTTGACCACATTATCGGAAATACGATATTGGGTGGAGTCCAATGCGGTTTATATAGTCCTTCATACCACGCGCCAGGTAAAAATAACATACCAGTTAATGCGGTCAAAATAACAAGTACAATGGATACTAAAGTTGATATCAATAAAGATCGTTTATATAAATAAATACTCACGATTAGTAATTTACCTTAAAATTTAATTTCCTAATTCTATCAAACGGATACACTATGCCTGCTTTAAGTTCACCGATATGTAACTTTAATTGGCCAGCTACCGATTTTGCCCTCACAGGTGTTGACGGAAAAACATATACATTACAAAACAGTCGTGGTGAAAATGGTTTACTGGTAATGTTCATTTGTAACCATTGCCCCTATGTAAAAGCAATTATTCAAAGACTATGTGAAGACTGTCAGGAATTACAATCATACGGTATTAATAGTATAGCTATTATGAGTAATGATGTTAAAAGTTATCCAGAGGACAGTTTTGAAAACATGCGTCATTGGGCCAAAGAACTCAACTTTCCCTTTCCATATGTGATTGATACAACACAAGAGATCGCAAAAAGATATAACGCAGTTTGCACACCTGACTTCTTTGGATTTAATCATCAATTAAAACTACAATATAGAGGTCGACTGGATCCGTATGGAATTAATAGGGCTCCAGAAAACAGAGAAAGGGAGCTTTTTGACGCTATGGCTACAATTGCACAAGGCGGGAAAGGCCCTGAGAAACAAACGCCTTCAGTTGGTTGCTCAATTAAATGGGCTTAAAAAATGCGGGGGACGCCTCCCCCGCTAAGACCTTCGCACTTAAAGAGTTCTTTTGTTAAGGCTTACGCGCAATGACGCCCATTAATGCAGACAGACCATGGTGCCCCTTTCCCTCTGAGACCATCTCTTCATATTGAGTTAATTGTTCAATACGCCAATCCTGCAGTAAAGACCGGATGATCTCCTCTGTGTAGAGATTTTCTAAAACAGAAGGTCCTCCTGTCTTATATTCAAGCTGTTTTGGTGTATAACCCTGTAGCACTAATCCTCCCCCGGGACGAGTGAGTTGCGTTATAACAGAAAATAACTTTTGTCTTGTTATCGGATCGGCAAACTGGACAAAAATAGCAACTACCCAGTCATACTGAACGGTTGAATGTTCTTTAATCCAACTGTCTGATAACAAATCAGCGCATTCAAAATTAACGGTGGTATGGTATTTATCAGCTAAGCGTTTGGCTTTTTCAACCGCTACATTTGAAATTTCAACAGCTGTAACATCTAAACCCTGTCTTGCCAACCAAACAGAATTTCGTCCTTCTCCATCGGCTATACATAATACTTTCTGACCTGGTTTAAATAAATTTAACTGTCTCACTAAAAATGCATTCGGTTCTTCACCAAATAAGTAATTATCACCGACAGACTGATAGCGTTCAGTCCAAATACTTTGTTGTGGATTTACATTCATTAGTGATCGATCTCATCTTTGGATAATAAACGAGAACTCTCATTCTCACCCCACATGGCATTTAATATTGCCAATAGCACCGCAAAACCTATACCTAAAACCCAAGCAAAATACCACATAACTTAGTCTCCTAAATCTATTACTACTCAATATTAATAAGCAGAATGGTCGTGATCTTTAATAAACTGTAAAGTCACTTTTCCAGCCATTACTTTGTATGCCCAAGAGGTGTAAAAAATAATTGTTGGGACAAATATCAATGCTGCTACAAGCATGATGCCCAAAGTCGTTTTACTAGATACACTGTCCCAAACCGTTAACGACGAGTTGTACATGGTTGACGATGGCATAATAAAAGGAAACATAGATACACCAGCAGTGCCAATTACTCCAGCAATAGATAGCGATGAGAAAACAAAAGCCAATAAAGTTTTATTAAAACGTAAGGCAAAAATAGCGATAAATGCGCCTAAATAAGCGACAAGTGGAACAACTTTAGTCCATGGCATAGTGTAATAGTTAGTAAGCCATGCGCCTTGTTCACGAATAACAGTTTTAGCCAAAGGATTAGCCAACTGATCTGGATCTACAGGTGAAGTAATCACATATCCACTAATATCTTTAGCAAGCCAAATACCAGCAGCAGTGAAGGCAATAATCATAATTAAACCGGCAATAGATGAGGCTTTCATTGCGCGTTGTTGAATGATACCTTCCGTTCTATGTGAAAGATATACACCACCATGAAAGGTAATCATTGCTGAACTTACAACACCCGTTAATATCGCAAAGGGATTTAATAATTGCCAAAAGGATCCTGTATAAGTAGATGCTAGGTTTTGATCAAAACCAAATGGCACACCCTGTAATAAGTTACCAAAAGCCACACCAAAAATCAGCGGTGGCACCGCTCCACCAATAAACAGACCCCAGTCCCAAGTATTACGCCAAGTAGGATTATTGATTTTACTGCGATAATCAAAGCCTACAGGACGAAAGAATAATGCCCATAGAACCGCTAACATAGCCCAGTAAAAGCCAGAAAAAGCAGTAGCATAAACAATAGGCCAAGCAGCAAAGATAGCGCCACCGCCAGTAATAAACCAAACTTGATTACCATCCCAGTGTGGTCCTACTGTATTAATTACCACACGACGTTCACTATCATTTTTTCCAACAAAAGGAAGTAATGTTCCCACGCCCATATCATGGCCATCCATGATGGCAAAACCAACTAACAAAACACCTACTAACAGCCACCATATTATTTTTAATGTAGCGTAATCCATAATGTCATACTCCTTTTATGCACGACCATGAGCAAGATTAGTTTCACCATCATAACGGCCAGTACCTAAACTACTTGGACCTTGGCGTGCAAACTTAACCATTAAATAGACTTCAACGATTAGTAGTAATGTATAAAACCCTACAAATCCACCAATTGATCCGTACAGTGAAGCAGGACTTAATGTTGAAACAGATAGATGGGTAGGCAGAACACCATAAATTGTCCAGGGTTGACGGCCATATTCAGCGACAAACCAACCAAACTCGCAAGCGAGCCATGGCATTGGGAACATAAAAAAGGCCCATTTGAGTAACCAGGGCATTTTTTCGCAACGGGTTTTTAAACTAGCCCAAAAAGAGATTGCAAACAACATTAATAGCATAAAACCAATTAACACCATGATTCTGAAACCCCAAAACATGGGTGCTACTTTGGGTACTGTGGAATTAACAGCCTTGTCTATCAGTTCTGGAGTGACATGAGTGAAGTCATTGGTAAATTGTTTTAACAACAAACCAAACCCAAGATCTTTTTTATGAGCCTCAAAAACCGCTTTTGCGGCCGTATCCTCTGGATGGTTACGAATAATTTCAAGTGCTTTCACAGCCTCGATACCTGAAATAACACGTTGACGATTTTTTTCCTTAATGTCATGTATACCAGGAATCTGTTTGGTTACAGAACGAGTGCCAATCAAACCCATAACCCAAGGAATTTGGATACTCCAATCGTTTTTCTGCAATTTCTCGTTGGGTGATGCCACTAAATTAAAAGGAGCTGGTGCTGGTTCTGTTTCCCACATTGCCTCTATAGCAGCCATTTTAGTTTGTTGTGCTTCCCCTACCGTGTAGCCTGACTCATCACCAAGTACAATAACGGATAATGCAGAAGCCAAACCAAATGCTGCGGCAATTCTAAAACTACGTTTAGCAAACTCCACATCACGCCCTTTTAGTAAGTACCACGCTGAGATTGCTAATACAAAAGTTGATGCGGTAACGTATCCTGCTGATACAGTATGAACAAATTTTGCTTGTGCGTCTGGATTGAAGAGCATCGCTGCAAAGTCAGTTAATTCCATACGCATCGTGGTATAGTTAAATTCTGCACCAACGGGATTTTGCATCCAGCCATTGGCAATTAAAATCCACATAGCTGATAAATTTGTGCCAATAGCCATCAGTAGCGTCACCATCAAATGTTTTGGTTTTGACAGCCTGTCCCAAGCAAAAAAGAATAACCCAATAAATGTTGATTCTAAGAAGAAGGCCATTAATCCCTCAATTGCTAAAGGAGCACCAAAAACATCACCTACATAATGAGAGTAATAAGCCCAATTGGTACCAAACTGGAACTCCATCGTAATACCTGTTGTTACACCCAAGGCAAAATTAATCCCAAATAACTTACCCCAAAAGCGTGTCATGTCCTTATAAATAGTCTTACCTGTCATAACATAAACACTTTCCATTACTACCAGTATCCACACCATACCAATTGTTAATGGAACGAATAAGAAATGGTAAAGCGCAGTTACTGCGAATTGTAGGCGCGATAGGTTAACTAGTTCATCGCTTATCATGATTTGCTCCTTGAAGTTGATCTGAAACTTGGGATTGAAAACCAAAACTTTGAGATACTTTCTCAGCATCTACTGTTACTTCATGATTTCTAACAAAAACACTCCATAACAGAGTTAGCAAAAATACTTTGATCAGAAGTACTATTGCTAACTCTTTAGCTAGTTTTGGTTTATTGAGGCTTTTCATTCACCACACCTATCTTTTTAATTCTTTTTTCAAACGCTGCGCTAATTGGACTGCGCCACCACCATTGAATACGGCTTTATATCCTTGCTGTTTCATAATATTGCAAGCATGGCCTGATCGGCCGCCGGATAAGCAACATAAGATAACTGGTGTATCTTTTTCGGGAACTAACTTTTGTATACCCGCATTAAATTCATCCAATGGTAAGTTGACCGCTCCATCCACATGCCCAGTGGCGTATTCTTGTTGACTACGTACATCTATAATCATGGCATTGGCTGGTAGCTCTGGTGTCGCACCCGCTGAAAATAAGTTAGAGAATAAACCCATTTGTATTTCCTTTATTTGTTATTTTGAAGACGTTCAATACCTATCCACTTTAATACGTGTTTTTCGTATATAGGTTCAGAACTACCCTGTTTCATTTTATAAATAAAGTATTTTTCAAAAGCGATTTTTGCCCAATGTACCCAACGCCCTTTTTTAAACCAGTTCACATTACGTGGAGGTATCTGAGGAAGAGCAATAAATGCGGCTCCTGTGTCGCCCATATCGGCAAGACAAAATGCATTCCATGTTCCTTTACTATCAGGTGTGTGACCATTTAAATCTGCCCATATATTATGGACAATTGCAGAAACCATTGATTCAATCATATATCCTGTTTTCGGAGTTCCAGTAGGAACAGGTGTTACTTCCACAGGTGGAATTGCAACGCATACTCCTGCTGAGAATATATTTTTATACTTCTTACTGCGTTGATATTCGTCAACAATTACCATTCCTCTTGGATTACACAACCCCTCAACAGCAGCTACTGGATCGACGCCTTTAAAGGCAGGCAACATCATACTGAATTTAAAAGGCACTTCATGTTCTTTTTTTACATTACCCAGTTCATCAAGTTCTGTGACAAACATTTTGCCATTCTCAATTTTGGTAACTTTAGCGTTAGTAATCCATTTAATGTCGTTATTACGCATTTCACTTTCAAGCATGGATTTAGAATCACCAACCCCACCCAACCCCAAATGGCCAATATAGGGTTCGCTAGTAATATATGTCATTGGGATTTTATGACGAAGTTTACGACGACGAAGATCGCGGTTAACGACAAAAGCAAATTCATAGGCTGGACCAAAACAAGAGGCTCCGGGAAGCGCACCAATAATCACTGGACCAGGATTATTGATTAGATTTTGATAATCTTTATACGCTTCTTCGGCGTGATCAACAGTACAAATTGAATGAGTAAACTGTTTGGGTCCTGCCCCTTCCACCTCATCAAAGGCCAATTTAGGACCTGTTGCGATAATTAAATAATCATAGGTTAAACGACTACCGTCAGGAAACTCTAAAGCACTACCTTCAGCATCAATTTTAGATACAGGTTGAGCTAAAAACTCTATATTTTTCTTTGCTAAATAAGGTCTAATCGGGAAAGTGATCTGATCCCGACTGCGCCAGCCCACTGCAATCCATGGATTAGAAGGCACGAATTGGAAATAATCCACCGCATTAACCACAGTTATCCGGTGACCTTTACCTAACTTCTCTCTCAATTCATAGGCTGCAGGCATTCCCCCTGTACCTGCACCTAATACGACTATATGGGCCATGTTCTATCTCCTTTTTTAAAATGGTTGCAGTGTGCTATTAATTTCTTTAATCCTATCTTCTGTTAATTGCCCAGAAAGTGCTGCTAAATTTAATTCATTGATTATCAAATCGACTCTTGATTGAATCCAATTTAAATGAGCATTGGCAGCATCTGTCTCAGCATTTAATAAATCCAAAGTAGTACGATCACCTACTTTTTTACCTAATTGAGTTGCTTTTCGTCTCGCTTCACTCGCTTGCCACGCAGCTTTCAATGCTTCCACACGATTTACACCTGCGGTTAATCCAAGATATGCTTGTTTTGTTTGCAAACCAATCTGCTGGCGCAAACGATTTGTTCTATCTAACGTTACGTCAGCAAGATGCGCTGCCTCATCTTCTTTTGCTATACGCATACCACCGTTATAGAGAGGAATAGTCAGTTGCACGCCTACCATAGCATCTCTATTTAGATTACTAGCATTCGGACCATAATCTCCTGATCCATAGACGTGCGTATCATTGATCTGACCAACCAAATCCAGTGAGGGGCTTGATAACGCGTGATAACGTTTAACATTTTGACGTGCTTCACTTAACTGATTAAGTGCAACCAACAGCTGAGGATTACTGGTATTTACCTGGGATAGCCAAAAATCTAATGGCTTCTTATCAAACACAATTTCACCTGCGCTTGGAATCATAATTTTTAACTGTTCTATATTAATTCCTGTCGCGTCTGAGAGTGCGCTTTCTTTGATATCAAGATCTGTTTGTACAGCTAGTAATTGAGCTTTTAACCCATCTAAGCGGGCAGTTGTCTCATGCACATCCAAAATAGGCGCATCACCTAATTTATAGCGTGCCTGAGCTTCCCCCTGTACTTTTTGGACTGCTTGTAATTGTTCTTGTGTAGTTTTAACTGTCTCAAGCGCCATTGAAACATCAAAATATTTCTTAATCGTTCGTAATATAAAATCTTGTTGTGCGGCTTGCCATTCCAGCTCAGCAGTATTCGCTTCGATATGTAAGGCTTGTGACTGAGACGAGCGTTCTCCATTAATGATAGGCTGACGAATACTAACAGCCCACATGTTATAAGTTCCTTGATTAATGGAAGTATTAAAATTAGCGATTCCTACTGTACCGTTTTGTACAAATTGAGCACCAGCAGTTTGTGTTTGTTGATTCATACGTCCAGCCCCACCCTGCACACTAATATCAGGGCGCCACATGGCATTTGCTTGATCATGCTTAGTTAACCCAGCCATATGGGTAGATTGAGCTGCTAAGAAATCTAAGTCATGGGTCTGAGCGGCGTTTAATACAGTAATTAAATCAGTAGCAAATGCACCTTGTGCAGTTATAGCAAGAGAAATTATTACTGATAATAAACGAGCCTTTGACCGAAACGTTTTCATTAGCACTCCTCGCGTAAACCAAATAATTTACGAAGTATATTGTTCATTAAACACCAACGAGTTAGACCGCTTTGGAGTAAATTCAAACCAACAAACGCTGTGAAAGCAAGCCACCATTGGCTAACAAATAAAGGACTACCCGGTATTCCTAACGCAAGAGACAATAAAATAAAAGTTCCTGCAATTACACGTACTACTCGCCATGAAGTCATTGTGTGATCTCCTCTGAAGGGTTATTTGAATGAGTGAACTTGTTGTGATAGGCCGCATAGTAAAGAGTTGGAATCACAATCAGCGTTAATAAGGTAGAAACAAATATGCCAAATATTAATGAAATAGCTAGCCCATTAAAAATAGGATCATCAAGAATAAAGAATGCGCCTAACATAGCAGCCAAACCTGTTAGTAAAATTGGCTGAGCACGTGTTACAGCCGAATGAATAATTGCCTCTTTAAAGGGAACCCCTTCAGCAACTTGTAAATTTATAAAATCTACCAGCAAAATTGAGTTTCTAACAATAATACCGGCGAGTGCAATCATACCAATCATACTCGTTGCTGTGTATTGCGCTCCCAATAGTGCATGACCTGGCATCACACCAATAATTGTTAGAGGAATTGGGGCCATGATAATGAGTGGCGTGAGATATGATCCAAACTGGGCAACAACAAGTAAATAAATTAAAATCAGTCCTACTGCATAAGCCGCTCCCATATCTCTGAAAGTCTCGTAGGTTACTTGCCATTCACCATCCCATTTAATTGCATAATGTCTATAAGGATCAGCAGGTTGATGTATAAAATAATCAACTAATTGCTCTCCATTAGGTGTTCTTATGTTATGAATTTGGGAGCGCATCTTAAACATACCGTACAAGGGACTATCTAATTTACCTGCCATATCACCAACAACATAATTCACAGGTAATAAGTCTTTATGAAAAATAGGCTGCTCTCTGACAGTATCTGTAATAGTGACTAATTCACTTAATGGAATGAGCTGCCCTTGACTACCATGAACACTAAAATGTAAGAGTGCTCCAAGATCGCCTTGTTCTCTACCAGACATTTGAATCCAAGCAGCAGCGGGATATTTTCGTTGATCATGAAACCATGTAGCAGCTTGTCCACTCAATGCAGTTTGTAGAGTGGATACCACTTGCTGTTGACTGACTCCATAAAGTGCTGCTTTACGACGATCAACCTGAATTAATTTTTTAGGTGCTTTAACGATACTACTGTCATCCACATCAACAACATTTGGAGTCCGACTAAATACATCACGCACATCTTTAGCGACAGTTAGACGCCCACTATCACTCGGACCGTATACCTCTGCAACGATTGGCGAGAGAACTGGTGGGCCAGGTGGTACTTCTACTACCTTGATATTGGCGTTATATAAGCGACCAATTTTTTGTAATTGAGGGCGAATTCGTGTTGCAATAGCATGGCTTTGTTCATCACGATGATGTTTATCAACCAAATTAACTTGTATGTCACCTTGATTACTGTCACTTCTCAAATAGTACTGACGTACTAAACCATTAAAGTTAATTGGGGATGCTGTGCCCACATAAGCTTGGTAATCAACCACTTCAGGTACTTTAGCTAAATAAGCGCCTAACTCATGCATTACTGCAGCTGTTTCTTCTAGCGACGTACCAGCTGGCATATCTACCATTACCTGAAACTCGGATTTATTATCAAACGGAAGCATCTTAAGTAAAACCAAACCTGTAGCCGGTAAAACAAGAGAGATGAGAATGAGTAACCCTATCGCAAACCCCATTTTTTTGCGATTTTTTTTACCGTTTACTTCATCTAATAACGGTGTAAAAATTTTCACAAACCATGGATGTAATTTACTACCCAGTCCACCACTATGCGATTGATGCTGACTGGGTTTTAGCCAAATTCGAGATAGCCATGGAGTGACTATAAATGCAATCGCGAGTGATAACAGCATTCCCATACTTGCATTAATCGGAATAGGACTCATATATGGCCCCATCAAGCCGGTAACAAATGCCATAGGTAACAATGCTGCTATTACTGTTAAAGTAGCGAGTATAGTTGGACCACCCACCTCATCAACGGCACCTGGAATAAGTTGTAATAAAGTTTTATCAGGATGATGTAATTGATGACGATGGATATTTTCAACAACCACAATGGCGTCATCAACTAAAATCCCTATTGAAAAAATCAACGCAAATAAAGAAACGCGATTAAGTGTAAATCCCCATGCCCAAGAGGCAAATAGTGTCACCGTTAACGTTAAAATCACTGCACTACCGACAATTAATGCTTCACGTCGTCCTAATGCAAAAAATACTAACGCTACGACAGATGAAGTTGCAAACAATAGTTTTTCAATAAGCTTTTTAGCTTTATCGTTTGCTGTAGCGCCATAGTTTCTCGTCTCAGCAACGATAACATTAGCAGGAATAATAGTATTTTTAAGACTTTCTACTCTTGTCATCACAGCATTTGCAACATCAATAGCATTTTCTCCGGGTTTTTTTGTTACGGAGACTGTTACTGCAGGATATTCCTCTGATACGTTATTGTTATGTTTGCCATACCACACATAACGCTGAGCAATGGGAGGATTATCATTTATTTGAGCTACTTCACTTAAATAAATTGGACGTCCTCCATGTACCCCAACAATTAACTGTGACACGTCTTGGGCATTAGTTAGGAAGTTGCTTGTTTCTAATTGAATAGATTGATTATTAATTAATAAATGACCTAAAGGTGCACCCACATTTGCAGAGGCTAATGTTCTTTGTAAATCACTTATAGTAAGGCCTGCGCTGTTTAATCGAGCCGCATCAACTTGTATATTTACAACACGTCCAGGTCCACCAATAGTTTTAACCTCTCTGGTGCCCGCCACACGTTTAATATCCACCTCAATGCTATGTGCAACTCTTTCTAAATCATAACTGCCAATATGAGGATCTTTGCTATATAAAGTCAAAGCCACAATAGGAACATCATCGATTCCTTTTGGTTTAATGATGGGTGGTAATACCCCTAAACCTGAAGGGAGCCAGTCTGCATTAGCATTAACCGTATCATACAACCTAACTAATGCCTCAATCCGCGGGACTCCTACTTTATACTGCACTGTAATAATTGACATACCAGGACGAGAAATGGAGTATACGTGTTCAATACCTTGGATTTGTGATAGCACTTGTTCTGCTGGAGTAGAAACCATTTGCTCGACATCTTTAGCAGAGGCACCAGGGAATGGGATTAACACATTAGCCATGGTGACGTTGATTTGTGGCTCTTCTTCACGAGGAGTTACAATTAAGGCAAAAATACCCAGTAATAATGCAACTAATGCCAGTAACGGGGTAATTTGTGCACTTTGGAAGTAATGTGCTATTCGTCCTGATAGTCCAAGTGGTTTAGTCATTTATTCGTCCCTCATTGACCGTTTTTAAATGAGAGAGATTGGGCATTTTCGATTAATCCATCTGTAGAACTTAATCCTGATATCACTTCAACTTCATTACCCCACTGACGACCTAATCGTACTTGTCTTAATAGAGGTTCACCTTTTTCGTTTTTAACATATACACCAGTTAATTCACCTCGTTCTACAATGGCAGTTAAGGGAACTACTATACGATTAGGCACAGATAATTTTGTTGGTAACCATACACGCGCAAACAAACCTGGTTTGATATCTGCGGTATTACGATCAATATTTATACGTAATAAAACCGTATGTGATTGACTATCCACCGTTGGGAATAAATGAAGAGTTTGAGGATTAAGCCAATGTTCCTGTTGAGTTAAAGAAGGAACTTCAATTTTTAATTGTTTAACAGTTAACTCTTTATTTACTGCTCTTTCTGGAACTGAAGCACTAACACGTAAATGCTCGGGATCATAAAGACTTACCAGTATTTTACCTGGCATAGCCATATCACCTAGATTAACTGGTATTTCAGCTATTACACCAGAAAAGGGGGCTTTTATAACATATAAATCAGACTGCGCTCTAGCAGACTTAGCTAAAGATGAGGTGGCTCTAGCTTGAGCTTTGGCTGCTTCTAACTTTGTTTTCGCACGATCAAGAGCTGCTTGGCTTATGTAATCTTGTTTAAACAGCGCCTCTTGTCTTTGATAATCTTTTTGTGCCAATTCTAAATCAGCATTAGCTGCGGCTATTTGTGCCTCACTGGCTATTGCTTGTTGCTGTGCACTTGTGGATTCGAGAGTTAATAGAATTTGACCTACTTTTACTTTTTCACCAGCGGTCACTTTTATATTAGTCACTCTACCTGATACTTGTGCTGCTATATCGGCATGATTAACTGACTCAATTTGAGCATCAAACGGGTTCAGTGAGGTACCGTTATTATTATGATTTTGGGTGTCTGCAAGGACTGAAAATGAGAGAAATAAACAGCTTAAAAAAGCTAACCCTCTAATTTTATTAAATTTTTGCATTAATTACTCCCTAATCACTTTACTTAAATATATTATATTAAATTACATTATTTACATTTATATAATGTTTTTTGCTATACTGTCAACTACTATAATCATTATTCAAATTCTTCTTTAAGGGTAAAATTAAGAATATGGACAAAATCGATTTCGGACAGATGTATGAAGCGGCAGGTAGAGCCACACAACTACTTAAAGTATTGTCTAATATTGATCGCTTAATTTTACTTTGTAAAATTGCTGAAGGAGAATGTAGCGTCAGTGAATTAGAAAACTCGCTTGATATTAAGCAACCCACCCTCTCACAGCAACTTGGCGTATTACGTGAAGAAGGGTTAGTAAAAACCAGGCGTGATGGTAAATTCATTTATTACTCCATCTCTAGCAACGAATCACTGGCGGTCATGCAAACACTTCAAGAGCAGTTTTGTAAAACCAATCATAATCCAGTTTGTTCAACAACTAACTGATGGAACTAGTAATTCTCACCGCACTACTTGGTGGCACAACAGGGCTTATTCTAGGGCTAACCGGTGCAGGTGGTGGTATTATCGCTACCCCCTTACTCGTTCTCTTTTTAAATCTGAATGTCGTCACAGCCGCTCCTTTGTCTTTAATAGGCGTTGCTGCTGCATCATGGATCGGCATGATAATAGGACTAAAACAAGGAATCGTACGTTATCGTGCAGCTTTTTTAATTACTGCTATAGGCTTGCTTATTACTCCTTTTGGTATTGAAACTGCTCAACTTATTCCAAAAGCGGTTTTGAAACTCTTATTTATCTTACTCTTACTTTACCAAGCTTATCGTTACGCTTTTATTAAACACCTTAATATTGATAAAGACTTCCCCTGCCAAATTGATCAACAAACAGGTCGTTTTCGATGGGATTTTAAATGTCTAATGACAATGAGTAAATTAGGGATACTACTTGGTTTTACATCTGGTTTATTAGGTGTTGGCGGTGGCTTTGTATTGGTTCCTGCTTTAAAAAAACATACTCCACTAAATGTACACTCAGTGACTTCCACCTCATTAATGGTCCTTGCCTTGGTTTCAACTGGAAGCGTATTACAATGGAGTGCTATGGGTAATTTTAATCGTCAGCTTGCTGTTCCCTTTTTAGCTGGCGCACTTATCACAATGGCAATAGGTAGAATAATCGCTCCTTTAATTAATGAAATAATTCTGAGACGACTCTTTAGTATGATTTGTTTAATCAGTGCTATTAGTCTTACTGTACAATTAATCCATCATCATGGCTAACAATATTAATAGTAAAAAACTGCTACTTAGTAAATGGACAGCGGTTTACCCCACTAATAAAGAAAAACATCATATGGTTATTCAAGTCATATACATAGACAAAGACCATTTAATACCAGACAAAATAGTTATGGAAGCGTTAATTAATCACCGTCAATGGCAAATGGATTGGCAAGAATTAAAAAACACTGATAACTGGCTACCAGGATGGCGTTAATGCAAAAAGAACAGATTAAATTAATTTTAGAAAAGGCTTTTCAACAAAGTAACAAAACTCCTTCTCTCTGGCATCTACCTAAAATATTACAAATAAAAACTCAACTTGAACATTGCTCAACAGTACCCGAGGTACTCTCTCTTTTAGAAAACAATAGAGAATTCATTAAAGATTCTCTCGGATTAACAGAACCTATTTTTTCGGCAGCAATTACATCGATAAATAAGCTCAAAGAATAGTTACTGGGAACTAATTACTCGAATCTCTTTCTATCATAAATTAGAGTTTAGTAAGATATGGTTTATGTGGGATGAAATAATCCGTCAATCAATAAGACGAACAGTCAAATCATCGACAACTGTTCAAGATTATCTTATTCCTCCAGGTGATCCAGGTCTTTTTGGTCCAAATAGTGTTATCTGGCAAGTACATGCTGATTTTATTAGTATGATGATCGGCGGCATTAGCTCTCTAATTATGCAAGCACTTCACCCGCAAGCAATGGCAGGGGTGTGGGATCATTCAACATTCAAAGAGAATTTACCAGGTCGTCTAGGGCGTACGGCTCAATTTATTGCAGCAACCACCTATGGCTCGACAGAAATGGCCTTATCAGCAATTGAACGTGTCAAACGGATTCACGACAAGGTAACGGGTATTGATGACCAAGGAATAAGCTATCAAGCTAATGACCCACATCTTTTAAAATGGGTACATATTACAGAAAGCTTTTGTTTTCTAAATAGTCACCTTCGTTACCGTGACCCTCAAATGAGTATTTCAAAACAAAACCAATATTTTTTAGAAATTGCTCAAATTGGTCATTTATTAGGAGGAACAGATTTACCCGTTACTCTGTCATCTACTATAGAAACAATTAATATCTATCGCCAAGAATTAAGAATGACAAAACGTGTTGAAACAGTTATTGATTTACTTCATCACTTTCCAACACATCTATTAGGTAAACCACTATTATCTTTAATCGTAAAAGCAGGTTTTTACAACTTACCTAATTGGGTTTATCCTCTAATAGGCATTATGCCACCCACGTTGATACAAAAAAAATTATTAGACGCAACCATATTAGCAATAGCAAAACCGGTACGTTATGCACTTAGAAATGGAATAGCGGCTCATTCCTATCAGCGGTTAGGAATGACTGCACCATGGCTCAAAATAAACATACCTTATTCATATAAATAAGCAGAAAATTTTTAAAACATTCTCCCTGTACAAAAGCAATCTTAGATTACGGAGTATGAAATAATGACAGTCATAATATAAATAAAAATGAAAGTTTAGTATTTAAATACTGCTCATTGATATTGAATTTGATAAAGAACCTTGAAATAACTGTTAGTTAAAATAATTGATGAATTATAAATTGGAGAAAAACATGAAATTAATTCTAATGTCGTTATTGACTTTAATTGGCTTAGGTCTTCTCTTTTCACGAACAGCCTCAGCTAATGACATGCCCACTGTAGGACAAATGGCACCTGACTTTAAAGTGATAGACCAACACAACCAATTACAAAGCTTGTCTAATTATCGTGGTAAATGGGTAGTGCTCTATTTTTACCCCAAAGATGAGACTCCAGGATGCACCACAGAAGCGTGTGCCTATCGAGATGACTTCAATCAAGTTAAAAAATTAGGAGGAGTAGTAATAGGTGTCAGTATTGATGACGCTACAAGTCATGCTGAATTTGCAGCCAATCATCATTTACCCTTTCCTCTGTTAGCTGATAAAGACGGAAGTATTTCAAGATCATATGGTTCAGAAAGAAATCTTCTTGGTTATAAAATAGCCAAAAGAAACACCTTTATCATTGACCCCGCTGGAAAAATTGCAAAAGTATATGAAAGCGTTGACGCTGGCGAGAATCCCAAAGAGGTTATCGCTGACTTAAATCAATTGGTTAATCAAAAATAAATGCAAATGAGCCGTTTTTGGCAGAACAATCTAATCTGTATCGATCTTGAAACAACTGGAGCAAATCCACTCAAAGATAGAATTACAGAAATTGGTATTGTAGAACTACTCCCAAATGGCTCAAGTCGTGAATGGCATAGCCTAATCAACCCTGAGACTCCTATCCCTCCTTTTATTAGTCGGTTAACAGGAATTTCAAATGAAATGGTACAAGAAGCTCCATTATTCTCAGATATTGCAGATGAATTATTAACGATTTTAAAAGATAAAGTTTTTATAGCACATAATGTACGTTTTGATTACGCTTTTTTAAAACAAGAGTTTTTGAAATGTGGCATTTATTTCAAAGAAAACACATTATGTACTGTTCGTTTATCAAGACAACTCTATCCACACCACTTTAAACATAATCTTGATAGCATTATTGAGCGACTGGGAATCGACATAACAGATCGTCACAGAGCGTTGAATGATGCCAAAGTTGTAGCTTATTTTCTTACTCATGTAAAAGAAAATTTCTCAGAAGAACTGCTTACACAAGCAATACAAAAAGTAACAAAAAAGCCCTCTCTACCGCCAGGAGTTGATGAATATGAAATAGACTCGCTACCTGATAGTCCTGGGGTATACCTATTTTATGGGGAAAATGATTTACCAATCTATATAGGGAAAAGTATCAATTTAAGAGAACGCGTCCTATCCCATTTCAATTCAGATCATAAACACCACAAAGAATTACGACTTTCTCAACAAATAAAAAGAATCGAACATCATAATACCGTTGGTGAACTAGGTGCCCTATTACTTGAAGCAAAACTAATTAAAGAGTTAAATCCCATACATAATCATCGACTCAGACGTCAACAGCAACTGTGCTCTTGGCAATGGAATACAGTACATGATAAAAATATATTAGAAATTAAAAATACTGATGAAATTAATTTTTCACAATCAGACAATTATTTTGGTGTATTTCAAACTCGCAAAAAAGCACTTGATACATTAAGAGCAATCGCAGATGCTCATGGACTATGCCTAGCCGTTCTTGGCATAGATAAGCATGTAAAAGGGAAAGCCTGTTTTAGAGCGCAAATTAACAAATGTCATGGAGCATGTTGTGGCAAGGAAGACATGGTCCATCATGATTTAAAAGTTCAAATGGCTCTTGAAAGAATAAGATTGCAAAATTGGAAATGGGCTAACGCTATAGTCATTAAAGAAAGCAACCATTCTTATTCAGATTTCCATCTCATTGATCAATGGGCATACTTTGGAACATATAGCTCCTATCAAGATGCATTGGAGGCCAATAGTTCTCGAAGAGAGGTGATTTTTGATTATGATGTTTACAAAATACTCATCAAATTTATTTTCAAATCATCAGAGATCATTGTCTTACCAAATACTAATTCGATTCATCACCAAACAGAAGATTATCTAGACGAATCTGTGATTGATGAATAACACGTTCTTTTTCTTCATCTTTTAATACAACCCAGTTAGTAATCTCCTGAATTGTTCTCCCGCAACCCAAGCAAATCCCCGTTGGGGGATCTACTTGGCATACGTTAATACAAGGTGATGGAATCATAACTATATTCGTTATTGATCGTAGCGAACACCAAAAAACACGTTGGATCCTGGTGTGTTATAACCATACTGTAACTGATACGGCATATTGGTTACGTTATCCCAACGTCCAAATAAAGACCATTGTTTAGTAACTTGATAAGAACCATTTAGGCTAAACATTTGATAACCACCTATTGGCTGGCTCAACCCAGCAGAAAGTGATTCTGCACCGTAACGTCTACTTGAAGCAATTAAATTAGCACCTAATTTTAGCTTTTCTAATGCGTAATCAACTCCTACACGTCCAACTTCTTCAGCTCTTAGTGGTAATACTAAGTCTGTATTACGGTCAACCGGATTTAGAAAATCCATTGAGCCATGGAAATTAAATGATCCAATATATTTTTGAGCTGAAATTGTGGCGCCTTGAATTTTCGCATTTCCTATATTATAAGAAATGAATGTATTAGGATCAGCTTGAATCAAGTTTGAAATATCGTTTTGATATAAAACTATACCAAAAGATTGGTGATGATCATCATAGTTAATACCCCATTCAATATTTTTTGAGTATTCAGGTGCCAAATTAGGGTTCTGATATCCTGGATAATACAGTTCATAAAAAGTGGGTTCAGCAAATGCGGTACCAGCTCCTAAATGAGTTTTAATGGAATTTGTAATTTGGTATCCATAAGTAGCGCTCCCAGTTAACTTACTTCCATAACCTGAATATCCATCCGCTCTAACCCCAACATCTAGGGAATGCTGCCCACTATGTAAGTGATAAATAGTTGCTAAAGAATCAATATTTCGATTTAGATTTAATGAGCAATTTGTACAATAATCATATGCAGGAGTAAACTGACCATTCAAATATTGTGAACGATGTTCTGCAATAACTTGCAATGAATCCAAACCAAAAGTGTAATTGTTATCCCACTTGTAATCATATGACGGCGTAAAAGTATTGTCATTAGAAGGTGTTGCTATCGTAAAGTATTGAAAAAAGTTGGCATTATAGGCAACAGTAAAATTACTATACCAATTTGAAGTTATTTGATCATGAGTAAAAAACGATAAATTAGTCGTATTATTTTGTGATTTATCAAACTCACCGCTATTAGGACTTAAATAAGAATCCCTAACAGCAAGAAAATGAATTCCGATCTCATGACCTTGGGCTATCATTTCACTTAATGTCCCATAGGCTCCTTGTCTTTGATAGCCAGTTGCTCCAGTCACATAGCCATAAGGATTCGCCTGTGACACCGTGTTATACCCAGAGGAGTTTTCTTGTGTGACACCAAAAGAATATTTAACAGAATGTGTTGACTGAGTAGAACCGCTTATCGATGCTTGAGACATGCTGGTTCCATAACTACCATAACCGGCCATTGCACTTACCGATGGGGCACCATTTCCTTGTTTTGTAAAAACTTGAACAACACCACCAACAGCATCAGCGCCATAATATATACTCTCTGGCCCATAGATGACTTCAATATGATCAATCATGGATAAAGGTATTGAGTTCCAAATACCTCCTCCAGTACTAGTCAACTCAACTCGTACGCCATCGACCAACAACAAAGTATGATTACCGTTTGTTCCACGTGTAAAAACAGAAGCAGTATTCCCAGCATCACCGAAAGTGGCAACTTGAAAACCCGCTTGTTGCTGAAGTAATTCAGCTAAACTTTGCTGTCCTGCAGCGCGAATTTGTTCATTACTAATATAAAGATGATCTTGAATAACCTGTGAGCTAGGCTTTGGTATCATATCAGCTGTCACTATGACAGGATCAATTTGTACAGAATTATTGTTTTGCGTATCAGCGATAGAGCTAAAACTAACTATCAACAAAAGAAAACTTGAAATTAATTGAGTACTCTTTACTAAACGAGTACGAGTAGAAAAAAACATAATAAATCCCTAAGCAATCAGTCACGCCCACGTGACCTTAGTCTCTTAAAGAGTATGGGATTAAAAAGACAAATCGATAGATAATGAGAAGACAATGGGAAAGGCTGTTCACTCAGTATCAGCGAAGGTCCCCGTCCGCGTTACTCCACCATCTTATGGCCGATATCCGGGCTAGTGAACTTAAGGAATTTACCTTCCCATAAAAAATACAGTGGTATCAAGTCCGTAGTAAAGAAAGCTTTACATTCACTTACCGTTGCGGGGGCAGCACACGTTTGGTTAGTGTTTCCCGTTTAACTCATAATTAAATGAGCACCATAAGTTCAAACATATTACCAAAAAAGATAAAAAGTAAAAAATTATTTTTTTATTAATCCAAGACTAATAAAAACTCATTACAATAACTTATTGTTTATTTGGATGTAATTACTGTGGATATTAATAGCGCATTAGAAATTGTAAAAGCCGATTCTAATTATCGTGTTTTGACACGACTAAACATAACTGACTTTCATCAATTTGAAAACGCACCGTCAGATGAACCGATTGGGCGACTTGCAGTTATTGATACAGAAACCACAGGATTAAAAGTTGATGAAGGTGATCGTATTATAGATTTATCAATTGCTACTTGTGAGTATGGTAAAAATAGTGGGCATTTATACCGAGTAATTAGTCGATACGATAGCTTAGAGGATCCTGAGTTTCCCATCCCTCATGAAGTGACAAGACTTACTGGAATTAGTGATGACATGGTAAAAGGGGAAAAAATTGATGAAAATAAAATTGATAAAGTGCTAGACGGGGTTAGTTTAATCATTTGCCATAACGCCAGTTTTGATAGAGGATTTTTAGAGGCGCGCTATCCACTATTTAGTCAAATGCATTTTGGTTGTTCGCTTCATGAAATCCCTTGGGATCTTTGGGCAACTAAAAGTAGTAAATTAGATTATTTGGGTTTTCGTTTTAATTTGTTTCATGACGCACATCGTGCTCGTGCTGACGTAGACATGTTAATGATGTTACTTAGTCAATCCACCCCAGACATGAGTACTACCGCTTTGTCTTTATTAATCAATTCAGCCAGAAAAAAATTATGGCACATACAAGCCATCGACCTTCCCTTTGATAATAAAAATTTAGCTAAAGCCAGAGGATATAAATGGTTTGAAGGATCAAGCGAAATCAAAAAATCTTGGTATATACAAACTGAGGATTTAGATAGCGAACTTGAATTTCTAAAAGAGGCTGGTTGTAGAAACCCTGTTTTTACTCCCTTAACAGCCAGAGAAAGATATAAACCGCTTAAAGATATTATGCAGAGATTTTTAAGGCAATAAAAAAGGATGTGATTTATCACATCCTTTTAAAACTGGTTACTTTGTAATTATCGGCTTACGCTAATTTGAGTAGTGCCTTGATGGCTGCCTGGAGTTAAAGAGGCTGCTTTTGCATTGTTATTTAACATGTAGGCTGAGAAAATCGCAACTAAAATAACAAGCAAGATAAGAATATACTTCATAATTAGCTCCCTAAATAATAATTATAAATAAACAACAACTTAATTGAATTTTACACTAATATTTTCAAAAAGTTAAAGTAATTAGTTGCATTTTGTTTCAATACTATCTTGTACAAAAACAATTGTTTGTTATCAGTCTTTGACAGGGAATACCGGTAGATAATGGCTCTAGGCCTTGAGGGTCTCCATCAGGCTCTACATCATTAACGGGGGGAGGAAATCGGTGTTGTTGGCGGTGGGGTCGCCGCCAACAGCAAACGATTCAAGAAAGACCATTAATAGGGCTTCCCGGTTTTAGTAGGAAGCCGCAAAGTCCAATGAATTCAAGGCTTGGAGGGTGGTTTTTTTATTTATAAAAAGCTCATGAAAAATTACGGACGGGGGTTCGATTCCGTAAATCACAATCGAGTCATAGCCCACAACAACTTGACTTCACTTTTTAAAGAAGCGTTCATTGGTTTTTAACCAGCCAAAAAGGAAATCCCGATGGCTGTCATTCCTTAAACCAAAAACAACTTTCTGTACGGTGGTAAGTAGCCGAGGCTACTTTAGAGCGTTGGCGAAGCGATCGCATCGGACCTGCCTATTTGAAAATTTGTGGTCGCGTAATGTATCGACTTGTTGACATTGAAAGCTTTGAAGATGCAAGCATGAAAAAAGTTTATCACCCTGAAAGTAAAGATTGAAACTTATTATCAGACTGAGTGATAAAGCGTGTATTCCGGTCTAATCCAGTACATATTCTGGCGCCCTTCTCTGCTGTCAGGTGAATCGTTCAACTTGACGCAAAAGTCCACAGTCACTTTTGAACTTCTGTAGAAGCTTATTCTGTCCGAAATTTGTATACGTTTTTCGGACAGAAAAGAAGATGTCACGTGCAAAAACGATCACAAATGCACAATTTCATTATAAAAGTGCACGTTTTGAGTAAAAACGATAACTTGGGCTTCCCTCAATAAAACGGACACTTTCATTAAGAGTGTTAACATGAAAGGAGTTTGTAATGGAGGGAAGCCCAGTCATCGGGTCAAGATGGTTGACATCCCCAACAGTGCATTTAGAAAAAACCGGACAGAACAGACATAAAACGGGCATCCTGCTTTGCAAAATGGCTCTGATCGCTGATCATGCAATAACAAACGCTCAGCAAGCATGCCATTAAGTTTATTATTCCCCTATCAATAAATAGGGTTTTACATGACTTATTGACAAAACAATCGATTAACAGCTACTATGTCATTTAAAACCCTACTTATAATTAGGGATGGGAGTCACTTATGAAACGCATGGAACTCATCCACAGTCTGACCAGCCTTGAACGCCGAGGGGTATTCGTCTTCACTAAAAAAGATTTAGAGAAGCTGTTTCCGACCGAAGATGAAAAGTCGATGGAAAAGTCATTGCAGCGCATGGCCAAAGATGGATTACTCATCAAAGCAGCCAGGGGAATCTACGTCAACGCCTTAGCGGCTGTACGGCATTCCGGCTGGATAGTGGAAGAGATTGCCAAAGCCCTTCGGCCCGGCAAGCTGTCATACGTGAGTCTTGAGAGCATGCTCTCCGAACATGGCGTCATCTCTCAGATCCCCCTCAGCCGATTGACGGTCATGACCACAGGTGCCGGAGGAGTTCATAAAACGCCCTTTGGCACGATCGAGTTCACCCATACCAAACGCAGTGTTCCAGACATCTTGGAGCGAACGGTCTTTATCAAAGGTCGCCCACTACGCATCGCAAAAAAACGAGCGGCCGTCACCGATTTACTGCGCGTAGGTCGCAATACCGACATGATTGATTACGAAGAATTAGATGAGGTGGCCTGATGAAACAAGAAGATTTCAAACTGTACATAGAAAAAGCGATGGCCAACGCAGAGATGGCTGCGATGCGGCCCGTGGTCGAGAAAGAGCTTCTCCACTACGAGATATTCAATGCCTTAGATGAAGATGGATTACTCAAAAATCTAGTCTTCCAAGGCGGCACCTCTCTCCGGCTATGCCGAGGGTCTGAGCGGTTTAGCGAGGATCTTGATTTTGTCGGCGGCACCGAGTTTTCCGCTGAAAGCATGGAAAAAGTCAAAGACTGTCTCATCAAACACATCGGTGAACGCTTTGGCTTAAAGGTCACCGTCAAGGAGCCCAAACCAGCCCCAAAAGATGCCTTGGCCAATGTGACCAAGTGGATGGTGAGCATTGAGACAAATCCTGGGTCACCGGATATTCCCCGTCAAAAAATCAAAATCGATATTGCCAATATTCCGGCGTACACCCGGGAGCCAATCCCTCTAAGACAGAACTATTCCGTTCTTGAGGGCATGAGAAGCCCCATCGTGATCACTGAGACGATGGATGAAATCCTTGCCGACAAACTGGTAGCCCTTCCTACCTCGATCGCCAAACTGGAGGGTGGCAATTTAATCCCAACCCCTGCGAAAATCCGGCATCGCGACATTTGGGATATCGCTTGGCTAGTGCGGCAAGGTGCGCATCTAAAGTTAGACCTCATCCACAAGAAACTTGCAGACTATGGAATCAAGCACTACGACTTGCTATTAGACAATGCTATTCAAACCATCCATGGCATCGCCACAGGACCCGCCTTCAAAGAACAAATGCAGCGATTCATCACCCAAAGTGCCCACGAACAAGCCTTCAAGACACCGGGTTATGATGCCTTTTTGGCAAGCGAAGTCAGTCAACTTTTTGCGATCATTCAGTGCGATTTAAAGTCGACGTCAAATGGAACTCAACCATGATGATATACATAAATTGAGGCGTAAAATGATCTAGAAGAAAGAAAGCTGTCGTATCAGATAGTAATCGCCCACGAAACTACCGAACTTTGATGGACATCGCCACACAGGGTAATTGAATTCAAAAGATACATGTCTTTAAGTATGGGTCCTAACTTACGAGTGCATTTGAAAAATGGCAATTGGAGATCTTGATTGCACAAACCGTGATTTTGTTTGCAACGTTACTTGCAGCTATTTGCATTGGTCTTAAACAGGCAGAAATTAGTAATCGACAAGCCGATATAAGCGAAGTGCAAACAATAATAAGTAGAAGTCTTGCTGATTTACCATTTGTCCTATCGGCTGAGATCACTTAGGATGAAAATACAAAAAATATAAACATATCCAATAAAGGCCAGACGAATATTTACCTTTGGGGAACTAAGCTTGGTGATGGTCCAAAAGTAATGGAGCAGGCCCCTAGGTTAATTACTCCGAATGGTTTTTACTATCTATTAGCTGAGTCGCTTGAGGGTGACTTACGTAAAGCACTCGATAATCGGTCAGAGGTAAAAGGGTTGTTTATTGTTTACTTAACAAACCAAAACAACATCAAATACATAGTGTCCACCCTTGTCTTTGGGAAATTAATTGGTGAGCAGTTCAATATTCACATGCAGACCACATCAATAAGCCCTCAAGAGTGGCAATAGCGGCGCATTAAAAATTCTTGAAACTCATCGCAAATATCCCTTCGCCTACCAATGCCGCAAAAAAACGACTTGATTCGTCCGCGCGTAACTCGTTGATTTATATTGGGGTAGCGAAACGGTCTTGCGGACTTTTGGCGATATCGAGTGTGTATAGGCCGGGAGAGAATTGCCTAGGGTAGAGAGAATTTAAGTTTTTGCGTCCCTAAATGGCTATCTCCGCAGTCCGCAAGAATCTGCAGGAACCCCTGCAAACTCACGATAGTAGGCAAAAAAAACCAACCCCAAAGGGTTGGTTTTTCTTTTATTGGTGGTGTGGTCGCCGCCAACAGCAAACGATTCAAGAAAGACCATTAATAGGGCTTCCCGGTTTTAGTAGGAAGCCGCAAAGTCCAATGAATTCAAGGCTTGGAGGGTGGTTTTTTTTATTTATAAAAAAAGCTCATGAAAAATTACGGACGGGGGTTCGATTCCGTAAATCACAATCGAGTCATAGCCCACAACAACTTGACTTCACTTTTTAAAGAAGCGTTCATTGGTTTTAACCAGCCAAAAAGGAAATCCCGATGGCTGTCATTCCTTAAACCAAAAACAACTTTCTGTACGGTGGTAAGTAGCCGAGGCTACTTTAGAGCGTTGGCGAAGCGATCGCATCGGACCTGCCTATTTGAAAATTTGTGGTCGCGTAATGTATCGACTTGTTGACATTGAAAGCTTTGAAGATGCAAGCATGAAAAAAGTTTATCACCCTGAAAGTAAAGATTGAAACTTATTATCAGACTGAGTGATAAAGCGTGTATTCCGGTCTAATCCAGTACATATTCTGGCGCCCTTCTCTGCTGTCAGGTGAATCGTTCAACTTGACGCAAAAGTCCACAGTCACTTTTGAACTTCTGTAGAAGCTTATTCTGTCCGAAATTTGTATACGTTTTTCGGACAGAAAAGAAGATGTCACGTGCAAAAACGATCACAAATGCACAATTTCATTATAAAAGTGCACGTTTTGAGTAAAAACGATAACTCTATATATAGAAGCAATACCTAGCTACTAGACTAGTTGTTTGAAATATTAAGTGAAAACACCATTCAAATGCACTTTTTCGTGAATATTTCAAACATCGCCCTATCTCAGATGGCCTTAGCAACCATCATGTCGATGAATTTCGATTTTGACGATACGTTTTTTGTATATGTCGTTCGAGACGACATAAATCCCCAATATGTCGCCATATTTTTTCTGCTACCGTTCAAGCCGAGGCCCTTTAGTGTTCATTGTGAGTAAATTTACTCACAATGAGGTGGTCAAAAAAAGTCGATGCCCAGCAGCAACGCGCTTTCGATCTTCATCTTGAACTCCCCATTGTCGGCCAAGCGTTGACCACATGGAGAAGGCGTCAACGGTCGAATCTATGATTATTCCCGGATTGTGAATATCGAATTTCTTGCCGACCTCGATTAGTTCATCTCGAGTGAAATCATCGCCGCGACCAGCTACCGTCATTTGATGTTGTCGCGTGTACCCGATGCCAGCTGAATACGTTAAGTCATAGGCTGGGGCCAGCTCCCAACCAGAAGATTTATCCTTCATTAAGAAGGAAATATTTTTCACATGGTCATCCTGATTGCGACCAACCACATTGAAAATCATCCGTCGATAAGCCTGTTCCATAGATGGGTAGCCCAGATGTAACTCTTGGATTAGTCGTAACCATGCCTCATAGCTGTATGCTCCTGGCAAGTTGTAATCTACATGTGTCATGCCAGCCAGGCTATGCATATGGTGCTTGGCCGTTTGCTTGCGATCAAAACGTCTCGTCATAAAGTGAAACAACTCTCCATCTTCCAGATAGCTCACTTCCTCCATGTCCAGACCCAGTTGCTTTGCTAACAATGCATAGGTGTATTCAATTCGGTTGAATGGTTTTGCTTTGTTATCACGCTCACTGGCGGAATTAACGCCATCAAATTTGATCATCCAATGTTCTTCGCCAGCGCGTTGCTTTGCAAAGCCAGACCGAACTTTGTTTTTTTCACGATTCCACAAGATCAGTGCTTTGGGTCTTGCGCCGCCAGCGGATCCACCGACACGCATAATTTCGTGAATGGCCTCACCGGCTTCACCCGCAATCAAGCGTCTTGCAGATTCCACCAAACTCTTGATTTCTAGAGCTTGCTCTTCTTTGGCGCTTTTGCGTTGTAAGTGAGGTGCGTATTCAAGGGCTCCCATCGCCCGGTTTCCAACATACAGCAAACGCTGTACGGGACTTATCGACTTATCAAGCTCTCCGCGTTCTTCGAAATATTTTTTTATGATCAGGTTACCGAACGTATCCGGCAAAGAGTCAGCCAGTACTCCAGGTAGACCCATGAAAGCGTCTTGACGCTGTAGGTCAGGAAATTCGAAAGTACGTGGCTCAATCGGCAAAAACTTGGGTGAGATGGCTAAGCCACCATTCCGAATGTATTCACTGTCATAGGAAAACCCAATGCGGCCGTTCTCAAACTCCATCACCGCACCGACCAGTTCATCCCATAGATGGATATTCGCTTTTGCAAGAACCTTAGGGCCAGTTTTCCGTGTGCGCGGTTTTGGTGAAATTGATTTAGATTTGTCTGTATCTGTCATTTTTGTCTCGTAAACTAAATCCGAGTGTTCAATTGGCATTTTTGGCGGTCAATCTGTAGGCACGAACTCTGGGTTGCCCACGCGCTGTAAGAGCCTCACCACCAGGGAGCGTATCGGGAAGTGCTGTATTCAAAATGCCCAGTAGGTGCATGACTCGAAACACTTTGATGACCGTACTCAACCGCACATCGCGACCGGCTTCTAGCTCCATGATAGTTTTGCGGTTGAGCCCCGTCGCCTCGGCAAGCGCTTCTGTGGTGAGATTGCGCTCAAGCCGTCTTGCACGCAGCCTAGCACCAAACTCGCTCATGTTTTCAGAGTCCGTCAAAAAGTCCCCTATAGCAGCCATAATTCATCTCCAAATTTTACAATGACCACTATAGCACACTTAACGATGTTTTTAATTAAAACATCATTAAGCCCATTGAAGAGGTCATATATATAAAAATTCTTACTTTATGTCCAATTTAATAGTTTTTATGATGCCAAATTTCAATTAAGACTACTTTCTCTGCAAAAGTGGGGGCGTGAGGGGTTGCATACCCCAAAGTTGTCGCAAAATTAAAGTATTGCCATCCGCAGGAGCATTTCACGCTTGAACTGGCATCATTATCGAATTGCCAACGCCCCTTGGATCAAGTCGACCTAAGAATACAGAGGAAAGTTACTCAAGACCTGTTGGTGAGCAAATACCTTGTGAATCGACCTTCGTTCGCAACATCATCTGCTCCAGTGACCCGAATATTTGTGGGGTCGACAACAATAATTCCCTCGATCATTGCGCCTTGGATGCGCCGCTCGTTATATTCTCCCCGAGCAACATCAAAGCTTGCCTCAAAAATGTTGGCAGACAGTTACTCGCCAAGAGTAGATTGCACGTTTTCCGAGCCTGCTGGAAAAATTGCGGATGGGGGGTTCGATTCCGTATTTCACTTGAATCTGCTGATACAGGATGCCAACAAAGCTATTCAAATTCCTCATTTTCAAAGCTTTCAATTTATGAGATAATTAACTATTCCGCTAAAGAACTTTATTTTAGTATTTATTTTCAAAAAGTTAGGAGAATTATGGGCGAAATAAATGAAATACAATCTGACTTAGCCCAGATAGTGAGACTTGCTCTTGCGGAGCAAACTGATGACGTTCGACTGTATGTTGCACGTTTAGTGCGGAAGTATCGAAGCACGAACCCAAACTTTTCTGATCAACTTGACTTATTTTTACGATCCAAACCTGCTCGAGCCAACACCCCTTTACGTAAAGCAATTGCACCGCCTACACAACCTCAAGGGCTGCCAGTTGACGACGAGTCTCGCTTATCCTTACTGAAGGTTTATCAGGACGAAGTCGATCGAGCTGCCCCGTTACTTTCCCCTAATCTTGAAGAAACCTTAAATCAGCTAATTCAAGAGCGCAAACAAACTGAGCGTTTAGCTGCACTTGGGCTTCAACCGACTCGATCAGCAATTTTTGTTGGTCCACCAGGCGTTGGCAAAACCTTGACGGCACGATGGCTCTCGGCGCAGTTGGGCGTTCCCTTGTATGTGCTTGATCTAACCGCCGTTATGAGTAGCCTGCTCGGCCGTAGTGGCAACAATTTACGTGCAGCCTTAGATTTTTCGAAGCGTGCCCCATGCGTATTGCTGCTTGATGAAATTGACGCAATAGCCAAACGCCGAAATGATGATACGGATGTTGGGGAGCTAAAACGTCTTGTGACTGTTATTCTTCAAGAAGTTGATGAGTGGCCAAGTAGTGGCTTGTTGTTGGCAGCAACGAACCATCCTGAGCTAATAGATCCTGCCCTGTGGCGCCGTTTCGATCTTGTTGTGCAGTTTGCAACTCCAGAACGTGCTGCAGTCAAAGAGGCTATTAAACGATTTCTTGGTCCAGACTACGCGCTGCTGGGCAGATGGATCGACGTGCTGTCTTTTACTTTCTTGGGTCAATCGTTTAGTGACATTGAGCGAGACATTCAGCGTTTTAGACGTGCACTTGCTTTAGGAACATCGAATGATTCAGATTTAATCGAAGACTTTGTTAAAGCGCGTGCTTTGAATCTAGACCGCCAAGGGCGGATTGATTTATCAGTTCTATTATCGAAAAGCACAAAGTTATCACAACATAAAATTTCAGAGATCACTGGAGCAAGCAGAGATACGATTAGAAAATACACTACAGACGCACCTTTGGGAGTCAAACACATAATAAGCAGAAAGGTTGAGGTATGAATAAAACAAACTTTTTGATTGGTCGAGGAGAACTGCTGACTCACGACATCAAGGGGCCGCGACGAATGCCAGGCAAAGCGGAGGTCTACAGTTTGGAGCAAGCGTGCCATAGATTGGTTCCACAATTCAGCCAAGCAGCCTCAGCACTTGATCTGATTGGGAATGACGCTTGCCCTGGCGATTTTGGTGTTGGGCGCATGATGCTAAATCCAAGCTTTATCGCTCGCACGTATTTCCCGACAGGTTTATTACGAGCAGCTGGTCTTGAATCAATCGGAAGTAGGACTGTCAAAGTTACGCCACATGGTTGGAGCAAAAAGGGAACTCCCCAAGAGAGCTCAACTACTGAAATATTTGTTGCCGGAAAACGTCAAGCTTTTCGGCAATTAGCAAGCTTGGCACAAGCAATTCAACCTGACTCCGATGAAGCCAACGACCTAACTCACATTGAGCAATTTGCAGCATTTATTCCGGCGGAGCGTTTATCTCATTGTGGTAATACGAATGATCGTTTTTTTGAAGTAGGAATTCATCTTCTGCCGGATCAAGACCCTGCATACATCCAGCGTGCTTTTGTTCAATTTGCAGAAAAACAAAATCTGAAAGTTCATTCCAATTTGGAATTTACCGCAGGAAATCT
Organism: Ferrovum sp. PN-J185; assembly: GCF_001581925.1. Lineage (NCBI taxonomy): Bacteria > Pseudomonadati > Pseudomonadota > Betaproteobacteria > Ferrovales > Ferrovaceae > Ferrovum > Ferrovum sp. PN-J185. Next base: position 37,412 of record NZ_LQZA01000004.1, read on the forward strand.
TTGGTTTGTACCTGTCGAAGGGAATAGGTCTGCAATTGAAAATTTATCGCAATTCGTATTCATTCGCGTGATTAGACCTGTCCCTAGGCTTCGTGGCCTTAGGCCAGTTCAGCGCAGCAGTGGACTATCCGTTGGATGCCACTTGCCCAATAAACAACCGCTCTCATCAGAGCCTCGTGTTGCCATTCTTGATGGGGGTCTGCCTGAACAACATGCAATTACCCCGTGGATTCGCTCTTATCGACTGCTTGATCCAAATGCCTCAGACATCTCTGAAGGGCTAGACCATGGTCTAGCAGTAACATCCGCATTCTTGTTTGGCCCCATTCAGCCCAACGGAATGGCACCACGTCCATATTCACATGTCGATCACCTGAGGGTGCTTGATCAAGATATAGATACCGAAGATCCTCTCGAGCTTTACCGAACGCTAGGTTTTGTTGAGCAGGTTCTTTTATCTAGATCGTATCAATTTATCAACTTGAGTCTCGGCCCCGACCTTCCAATTGAGGACAGAGAAGTACATGCTTGGACCTCGGTGATAGATGACCTCCTGAGTGATGGCGATACATTTATGACTGTTGCTGTCGGCAACAATGGTGAACTCGATCAAGTTTCTGGCAATGCTCGCGTACAAGTCCCATCAGATTGTGTTAACGCAGTCGCAGTTGGAGCCGCCAATAAAGATAATGATGCAGAGTGGTCCCGTGCTCCGTATAGCGCCATCGGTCCAGGGCGAAGTCCTGGAGTCGTAAAACCTGATTTGATGGCTTTTGGTGGCGATACTGACAGGTATTTTCATGTCCTTGCTGCCGATAAAAAACCTGTTTTGGTCCCTCAGCGAGGAACTAGTTTTGCTGCACCATACTTATTGCGTAGTGCCGTTGGTATTCGCGCTATTTTGGGTTCCGATCTAACACCCCTTGCAATTAAAGCTCTTTTGATTCACGCTGCCAATAAATCTACGCACGCTCAAACAGAGGTGGGATGGGGAAAGATTCCTGAAGATCTTATGCAAATCATCACGTGTCCAGATGGAGTAGCAAGAGTTGTCTATCAAGGAGAACTTAAACCTGGTAAATATCTTAGGGCAACATTACCGCTACCGACTGGTGGGCTAGCTGGAAAAGTTCGACTAAAGGCAACATTCTGTTATTCATCTCCGACGGATCCTCAGGATGCTGCGGCATACACGCGCGCTGGTCTCGAAGTGGTTTTCCGTCCAAACGATGATCGCATTCAGGTAGGTAAGGCAAATGCCGATACGAAGGGTTTTTTTGATATGAAGCAATTTGCAACTGAACAAGAGCGACGCGCAGATCAGGGAAAATGGGAAACTGTACTCCATGGCAATAAGTCAATGCTTGGATCAAGTCTTAAAAATCCGGTTTTTGATATTCATTACAACGCTCGTGAAGCTGGTGCAAGAGCAATTGGACCAGAACGGATTCGATATGCGTTAATCATCTCTGTTGAAGCGCCTCGGCATGCCGATCTTTATAATGAGATTTTGCATGCCTACACAAAAATTTTGGTGCCAATTCAACCACAGATTACCCTTCCTATTCAGGTTTAATTGTTGGCAAGCATGGTATTTGTTTCATCCAACCAGAGATATCAAGGATGTTTCGTAGTTGAAATTTTTTATACAACACAGATTTTGCAACGGCATTACCTAGCAAGTTCGCCTTGTTGATGGAGATCACCTAATGACAAATAAATTTTATAAATCCGATTTGGCAATTTTCCTGGGGGCACTAATTTTTATAATTGGTAGCCTTAGGCTCTACATCATTAACGGGGGACAGCGGTATTCATTAAAATTGTTTTTGCGAAGAAACTTTTTTAATGGAGGTAATACCGATGTCCCAGATAGATTCTATCCTAGGTATTGATGGTCTTGAAGTTCTTAGAGTAGATAGAGGATCCGCTATTCATGTTTGGGCTAAGCCTAAGCGCAGAATGGACTGTATCCACTGCCAATATAGCCCTATTCGAATCAAAGCCACCCATGAGCGTACACTCAAGCATACCCGCCAAGGGAATCAGTTAATGGTACTGCATTTAAGCGTACCCAAATACCATTGCTTGAACTGTAATCATTACTTTAGACACCCCTTTAAGGGGATACGTCCACGCCATAGGGCAACCGAATGCTTCCGTCTCGAGATCTTTGAAGCTCACGATGGAGGTATCAGCCAACATAAACTGTCTCTCACCCATCATATTAGTAGCGCCACCGTAGAGCGCTGGTATCACCATCACCTTAATAAGCGCATATCAGAACTCTCAGGACGATCCTGCCCAATCGTTCTTGGTATTGATGAGCACTTTTTTAGTCGTAAATAAGGCTATGCCACAACCCTAGTAGACTTGAGAAACCATAAGGTATTTGATGTGGTTCTGGGGCGATCTGAGCCTAGTCTACGGCGCTATTTAAACCGTTTACCAGGGCGAGATCGTGTGCAGTTCGTCGTCATGGATCTATCAGAGACTTATCGACAGATTGTTCATCACTATTTCCCTAACGCTAAGATCATTTCTGATCGATTCCATGTTATTAGATTGGTGAATCACCACTTCCTCAAACTATGGCAACAAACCGATCCGGTGGGCAGAAAGAACCGAGGATTACTCAGTCTAATGCGTCGACATCGTTGGCGATTGAGTGAAGAACAGAAGCATAACTTAGGCATTTACTTGGATCAGTACCCAATATTACGATCTCTATACTTTGCCAAGCAGCGATTAAACTCATTACTACTGAGTAGACACCTGCGTAGATACCAGGCTAAAAAGAAGATCAAGAGACTGACAAGATTAATCCAGCAGCTCTCTCACAGTCCAGCCAAGTCTTTAGCTCAAACCCTACAATCTTGGCTAGAGCCGATTGTTAGAATGTGGCGCTTCTCTAAATCAAATGGTATTACAGAGGGATTCCATACTAAAATGGAAATGATGTCACGACGAGCGTTTGGATTCAGAAACTTTGAAAACTACAGATTAAGAGTACTAACGCACTGCGGTTGGAATGGAATATTTAATAGAGTTTAGTGAATACTCATCCCCCGTTAATTGGGTACAGCCTATGTTTTAAAACCTCTCAAATGCTTGACATTTGGCGGAGAGAGGGGGATTCGAACCCCCGTCAGGGTATTACCCTGAACACGCTTTCCAGGCGTGCGACTTAAACCGCTCATCCATCTCTCCAAACCATATATTATAACTTAACTCAATAAACACTGTCATTTAGTTGTTGGTTTGTCTTTTAATAAATAAGCGTTTTACAGACCATAACCATTGTCTTTTGATTAACATAAAAAAAGCAACCAGAAAAAAACCTAAATGAATTGGCCAAATGCCGACCCAAGGCGATACTTTCCCCTGCACTATCCATGACTGACCAATACCCATTGTGTTGTAATAGACCATATAGGCTAATAAAGCGAAAACCATATTCGCAGAACGTCCTGCTCTGGTATTGATGTATGACAATGGAATGGCAAAAATACATAAGATAATCAAGCTGATAGGCAAACCAATACGCCAATTAAATTCACTCCACTGTTCTAAAGTGGGTTTTGTCATTAATTGAGTAATAGGCATTGATTTAACAGATAATGAAGTTTGCCCAGCTGCTTTTTCTTGAATTCTCAATTGAGCTTCATCAAAATCCACAAGGTTATAATTTGCAGTACCAGGTTTTCCTTCATAGCGTCGTCCCTTTTGTAACACTACAAAACGATCACCGTTAGCCTTGGTAGTAACAAACCCTTTTTCAGCTGCGATGACACCAACTTTATTTTCTTGAATTGACTGAACAAATACGTTTGATACATCTTTTTTATTTGTATTGATTGAATCTACAAAAAACACCTGGTCAGATTGTTTGGATTCTCTAAATACGCCTGGGGTGATTTGAGAGGTATCATCTTGTGAATCCAGTCGTTTTTGATAAATTGCTTTTTGTCCTGTGGCCCATGGGGAAATAACAACACTCATTAATGAAACAATAAGTGCCATAGGAATAGCAAATGCCATCACTGGGATCAAAAATCGCGTTAAACTCACCCCCGAAGCGAGCCATATAATCATTTCTGAGTCACGATAAGCACGAGTTAAAGTCATTAGTACAGCAGTAAAAACAGAGGCTGACATGATAACCGGCAAGTAAGTCAAAATTCCAAAACCCACCATAGCTGCAACGGCATCGCCAGACAACTCTCCCCCAGCCGCAAGACCGAGTAACTTTACTACTGTTACAGTAAACAAAATGGCAACCAGAACCAATAAGGCCATTAATGCGGTTTGGCTAAACTCACGTCGAAAAACTTGATTAAATATCACTTATTTTTTACCACTTTGACTTTTATTGAACTTTAACAAGATAATTTAGGGTTTAATATATCAATATTCTAATTTAATACGGAGAACAACTGTGGAATTTAGTTTAAAAGCTCAACCTTTAGAGAAAATTGTAGCTGATGCCCTGATTGTAGCCATCCCATCAAATCAGCAACTTTCTAGCGAAATCAAGCAGTTAGACACCGCATGCTCAAAAATAATCAGCCAAACCATAAAAGCTGGTGATTTAGGTAAAACATTAGGTGCTACAGTTGTACTGCATCATGTAACCGGTATTAAAGCTCAAAGAATTTTACTTGTTAACAGTGGTAGTAAAACGCTATTAAACGATAGTGAATATAAACAATTAGTTCGTACCAGCTTAAAAACACTTGAAGCACTGGGTGTTAAAAATATTGCCTTCACTCTAAATCAACTAAATGTTGATAACAGAGATGATGCCTGGTCTACTGAACAGGCAGTTATTATAGCCAGCGAAATATGTTATCGAATTAAAAAAATCACTAAAGAAAAAGGTAGTTTAAGTTCTCTACAACACATGTCTTTTGTAACCAAAGGAAAAACACCAAGTGCTGCATTGAACAAAGTTATTACTCAAGCACACGCTACTGCAAATGGAATTGCCTTCACTAAAGACTTAGCAAATTTACCACCTAATATTTGCACCCCAACCTATCTAGCTAAGGAAGCTCAAAAACTAGGTAAAGAATGGAAACTTAAAATCGAAATTCTTGAGAAATCGGATATGGAAAAATTAGGGATGGGATCCCTACTCGCTGTATCACAAGGTTCAAGACAAGCCCCTAAACTGATTACAATGAAATATAACGGGGCTACACAAAAAAATGCCAAACCTATTGTATTAGTTGGTAAAGGAATTACTTTTGATACCGGGGGTATATCTTTAAAACCTGCTCCTGAAATGGATGAAATGAAGTTTGACATGTGTGGTGCTGCTTCTGTTTTTGGCGTTATGCGTGCGGTGGCAGAAATGAAGCTGCCAATCAATTTGATTGGTGTAGTACCCACTTGTGAGAATATGCCAGATGGCAACGCCACAAGACCAGGAGATATTGTTACCAGCATGTCTGGACAAACCATTGAGATTCTTAATACAGATGCTGAAGGTAGGTTAATTTTATGTGATGCCTTAACCTATGCTCAACGTTTTGAACCCAAAGCTATAGTTGATATTGCTACGCTGACAGGCGCATGTGTTATTGCTTTAGGTAATGAGGCTGCAGGATTATTTGCTAACAACGATAGTTTATCCTCTGCTTTAAAACAGGCTGGTGATGTGACAGGCGATAGAGCATGGCCTATGCCTCTGTGGGAGGAATATCATGAAGGATTACGCTCAAATTTTGCCGATATGGCCAATGTGGCAGGACGTGCAGGAGGCAGTATTACCGCAGCTTGTTTCTTGGCAAAATTCACCCGTAATGCGACTTGGGCTCACTTAGATATTGCCGGTGTAGCTTACCGTGGCGGGAAAGAAAAAGGGGCAACCGGACGTCCAGTCTCACTTTTATGCCATTTTTTAAAACAACAATAATGAGATAATAGGATGGATCACTGAGTGACGCGGATTGACTTTTATACCCATGTTAAAGACCAAGTTCTTGTGGCACAAAAACTTATTCAAAAAGCCTGGGAGCAAAAAAAAACTATTTGGGTAAGGACTGCTACTCAACATCAAGCCGAAACACTTGATGCTCTATTATGGCAAATCAATCCCACTTCAGTGATTCCTCATTGTCTGAGTAATGACCCAATCGCCAATGAAGTACCGATTGTAATTGATTGCGCTGGACAGACACCATGGCACCACGACTGTTTAGTTAATTTACATCCAGAGCGCTTTGACTACTTTGCTCGTTTTCAAAGATTATTAGAAATTGTAAGTATTGATGAGCAAGATAGACAAGCAGCACGATTACGTTTCCAGTACTACCGTGATCGTGGTTTTGAAATTTATACACATGATTTGAGCCGTAAATAATGATTGAATTAGATAAAAGTTTTGACCCCCATTCTATAGAATCCTGCTGGTACCCTTTTTGGGAAAAAGAGGGTTTATTTAAAGCACGCAACCAAAGCAATACCTCCCCCTATTCTATTTTATTGCCTCCCCCTAATGTAACAGGGACGTTACATATGGGACATGCCTTTCAACATACATTAATGGATGCGCTTATCCGTTACCATCGTATGCAGGGTGACAATACCCTTTGGCAAGCAGGAACGGATCATGCTGGGATTGCCACACAAATTGTTGTGGAAAGACAGTTAGAATCTCAAGGTCTTGATAGAAGAACCTTGGGGCGAGATAGTTTTCTGGAAAAGGTATGGCAATGGAAAGAGCACTCCGGGTCTACTATTACTCGTCAAATGAGGCGTATGGGCAGTTCCTGTGACTGGGAGAGAGAACGCTTCACCATGGATGAGGGATTATCCAAAGCCGTCAACGAAGTTTTCGTACGTTTGTATCAACAAGGACTGATCTATCGCGGTAAACGGTTAGTCAACTGGGATCCTGTTCTTCAGACTGCTGTATCGGATCTAGAAGTAATTTCTGAGGAAGAACAAGGGTTTTTATGGCACATCCGTTATCCTATCGTAAATCAACCAGGTCAGTTCTTAGTAGTAGCAACCACCCGACCAGAAACACTGTTTGGTGATATGGCTGTTGCAGTAAACCCTCAAGATGATCGTTATCAGTCACTGATTGGTCAGTATTTAGCCTTACCACTAACTGATAAACATATTCCCATCATTGCTGATGATTATGTAGATAGCAACTTTGGTACGGGTTGCGTAAAAATTACTCCGGCTCATGACTTTAATGACTACCAAGTGGGATTAAGACATCAATTAATACCGATTAATATTTTCACAAAAGAAGCGAAACTAAATGAACATGTCCCTACTGAATTCCAAGGTTTAGATCGATTTGTTGCCAGACAAAAAGTACTTGAACAGTTAGAGTCACAAGGCTTATTAGCTGAGTCTAAAAAACATACTCTTATGGTACCAAGAGGTGATCGAACCCGCTCTGTCATAGAACCTATGTTGTCAGATCAATGGTTTGTAAAGATGGAAGGTTTTGCACAGCAAGCACTTGAATTGGTCTCATCCGGACAAATCCGTTTTATTCCAGAAAATTGGACTAACACCTATAACCATTGGTTAACAAATATTCAAGATTGGTGTATCTCTCGCCAATTATGGTGGGGACACAGAATTCCTGCTTGGTATGATGAAAATGGTAATGTATTTGTTGCTCATTCAGAAGCAGAAGCACAGTCTTTAGCAGCCAATAAAAAGCTAAAACAAGATGATGACGTACTTGATACATGGTTTTCTTCTGCCTTATGGCCTTTTTCAACTTTGGGTTGGCCTGATAAAACCAAGGAACTAGATACTTACTTACCAACTAATGTGTTAGTGACTGGGTTTGATATTATTTTCTTTTGGGTAGCAAGAATGATTATGATGACAAATCATTTTACCGGCAAAATACCCTTTCAAGAAGTGTACATCACAGGTTTAGTCCGTGACGCTCATGGTCAAAAAATGAGTAAATCCAAAGGGAACATTCTTGATCCCATTGATCTCATTGATGGAATAGATCTTGAAAGTCTAGTGCATAAGAGAACCAGTAATTTAATGGATCCTAAACAAGCCAAAACCATTGAAAAAGCAACGCGTAATGAATTTCCTAAAGGTATTCAAAGTTTTGGTACAGATGCATTACGATTTACCTTTGCCAGTCTTGCCACACATGGGCGTGATATAAAATTTGATTTACAACGTTGCGAAGGTTACCGTAACTTTTGCAATAAAATTTGGAATGCAACTCGTTATGTATTAATGAATCTGCCAGATCATGAATCGACATTTGAAATCACTCCAAGAACTTTTGGGCTAATTGATAGATGGATGTTGAGTCGACTCAATCAAGCTATTAAAGAAGTAAGAGAAGGATTTGATACCTATCGTTTCGATATGGCTTCTCGTAGTATTTATCAGTTAGTTTGGGATGAGTACTGTGACTGGTATGTTGAGTTAGCTAAAACCTCTTTAGGATCAACTGATCAAGATATTCAATACGCAACCCGCTACACGTTAATTCATACTCTGGAAACAATATTACGTTTAACTCATCCATTAATGCCTTTTATTACTGAAGAACTATGGCAGAAAATCGCTCCATTAATGAACCGTCATGATAAAAGTATTATGGTTGCTCCCTATCCAGAGTTTACTATTACCCAATTTGATGACCAAGCGGATAAAGAAATTAGTCTTCTTAAAGAGCTCGTTAATGCTTGTCGAACATTACGTTCAGAAATGAATCTTTCACCCAAAGACCGGGTACCGTTACTCATTGTCGGTAATACTGATAACCTGCATTCATTCGCCGACCATTTAGCTCATCTTGGTAAGTTAAGTGAAGTGCAATACGTTGATTCACAAGTATTAGATAATACAACCGCTCCTGTTGCAGTAGTGGGTGATTACAAATTAATGCTTAAAGTAGAAATTGATGTTGACGCAGAAATTCAACGTCTAAACAAGCAAATTGAAAAACTCACTATTGAAATTAACAAAGCTCGTCAAAAACTAAGCAATACCAGTTTTGTCGATAAAGCACCAGTCGAGGTTGTTAATCAAGAAAAAGAGCGTTTAACGCAATTTGAAAAGCAGGTCACTGATTTAACCGTACAGGTCAGTCGGTTAAAACAATAACAACATTATTTTTTACGTTTTGCCTTGTCAGATGCCAAGGCATTTTTAATAGTATCTATTTCAGCTTCGACGGATGATTTTTGATAAAAATCTCCGTCGCCTGTTTTTAAAGCAATTTGTAACTGATCTAATGCAGCACTGTAATTATCCATATGCTCATAGTAATAAGCTAAGGCCTGGTGACTTGCAAGCTGCTGGTTAAGAGCAGCAAATGCACGTGCCTCATAGTTATATAGTTTTGCATCTTGTTCGTTATGACTTATTCGTTTACGAATATGCTCTAACGCATCCTGATTACGCTTCAAAGTTAGTAGCGTTTTTATATACCCGTAATTAAGTGCTCTATCATCAGGATACTGAGCCAAAGCTTGATGATATAAATCTAAAGCCAAATCAAGTTTACCCTCATCTTGTGCTATGGCCGCATTTAGACTTAAAAACATTGGATTAGCTTTTGCATACAATCTAATGCTATCTAACTTTTGCTGAGCTTCTCTGAACTGATGATTTCGCCAGAGAGCAACAGCATAACCGTATATTTCAGGTTGATCTTGCGGATATTTTGGATTTAACTCTTCACCAGCAAAAGATCGTACTGCCTCATTAGGAGTACCAACAAGAGCCTTAATTCTTGAGCGTACCAACTGGAAATTGGGGCTATCTTGTACTTGCTTATAGGGAATATTCTGTAATCTATTCTGTATCTCAGCCAACCGTTCAGTAGTAAGCGGGTGGGTTTGTAAGAAAGCTGGGACTCCCTCGTAAAAACTATCATAGTGCTGAAGTTTCTCGAAAAAAGTCCACATACCCCGCGGATCGTATCCTGATCTAATTAATCTTTGTATACCTAAACGATCAGCTTCTTTTTCGTATCCTCTACTGGCATTCAATTGAGCCTGTATAGCACCAGCTTGAGCACCCATCATCCCTCCAACTGCTGCATCAGGACTCGTTCTAGCAGCCAATAGTGCCGCTGCCATAGCAGCCAAAGTAAGAGGCATATTTTGGCTTTGCGCTTCCATTTCTCTGGCAATATGATGTTGTGTGACGTGAGATATTTCGTGAGCGAGTACTGAAGCCAATTCAGATTCTGTCTCTGCAGCCATAATCAATCCGGTATGAACCCCAATAAACCCTCCTGGCATAGCAAATGCGTTGAGTGTTGGATCTTGTAATATAAACACTTCAAAGTGCATACCTGTTGCATCGTCACTCACTGCCAATAAACGCCCAGCAACATGATTCACAAAATCAACCGATTCTGGATCATCAAAATAAGCTGGATCAGAGCGAATTTCCATCATCACCTGACGGCCAAGTGCTGATTCCTCTTGGGGAGACAGATAGTTTGCTGAACTGTCACCAAGATCAGGTAATTCAACTGCTAACGCTTGCCCAGCGAAACAGCAAATTAAAAGACAAAGAAAGACTTTTTTCATAACTGTATGATAACCTAACTTAATTACTTTTTTCTTAATTCAATATGGCACTTACACACTTTAACGCTCAGGGTGATGCACATATGGTTGATGTTGCAGAAAAACCCCCCACTCACCGCAAGGCAACCGCTACAGGCACCATTGTCATGAAACCAACCACTTATGATCTGGTTGCAACAGGACAGGCGAAAAAAGGGGACGTACTCGCTGTTGCCCAAATTGCTGCTATTCAAGGTGCAAAAAAGACTGCGGATTTGATTCCCTTATGTCATCCCTTAGCGTTAACTCATATTAATGTGGAGTTTAAGTTAGATCCTAAGTTTTCCGCAGTTCACTGTATAGTCAGTGTTGAAACTATTGGTAAAACGGGGGTGGAAATGGAAGCACTAACTGGCGTTCAAATAGGTTTATTAACTATTTACGATATGCTTAAAGCAGCAGATAAAGGCATGATAATGAAAGACATATGTCTCTTAGAGAAAGCGGGTGGACAATCAGGCCACTGGACCCTGGAAACTCCCCCTTCAACCCATAGCATCTAATCTATTTTGGCAGTAATATAGTGGTTGTGGCCGGTGATCCCGGCTGGAGGAGTCAATCTAATAAACTAAACCGCTGATCGCGAGGGAACTAACTATGTCCGCAGTGCCTGATAATGATAAACAAGAAACCCAAGAATGGCTTGATGCCTTAGATTCCGTACTTGAACTTGAAGGGCCAGAACGAGCTCACTACCTACTCGAGCAATTAATTGATAAAGCGAGACGTTCAGGTGCCTTTCTACCTTATAGCGCAAATACCGCTTATATAAATACTATTCCACCCCACCAGGAAGTGAGTGTTCCAGGCGATCCTGAAATGGAGCACAAAATCCGCTCGTTAATTCGTTGGAATGCAATGGCTATGGTGGTCCGAGCCAACAAAACATCAAGTGAACTTGGTGGACACATTGCTAGTTTCCAGTCGGCTGCAACCTTATATGATGTTGGTTTTGATCATTTTTTTAGAGCTCCTAGTGCTGAACACGGTGGTGATTTACTATATATCCAGGGCCATTCAGCGCCAGGGATTTATGCTCGAGCATTTTTAGAAGGTCGCCTAAATGAAGAGCAGCTTGCTAAATTCCGTCAAGAAGTTGATGGTGGCGGCTTGTCATCCTATCCACACCCATGGTTAATGCCTGATTTTTGGCAAATGCCTACTGTATCAATGGGCTTAGGGCCTTTAATGGCGATCTATCAGGCTCGCTTTATGAAATACCTTGAAAACAGAGGGATAGCAAAAACTGAAAATCGAAAAGTCTGGGCATTTATGGGTGATGGCGAGATGGATGAACCAGAATCCTTGGGTGCGATATCCCTTGCTGCCCGCGAAAAACTAGATAATCTTATCTTTGTTGTTAACTGTAATTTACAACGCCTAGATGGGCCAGTACGTGGTAATGGCAAGATTATTCAAGAACTTGAAGCTGATTTCCGTGGTGCTGGTTGGAACGTCATCAAAGTCATCTGGGGAAGACAGTGGGACGCATTAATTGCCAAAGATCGTTCTGGGTTACTGTTACAACGGATGATGGAAGTGGTTGATGGTGAATATCAAAGTATGAAAGCACGTGATGGTGCTTATGTGAGAAAGCATTTTTTTGGTAAATATCCTGAATTAGCTCGTTTGGTAGCTAATATGACAGATGATGATATTTGGCGTTTGAATAGAGGTGGTCATGATCCATTTAAAGTCTATAACGCATATCTATCAGCTGTGCGTCATTCAGGCCAACCTACTGTAATTTTAGCTAAAACAGTTAAAGGCTATGGTATGGGTGAGGCTGGAGAGGGGCAAAACATTACTCACCAACAGAAAAAAATGGGTGAACATGCAATCAAACAATTCCGTGATCGTTTCCAAATACCGATATCAGATGAAGTGATTGCAGAAATCCCCTTCTATCGACCAAGTGATGACAGTCCTGAAATACAGTACTTAAAACAGCAACGAGAAAAACTAGGTGGGTATATCCCTGCAAGACGCTTTGATGTACCCAAACTCACTGTCCCGCCACTATCAACCTTTGAGTCACTATTACAAAGTACAGAAGATCGACAATCGTCCACTACTATGGCCTTTGTGAGAATACTAACACTACTAACTCGCGATAAAGAACTGGGTAAATTAATCGTACCAATTGTACCTGATGAATCAAGAACCTTTGGCATGGAGGGGATGTTCCGCAGTCTAGGTATTTACTCTTCTGTGGGGCAACTGTATGAACCACAGGATCACGACCAGTTGATGTACTACCGTGAAGACGTTACTGGCCAAATTTTACAAGAAGGGATTAATGAAGCGGGAGCGTTCTCATCATGGATTGCAGCTGCTACTTCCTATGCAAACCATGGTGTTACCACAATTCCGTTTTATATTTTCTACTCCATGTTTGGTTTTCAAAGAGTGGGGGACCTCGCTTGGGCTGCAGGAGATATGCAGTGTCGTGGATTTTTAATTGGTGGGACTTCAGGTCGTACTACTTTAAATGGTGAAGGCTTACAACACCAAGATGGTCATAGCCAAGTTCATGCAAGCTTTATTCCTAATTGCGTGTCTTATGACCCCACCTTCGCCTATGAAGTCGCCGTCATTATGCAAGATGGTTTAAGAAGAATGTATCAAGAGCAAGAAAACATTTTCTACTATATAACCACTTTGAATGAAAATTACTCCCACCCCGCAATGCCCCAGGGAGTTGAGGCTGGTATCTTAAAAGGAATGTATTTATTTAAAGCTCGCCAAGAAAAACATAAAGGCCCTGAAGTTCAATTACTTGGTAGTGGGTCCATATTACGTGAAGTTATTGCCGCCTCAGAGCTGCTGGCTGAAGATTGGGGTATCAATAGCCAAGTGTGGAGCGCAACAAGTTTCAATGAGCTTGCACGTGAGGGACAGAATACTGTCAGATGGAATCGTCTACATCCAACCGCACCAAGAAAACTGTCTTATGTGGAAAACTGCCTAAAAGATACCAATGGGCCAGTTATTGCTGCAACAGATTACATCAAAACCTTTGCTGAGCAAATTCGAGCTTTTGTACCAGGTAAATATGTGACTTTAGGCACCGATGGATTTGGTCGTTCTGATACCAGAGCCAAACTCAGACACTTCTTTGAGGTTGATCGTTATTACGTAACAATTACTGCCCTTAATGCCCTGGCTGAGGAAGGTAAAATCAAACCTGAGGTAGTATCTGAAGCTATTAAGAAATACAACATAAACCCAGAAAAACCTGTTCCAACATCAGTGTAACGCTCACTCCCTCTAGGTAGAAAAACCCTAGAGGGATTTTTTTGTTTTCTTTTTCTTATTATTTTTATAGAATTAGTCTAAACTTTCATAAACATGGAGAATCTCATGGAACACCAGTTACCTGCTCTGCCTTACGCCAAAAATGCCTTAGTACCGCATATGAGCGAAGAAACCTTTGATTATCATTACAGTAAACATCATAACGCCTATGTAGTGAACCTCAATAACCTGATTAAAGGAACTGAGTTTGAAAGCTTGGATTTAGAATCAATCGTAAAAAAAGCACCTGCAGGCGGAATCTACAACAATGCGGCCCAGGTTTGGAATCATACCTTTTTCTGGCATTGTCTTAGCCCACAGGGTGGCGGAGAGCCAACTGGCGCATTACTTGATGCCATTAATAAGAAATGGGGTTCTGTAGATGAGTTTAAAAAAGCCTTTCAAACTGCTGCGGTTGGAAATTTTGGCTCTGGTTGGACTTGGTTGGTAAAAAAAGCAGACGGCAGCCTTGATATTGTTAACATGGGCGCAGCGGGTACACCACTTACTACTGGAGATAAAGCTGTTCTATGTATTGATGTATGGGAACATGCTTATTACATTGATTATCGCAACTTACGTCCTAAGTTTGTCGAGACTTATCTCGCTCATTTAGTTAACTGGGAATTTGCTGCAAAGAATTTTGCTGCGTAATAATATTTGTTAATTAATAGTTAGTTTTTAATCTAAAAAGAGCTGAAATAGTTTTCAGCTCTTTTTATTGATACTCTTCAACTATTAACAAATCAGGATGAATGTTTTTTAGATTTATTAATTCTTTGATCCAAGCGGTCTCTTTTTCCTCAACTCCTCCCAGAATATATAACTCACTCTGAGCTCTTGTCATAGCAACATACAATAAATTATTTTCTTCCTGTTGAAGTAACGCTTCCTCTCTATCCAAGTAAAACAACTGAGTTTTGGGAATCATTTTTTTCTCAGGCACATAAGAAAAGTAATCAGGATAAGCGTGCTCAGGTAACCAATTTACATACCAAAAATGACTTTTCCCCTTAGCACGCCATCCATCATGGTCAACTAACCATACCATTGGTGCCTCTAAACCTTTTGCTCCATGAATCGTCATTAATTTAACAGCATTGGTTGTAGCTGAAAGCATGCCTTGATCAGGAGCTTGTGACTCATCATTACGTAATTCATCCATTTCCATAAGAAAACGCACTAGATTAGGATAACGTCCACTATTCCACGATAGAGTAAACTCTAAAAAAGCGTCAATATTTGACTGTGCCTGATAATAGCGCTCAAAAGATAAACACGCTTGATAGGACTGTAGAACTTTTCCTTCAATTAGTATCGTTTCTAACAAATCATGAACGGGAACCTGTTGTGACAGTTTCCTCCAGTGGTCCAGTAAAAGGAAAACATCGTTAAAGCAAGATATGGACGACAATTGATGCCACCATGAGAGATCTTGAGAAAACCTCAATAAATCTGTATCTGTGCGATTAAAAACAGGGGATTTTAAAACTTTGGCTAAACTTAAATTATCCATTGGATAGACCAACACTTTTAGCAAACTTAAAATATCTTCAATTTCCAAAAAAAATAATAGTTGGCCTTTTTGCTGACTAATAAATGGAATACCTAGGTCTCTGAATACTTCTTCAAACTCTATCAGTGTTTGTCGTCGTCTGGCGAGAATTAATATATCACTATACTCTAGTGTTTTTTTCCCTTGCCCTGTTAAGATATCTCTCTTCCCAACAGAGTCATTGAGTAGGTGAGCAACAGCCATTGCCCCTGTAGGATTCATTTCATATTCTTCACGAGCCGTTTTTAATGGATGACGTAATAGATTATCCGAATAGGCTTTTTTATTGGTTTCAAGTTTACGATTTTGTTTGTCTACAATAAGTTTTACCAATCCTTTATCTGTATTGTTTTTTGCTTGATGAGCAACATGAGGAAAAGATGACTTGTTTTCAAATAAACGATTAACTAAGTTAATAATTCCTTGATAACTACGATAAGACTGAGACAGAGTTAATTGTAAAGCGTCATATTGAGCTAACAACAACTCCTTTGCCTCTTCAAAAACTCGACTATCCGACCGTCTAAAACGATATATCGCTTGTTTAGGATCCCCTACAATAAATAATCTCAGAGAAGAATCTGACTCTCGAGCATTAACAAACCACTGTTTTAAAATATGCCACTGTAACGGACTGGTATCTTGAAACTCATCTACTAGAACTTGTTGGAAACGAGTGTCTAATCGATAGAACCAATGTGGTGCTTGTATTGGATCTCTCAATAGCTGATAGATCCAATAGGCTATATCAGAGAAATCTGCTTCACGATTAATCTTTTTAAGACGAATCAACTCTTGTATGTATGCATCAAGGCAAGTGAAGAGTTGTAAATTTAACTGCCGAGTAAACTCAAGCCGAACCCCCTCTCTATACCGCTCCATTAAATCTACCCAATCTAACCACAACTGATTCTGCTGAACTGCATTTAAGGCATTAGCAATATTCTGTCTTGGAGTACCATATCCTTCCTGAGTAAAAGTCCACTCAATGAAATCTAACACTTGTTCTGAAGTGGATATAAGTAGAGACAATTCTTGAGCTTGTCTTTGTAAAGCAGGAGTTAATTGTGTTAATTGCTGAATTAATGCTAAGGCTAATACATTCACTCTAGAGTCGTTCATCATGTCTTGAGGATTGATTGCCCCTGCTTGTTCAAAATCTATTTTTTCCCATACTAATTTAGGGTTATTGTGTTGTGTAAATAATTGCCACTCAACACGCCAGTTAGCTCCTTCAAATAATATTTGTCTAAGAGATTCGGTACCTATTTTTTTAATTAAATTATTTATCTCAGCGTGATCATTATTTAATTCAATTCTTTTTAATAATGATAGCCATGCTTCCTGACGAATCGACAAACGATCAATTCCAGGATTTACATCAAATTGTATTGATGAGGATAAGGGTGCTTGTTTAATTAAAGACAAAAACCATTCGTCAAAAGTATTTATAACAACACCAGGTTGTGCCATTAGATTTTGATAGAGCTTTCTGGCACGAGGTAAATAGTTACTTATCTGCTGATGAGTAATTCCTCTTTCTACTAGAAAATCAATTACCCAAGAGTCATGTTCAAATGCTAATTGATGACTCCATTCTCGTAAACGTACTTGCATTTCTGATGCTGCTTTTCTTGTAAAGGTAATTGCAACAATTTGATTAGGAGGAACATTATCTAAAAGTAAACGAATAATTCGCGAAACTAATAACCAAGTTTTTCCCGTTCCAGCACAAGCATCCACTATCACAGAGCGCTCTGGATTAAGTGCTTCGTATGTCCTCAACAGTGAAGTATTCATATTAATTCCAATATTGACGACGGCAAACACCTTGATATTGGCAATACTCGCAGGTTTTGGTTGTCCCATTTGCAGGCCAACTTATGCCATTACGTGTATCATTTACAATATCAAACCATCTCTCCATAATTTTTTCGCTTAACTCAGATAGATGATTAATACTCACTTCTCGTATGGGTTGATCTTCAAGAAAAACATAACTGGTTTTTGGCTCTAGCTCATCAAGTAATTGGGCATAGAAAGGAAGTTGAATTTCTTCTCCTGATTCAATATCTTTTCTTATAATGTGTTTACTACTTCGTAATTTATAATCTAAGATTTCTGTAATCTGTTGTCCATCTTCAACTTTAGTATCTAATCTATCGATATTACCAACTAATTCAAACTCCTCACCCCGCGAATTATGTTTTAACTTATTTATATGTTGCTCAATGCCAATTGTTTGCCAATTAGCTTGTTCTCGTTTATCAAACCATTCTGAAATAACCGGAATCAAAGAACACCAGTACACATACCAAGCCTGCCAGTAAGGATCCTCTTCTAATAATGGTTGCCAGAGACTGTCTGTTACCTGCATAAGACAATCGTGCCAAGTCTGGTTAGGATGACATTTTTTAAACACAACAACTTTTTCAAGTACTCGGTGAACCAATTGGCCAAACTCCGCTTTTGTCACGCCTTCGGTGACTGGGAAAGGTTTTTTTACACACAAAATATCATATAAAAATGCCTGATAAGGACAATTCATAACTCTTTGATAAAACGATGCAGTAACCGTTTGAGGGAATTTATTAGCGGGAATAGATACCTTTGGCCTAGTTACCTGAATTGACTGATTCTCTATATTAGATGATTGTGTACTAATAAAAAGAGAACTTCCATACATATATTTATGGGTATTTTCCATGAGGTCAATCATGGGTGCCAATACGGATTGGGCTCCATTAATTTGTGTACGATAGGTCATCACTATTGTATTGGAATGCTCAATCAACTCCATTATATCTTTTGTCGATTCCTCTAAAAAATCTTCTCTCAGGGGCAAACCAAATACTTTTCTTACAGATTCACCAAATATGGGGTTAACTGGAATATATGGTAACTGAGTACTATCTATACCAAGGACAAGAGTGGCTGTTGATGATATATACAATGACTGAGACAATTGGCTAAAAGTAACTACAGGATTAGTATATTCAGGTTTAAAATAACTACTTTCTAGTACTTCTTCCAACCATCCCACCCATTCATTAAAAGCATAAAGTCCTTGTTGATGTTGTTTATTTGAAAGGAGTTGTTGCAAATACTCCAGGAATTGTTGTCCCGCCATATCTTTAGTTAAAGATGTGTACATAGACCAACACTCTAATAATTGAAACAGTTGATTGATCCATCCACTAAGACTTAATCTTCTATGTTGAAATAATGATAATCCAGTTAAAAGAGCTCTTTTTATCTTATTCGTTTTATTATTATTTTCTTCTTCTAATACAGTCACATTTACTAACCATTTATTTAACTGGCTTTGGTTAGAGAACTGTCCAATATCATTAATAAGCTGTTCAATTAATTGGCAACGTTCATTTTCCTCTTCATCGCCCATAAACCACGGTATATGAAACAACTCAAATAAACCTTGCCTTGAAAAACCTCGTTGAGCTAAATTCAAACAAACCTTAATAGCCGCAACTACAGTGGTAGTGCTAAATATCCAACCTGTAGTATCTTCAAAAGGAATATTTTTAGAAGATAAACAAGCCTGTAACCGTCTTACAGATTGTCTGTCTTGAGCAATTACCATCACAGGGACTTGATTGTTTTTTATTCTTGCTTCAATCCAAGACACAGCAAACTCAGTCTCTTGCTCAAAATAATCGCAAGCAACCAAATTAACCCGATTAATTAATGGACTATCATGGCATCGTGTTTTATAAGAATTCGCCCAATCTACAAGCGCTATGTCTGAGCGATGTAACCATAAATTCGACAACCAATCTCTTAATTTAGAATGCTGGATGGGTTCTGTTGCAATTATCTTTATTAATACGTTATCACTGATATCTTCTAGAAACTGTCTCTCCGCCGGGTAACGAATGCTTGCCTCCATCACCATCAATACATTCATTGAACAATATTTAGGCAAGTTTTTTAGGCGCGCTATATATGCCATTGAGCTTGATAAATAGCGGGAAGAATCATGAAGTAGTTGCCAAAGTGTATGAACAACTCGTGCTTCAAACTGAAGAGGCTGTGATAGAGCTGACTGATAAGCACTTGCAAGAGTCTGCGCTAATTCTGATTCGTTATTTGGCCAAATAATACCTTGGAGATTTAATTCATCCATTAACCTCACTGACTCTTGTGCGAAATGCCAGCGATAATGCTCTTCAAACCAACTATTTTCTACTAATGCATCATAAACCAATTGTTGGCGTTCATATTCCCCAACAATTTGACCATGTAAGGGAACCTGTTCTGCCAATAGTGAAAAAGTTGTGATATGTACATATCTAGCATATGAGAAAACCAATGATTCGAGGTGGGGAATAAGTTTTGCGTGTGGGACGACTACAGTGACTCCCCTACCCTCAGGATATTGCTCAATTATCGTCTTTATTTCATGGGCTGTTGCTAATAGCGCCCATGATGATGTTATTTCTCTAAGAAGTCTCGTTTGTCCTTCACGTCTTTCCACTCATCAGCATCCTCTAAAGGGTCCTTACGTTCAATAATAGGCTTCCACACTTTCGCAAGGTCAGCATTAATTGCAATAAAGGCACGTTGGTTTTCAGGAACATCATCTTCAGCATAGATCGCTTCAACAGGACATTCAGCGACACATAAGGTACAGTCAATACATTCATCAGGATCAATAACTAAAAAGTTAGGTCCTTCACGAAAACAGTCAACTGGGCAAACATCAACACAATCAGTATATTTACAACGAACACAAGACTCAGTCACCACATACGTCATGACAGCACTCTCCTAACCTAAAATAAACATTCTAACAGCACTAAAAGGCCTATCACAAATACTAAAATTGAATTAATTAAGATTTAAAATGTCTATGTAAGCGAGAGTATTTTGTCATTTTAAACAACTAATTGCTTTTTCTGACAACTTTGTAACTACTATGCGACAATAATGAATTGGGTTAAAATGAATTAAATTTCGATGAATCATCTGATTCATCAAACACAATTCAAGTTTGTTTTTTCAGAGGAAAATCATGAGTGAATCAATAATACACGTGAGTGATCGTTCATTTGATGCTGACGTTTTACAAGCCAGTACCCCTGTACTTTTGGATTTCTGGGCTGAGTGGTGCGGTCCATGTAAATTGATCGCCCCTATTCTTGAAGAAATTTCAAAGGATTACGCAGGTAAATTAAAAATCGCTAAATTAAATGTTGATGATAACCCTGAAACTTCAAGAAAATTTGGTATCAGAGGTATTCCAACATTGTTACTGTTTAAGAATGGTAATGTTGAAGCAACCAAGGTTGGTGCTTTATCAAAATCACAATTAAGCGCGTTTATTGACAGTCACCTTTAAAAAGCGTAAATTCTGTTGCACAGTATCAGTAAATACTGTGTAACAGAACCAACAGTAATCTTAACCTTCAAATTCCACTATATATTTTCCCAAAATCATATTTTTAAATTTTTATTAATTCTATGCATTTATCTGACCTAAAAACACTTCACGTTACCGAATTAGTCGAAATGGCTATTAAAAATGAAATTGAAGGTGCCAATCGACTACGAAAACAAGAGTTAATATTTGCTTTATTAAAAAATCAAGCTAAAAAAGGCGAAAGTATATATGGAGAAGGTACCCTTGAAGTTCTCCAGGATGGTTTTGGTTTTCTCAGATCACCTGAAACCTCTTACTTGGCAAGCCCTGATGATATCTATATTTCGCCCTCACAAATCAGGCGTTTTAATTTACATACCGGCGATAGTATTCAAGGTGAAATTAGGATTCCTAAAGAAGGTGAGCGTTATTTTGCTTTAGTTAAAGTGGATGCAGTGAATGGTGAACCACCTGAACAAGCAAAAAACAAGATTCTTTTTGAAAACCTTACTCCACTGTTCCCAACAGAACCACTTATATTAGAACGTGATATCAAAGCAGAAGAGAATTTCACTGGTCGCGTTATTGATATTGTTGCGCCAATTGGTAAGGGACAGCGTGGGTTACTCGTTGCAAGCCCTAAAAGCGGCAAGACTGTTATGTTGCAACATATTGCACATTCTATTTCCTCAAATAATCCGGATGCACATCTAATCGTTTTATTAATCGATGAACGTCCCGAAGAAGTAACTGAAATGCAACGTTCAGTTCGTGGTGAAGTGGTTTCTTCTACTTTTGATGAACCAGCCACACGTCATGTACAAGTAGCTGAAATGGTTATTGAAAAAGCAAAACGTTTAGTAGAACACAAACGAGACGTGGTTATTTTACTTGACTCTATCACTCGTTTAGCCAGAGCTTACAATACCGTTATTCCCTCATCAGGTAAAGTGCTAACAGGCGGGGTTGATGCCAACGCCTTGCAACGTCCAAAACGTTTCTTTGGCGCAGCGCGCAATGTTGAAGAAGGTGGGTCACTGACCATCATTGCCACAGCGCTTGTAGATACTGGATCTCGTATGGATGATGTGATTTACGAGGAGTTTAAAGGCACGGGTAATATGGAGATTCATTTGGACAGAAGAATGGCCGAAAAACGAATCTATCCAGCTATTAACGTTAACCGCTCAGGTACACGCCGTGAAGAAATGTTACTCAAACAAGAGGTTCTTCAGAAAATCTGGGTTCTACGTAAGTTGCTTTATCCAATGGATGAGATTGAAGCATTGGAGTTTTTACTAGATAAAATTAAAGCTACAAAGAACAATGCGGACTTTTTTGATTCTATGCGTAGAGGATAGTTAAGTTCCAACATCCTTATTGCCATAAATAGCGTTTTAAGTCATAATATTGGGCTTAGTGTCGTATACCCCGACATATTGTTTAGGATAAAAGATTATGAAACCCGAAATTCACCCAGAATATCAAGACGTAACTGTTACTTGTAGTTGCGGCAACTCATTTGTTACCAAATCAACACTTGGTAAACCAAACCTCTCTGTTGAGGTTTGCTCAGCTTGCCATCCTTTTTACACCGGTAAACAAAAAATTGTGGATACTGCAGGTCGTGTTGAGAAATTCCGCCAAAAATACGCTCGTAAGTAATCATTTTATACAGCATAAAAAGGCAGCGATCGCGCTGCCTTTAGTCTAACTGGAGATCACGTGCTATCACTTCTCTCCAACAAAAAGTCCCTAAGTTTTGACGGAAAATTTACCCCAGGTAAAACCATACTCTTTGTATTAATCTGTTTTGCATGGCTTATTCCCGGTCTCACAGGTCACTCTCCCTGGAAATATGACGAAGCCGTCAGCCAAGGTATTGTTTACCACTTAAATCATGGTGGACATTGGTTGTATCCAACTTTGGGTGGAGAGCCTTATTTCAATACCCCCCCTTTTTATTTTTGGGTCGCAGCTCTAATACAACGAGCCTTTGAAGGCTGGATTAATCCTGCAGATGCAGCAAGGCTCGCAAGCGGTCTATTCATGGCTCTCACTTTTATTATTACAGCATTAGGTGGATACACTTTATTTGGTGTTAGGGCAATGCGTGCGAGCGTCATTTTGCTTATGGGCTGCGTGGGATTGTTGCTACGCGCCCATGAGATGAGTTCACATCTGTCTTGGATTACGGGTACTACCATGGTATTGGTAGCTATTCCTTGGTCGAGGAATCAATCTGTATGGGCTGGTTTATTAGCAGGAACTGGGCTTGGTATAGCGTTTTTATCTATTGGTCCAATAGCTATTGGGCTATTGTTACCACTGATGATTTTTAGTCCGATAGTTATTAGACCCGTAAAACCCAAAAACCCACTTTTTTATTTATTTGCTATTGCAGTTACTCTGGCACCTTTCTTGGTTATTTGGCCCTACGCGCTTCATTTACATCATCCACATGAGTTTCAGCAATGGTGGATTAGACTTGTAGAACCATTTTTGCATCCTGAAAAATGGTTTATTCTTACAACAAGTCCACTGTATTATCTTGGTGTAAGTATTTGGTTCGCCTTTCCTGCAGCCCCTCTTGCTTTAGGAGTAGTTTGGTATGGGGGGAAAGCCTTAAGATCAAGACCATCTATACGCTTTATTATGTTAACCATATTGTGGTTTTACTTTGTGCTGGGCTTTTGTACACAACCTAATGAATTTTATACACTAGTACTTTTAGTTCCTCTCTCATTATTGGCTGGCGGAAATATTGATTTATTAAAAAGAGGAACAGCTCACGCGCTTGATTGGTTTGGGATGATTACTTTCGGTTTAATCACCCTTGTTCTTTGGCTTGGTTGGATTGCGCAACTTTTGAATTTTCCAGAAAGTATTGTAAATGTGTTAGATGACAAATTACCCGGTTATAGAGCACAGTTTCATGTTCTGCCCTTTCTCTTTGCTTTATTTATCAGCTTATTATGGATAGTAACCATTATGCGCTCTCATCAAAATGCCAGACGAGCGTTGATAAATTGGTCTGTCGGATTAACTGTCACATGGTTATTATTAATGACTCTCTGGTTACCTTACATAGAACGTGCTAGAGGATACACTTCTGTAATGGCATCCTTATCAACTCATTTAGTTAATAATCAAGATTGTGTAGCAAGCCTTGGTTTAGGAGAACCACAACGTGGTTTACTCGAGTACTACCTTAACCTACATACTGAGCGCGAAGAAATTAATCGTGGGAAAAATTGCCACTTAATTCTCATTCAAGATAATCCTCGTCACCGTATTTATCCCTCTATAAAAGGCACACTACTATGGAGTGGATCTCGTCCTGGTGACCACAGCGAGCGCTTATATCTTTACTCTAAATCATAACTACCATGGAAAAAACTGCCTTGAGTCCAGAGTTTGATGGCTCATTGCCCATTCATGAACATCTAGAAGAGATTCAATCTCTTATATCAAGTCATCAAATACTAATTTTATGTGGTGAAACAGGATCAGGGAAAACCACTCAGATCCCTAAAATGTGTCTTAGTCTCGGTTTTGGACAAACCAAAATGATCGGTTGTACCCAACCCCGACGTCTGGCTGCACGATCGGTTGCACAACGCTTGGCCTTTGAATTAAAAACTGAAGTTGGTGTGGGAGTAGGCACCAAAATTCGTTTTCAGGACAGAGTAAACCCCAAGCTTACCTCAGTAAAAGTTATGACAGATGGTATTTTATTAGCAGAAATCCATCATGACCCCCTACTCAAAGCATACGATGTCATTATTATTGATGAGGCTCACGAGAGAAGTTTAAATATTGATTTTCTATTGGGCTATTTAAAAAATTTACTGCCCAGACGACAAGACTTAAAACTGATTATCACCTCAGCAACCATTGAAACAGAAAAATTTTCAGCGTTTTTTAATGGCGCTCCAATTGTTGAAGTGAGTGGCAGAAGTTATCCTGTGGATATACGATACCGTCCTCCTTTAATTGATGAAAATGATGAACAAGAAGACGAAGAAGAACGAGATACTAAAAGTCATCTTTTACATGTAATAGATGACTTAATGAAAGAAACCTATCAAGGAGATGTTCTGGTATTTCTTCCGGGCGAGAGAGATATCAGAGATACCCTCGATTCGTTGAAAAGACAACAACCTCCTCATACAGAAATTGTTCCTTTATATGCTAGGTTATCTCAAGAGGAACAAGATAAAATTTTTAAAACAACTGGCCAAAGAAGAATCGTTTTATCTACTAATGTTGCTGAAACCTCACTCACTGTCCCTGGAATTCGATATGTGATAGACGGTGGTTTAGTGAGAGTTAAACGCTTCAGCCAACGTAATAAAATCGATCAATTGCTCATAGAGAAAAACTCTCAAGCCTCAGCGCAACAACGGGCAGGACGTTCAGGACGTATTGCCCCTGGTATCTGTGTTCGCCTTTACAGTGAGGAGGATTATCTCAGTCGACCCGCTTTCACTACTCCAGAATTATTGAGAAGTTCTCTGGCAGGGGTCATGCTAAAAATGGCTTATCTCGAGCTGGGTGAAATAGAACACTTTCCCTTCATCGACCCTCCCTCACCAAAAGCCATACAAAGTGGACGTATTGAATTACTCGAGCTAGGTGCCATTGATCACCAATACCAACTAACAGCTTTAGGGAAACAAATTGCTAAAATTCCTATTGATCCGCATCTAGGACGTATTTTAATTGCCGCACAAGATTATCATAGCGTCACGGAAGCTCTCATTATTACCTCTTTTTTGAGTATACAAGATCCACGTGAACGTCCCTTTGAATGGCGACAACAAGCTGATCAACAACATAAACTCTTTGCTGACCCTCAATCTGACTTTGTTACTATCATAAACATATGGCATGCCTACCTAAAAGAACAAGGAAAAAGTAGAAAACAACAAATACGTTGGTGTCACGAACATTTCTTAAACTACAAAAGAATGCGGGAGTGGCATGAATTACATCATCAAATCAAACAAACTGCTCAAGGTTTTCATATCATACCTAACGACAAAGAAGCCACCTATGAACAATTACATCGTGCATTGTTAAGTGGTTTAATTAGTCAAATTGGCTATTATCATACGGAGTTAGAGCACTATCAGGGTGTGAGAAGCTTAAAATTTAAAATAAGTAAAGGATCTACTTTAGCGTCGAAAAAACCAAAATGGATTATGGCAGCAGATATTCTTGATACAGGATTGTTACAAGCACGAATAGTAAGTCAAATTCAAAATCACTGGGTTGAGGAATATGCTAAGCAATTAATGCACTATACCCTGACTCCAGGTGAATGGGATCCTCAACAAGGTCAAGCTATAGCCTATGAAAATGGCTCTTTGTATGGTTTACAAATTATAAATAGAAGAAAGGTGTCACTATCACAACGTGATCCTGAACAAGCACACACACTATTGCTTCGTCATCTGTGTGTACTACAAGAGTCTGAAAAAAACATACCTGACTTTATACGAGTTAATCATGAAACTATTGAAAATGTGGCTCTGATTGAACATAAAACACGACGCCAAGATGTACTTATCGATGAAGAGGCGATAGTAAATTTATATCGACAATATATTCCCTCTCACATTACTAAAGCACAAGAGTTACAAAATTGGTATCAAAAGCGTTCATCACTAGAAAAACAACAGCTATTATTCACACCAGACCAATTAAAAAAACATAATAGTATTTCAACAACCATCGTTTTATATCCTGATACCTTAACTATAAACAATCATACCTACGATTTAACCTATCGATTTGAACCGGGACATTCTCTTGATGGAGTAACCATTACTGTCCCACTTCCCCTGTTAGTGACCTTACAGGAGAGTAACCTCGAGTGGCTTGTTCCTGGATTGATACGAGATAAAATTCAACAATTAATTAAAGGCTTACCTCAGCAGATAAGACGTAACTTAGTTCCTGTTCCAAAATTCATCACAGAATTTTTAGATTGTTACTCAGAAAAAAATGGATCACTAAAAAACTGTTTAGAAGAATTTATTGCAAAGCGTTATCAACAAAAAATACAACCAGATAATTGGCCTAATACACTATCAGATCATTTATTAATGAATATCCGTGTGGTTGATGATTCTCTGCAAGAGATCGCTCAATCTAGGTCTCTAAGCACGTTAAAAGATAAGCTCAAGCAACGTCTAGAAAAAGAAAAACAACAACTTAGCCATCCGCTTTTACAATTAGCAGAAATCACACAATGGAACTTTGGAACCTTACCTGAGTACATTGATATTGTAAAACAAGAGATGACAGTTAGAGTGTTTCCTGCTCTCGTTAATGAGAACGATCATCTCTTTATTCGTGCTGTTGAAGATCCTACTGAAGCAAAAAATACAACGCAGCAAGGAATTGTAAGACTATTTGAAATTCAATTTAAATCTTGGTTAAATAACATTGATAAAAATTTCTCAAATAGTAAAGAAATGGGATTATTGTTATCGAAACTTGCACATCCTCCTGTTTCTCCTATTGAGGTATGGCTAAAAAAAGCATGGCTTCACCTTCTTCTAAGACACTGTTTAACTACTTTTAATACCACTATTAAAGATGAAGAAGCATTTAATCAATTCTATCTCTTTACTAAATCAAACCTAACCACCTATCTTAATCAGTTAAATAATGTTCATCGAAAGATAATCGAACTGGCAAAACGTTATTACTCACATACAGACAAGTTAAAAAAATCTTCTAATAATGTCTCATTAACAGATATAGCTACCCATTTTGAATCCTTAATGAATTGGTCAATGTGGACTAATCTGACATTTGATGAACTAATGCTGGTACCACGCTATCTAGAGGGACTCATTATTCGTCTTGAAAGGTATAGTTTAGATACTCGGCAGGATTTAGAAAAATGTAAACAGTCTCTGCCTTTTAAGAAAAGACTGACTGACCATATCTCAAAATATGGTCAATCCTCACATACTAAACAATTTGCTAAAATGTTAGAAGAATTTTATATTTCTTTATACGCTCAACCCATGAAAACCACATTTCCCATTTCGCTACAACGATTAGAGAAATATTGGACTGAGCATTTAAAATAATCATGCTACTATTTACGTTTTGAGGAGATTCTATGAAAAAACTGCTGGTTTTTTTTATTGCTTTTTTTGCTTCTTTTTTCATAGCCCATAATAGTTTTTCAGGTTCTACGGAGAAAACCACAATGACACTAGACGGCTTAACAATGATTGATCATGTGATTGGGACAGGGGCCACTGCTAAAGCAGGACGAGAAGTCTCGGTTCACTATACTGGTTGGTTATATGATCCTAACGCAACGGATCATAAAGGCCAAAAATTTGATAGTTCAGTTGATCGTAACCAACCTTTTCAGTTTCCACTTGGTGCAGGACAAGTTATAAAAGGCTGGGATGAAGGCGTGGCTGGAATGAAGGTTGGGGGTAAGAGAACCTTAATTATTCCTCCTCATTTAGGGTATGGTAGCCGTGGTGCAGGTGGTGTTATTCCCCCTAATGCCAAACTTATTTTTGATGTGGAATTACTGGAAGTCAATTAATCAATGATGAAAAACCACGTAATACATCCATTTTTTGATAAAGAGACATGGACATTTTCTTACGTGGTTTATTCCCCTAATGATGCACATGCTTTAGTCATCGACTCGGTATTAAATTTTGATCAAAAATCTGGGCGGTTTCATACTCATTCAGCTGATGAAATCATTCATTTTGTTAAACAAAACAATCTTATTGTTGACTATATATTAGAAACCCATGCTCACGCAGACCATATCAGTGCAGGTTATTATTTAAAACAAGCACTGGGCGGGCAATTGGTTATTGGTAAGACTATTACAGGTGTTCAGTCTGTATTTAAAGACATTTTCAATCTTGGCAATGAATTTATACCTAATGGAAGCGACTTTGATATTCTGTTGAATGATAAAGATTGTATTCAATTTGGTGAATCCATCTGCGAAGCAATTACCGTCCCTGGTCATACCCCTGCATGTCTAGCTTATCGAATTGAAAACTGTCTTTTTGTTGGTGATACATTATTCATGCCTGATGTAGGAACAGCACGCTGTGACTTTCCTGGAGGAGATGCGAGCTCATTGTATTGGTCGATTCAAAAACTCTACTCTTATCCTGATGATACCTTAGTTTATCTTTGTCACGATTATCCACCTCAAGATAGACAACATATTTCTTATCAGACCACCATCAAGGAACAAAAAGAAAAAAATATTCATGTTCATACTGGGGTAACAGAAGAACAATTTGTCGAGCTTAGATCAAATAGAGATAAAACATTAACTTTACCTAACTTAATTATCCCATCTATACAAATAAATATTCGCGCAGGGAAGTATCCCACTCCTGAAAGTAATGGTGTAAGTTACTTAAAAACACCTATAAATTACTTTATCTAATAAATCCATTCATCAACCAAAGAGATAAATAGTGTCCTGTAATATTTAGTTAAGGTCGTGCTGTTAGCGGATGTTCCTAGTGACTATAAGTAGTGATACTCTACTTAGACAAAAGAATATTGATCCGTATTTGCGAAAGGCTTGGAGAGCTAATGAACTATTCATCTTAGCGCTTTAAATCTCGATAGAAATTTTCATGCGATCGAAACGTTAAAAGCTTGATGCTTTCTGCATCTAAAATTCGATAAGCTAATAAACACCGCTGCTGAAATAGTCTAAATTTATAGACATATATCCCCAATAAATCTCTTAGCTTTGCTTCTCCAATAGTAGGATCTTTGCAGATAAGTTTGAGCGCGGCATCTAACTCTAACTTTTGTGGGGTATGCAGTTTTTTAGTGGCCCTTATAAAAGTAGCCGACCAGTAAACGCATTAGTTAAAAACGTAATCGCCAACAGTAGACTCTTGATCGGCAATTAAAATTTCCCGAATCAAAGAAAAAGGTAAGTCTGGATTTTCTTGGGCAATTTTGCCAATCTGAGACCAATACTCAATTTGTTTGGGCACTGAGCGATGCTCAATACTTCCAATCATTTTGGCTTGCTCAACTAGCTTTTCTGACAGTTTCACGTTAATAGACATGATGGATCTCCGTTAGAAGGTTCCATCATAGATTGAAAAGTTTATTTTTGGAACCTATATTAAAAGACTGCTTGACTACTATAAGGCAGCCAATTGCTGTTTTTGAGCCTACTTCTTGCTCTGATTGGGATTACCCGAATTTGACTAGCATTCCAGAAATTATTAACTATGGGTATTTTGATTGATAAATGCTTAAAGAAAAAGCCTCTAACAAAAAATGTTAGAGGCTTTTATGTTGGTGGGCCCACCAGGACTTGAACCTGGGACCAAAGGATTATGAGAGCAGAAGCCCATGATAGACCCCCACAAACAGGGGATCTGCGGGTGGTCAGTGTCGGTGTGTAAGCAAATGTGTAGTGAGCAAGCTTTACTTATATAACTTATACAAGGTGTCTTCAAAACTCTTAACAAGCAAGGGAGCTACTTTATTTTCCTGGAACCACTCAAGCATTGTCATTCTCGCCATCATCTGAGCCATACCAAGCTTAGGTAAGTATTGCGGATCCTTGAAAAAATTCAAAGCTATGGACAGAGCCAAATCATGTGTTGAATAGGGGATAGGGCCACTCTCAAGTTTGGTGCCGATAATTGAGATTTCCTTCTCTGACACCTCTCCCATTAATAACTCTCCAGCAAGATCAATAGCGGCAGATAAATTCGCTCTTTTTGCTGGTGGCGGGTCTCCATAAATGGCTTTAATGAACTGATCCATTGCGGATTCTTGTTTCTTGCTCCCAAATCCAAACATAATTAATCCTTAGTTACTTGTTAAATAGTCGCTCATAAAGCTTATTACATTAATAATTAATTTGAAAGAAGTTTGTATTAATAGCCCCTATTTAAGGCGCCTTATGTCTAATTAACAGAATTAGAGGGCACACTTTACTTTTTCCGGCGAAATGCTGCCAGCATTCCATTAGCCAACTCGGGGCGCTTCCTACATATTTCCTTGATTATCCTTCGCCTTCTTTTTTGCATAGCCTTTTTATAAAAAATATCAACGCTATTAGTTGCACGTTTCAAATCTGAACAAAACTTATCCGAAATCTGCTCCAACATCCTATGATCATTTTTTTGTTCAAGTACCTGTTCCGCAAGTACAAAATATCTTCCATCACGCTCCAAACAAATAAATTGCATAAATGAGGCAGATTTAGGCGTATTTAAATATTTCTTACCCATCTTAAAACTAGCAAGAGGGAGCTCGGTGCGAGCTATTAGATACTTCCGAGCTAGCTCAAGCCTTTTCTCTCTTGTTCTCTTGACTTCAACAGCTTCATCTGGGATCAAGAGATTACAAGCAGACTCCGAGCGTATACGCTCTACCCCACCCGCCTGGTCGACATACTCAGGAAATTTAGAGCTATCAATCTTATTCAGGCGAGCGGTCTCAATTGCACGTGAATAGACGTGGGCAGTTTTACGATCCGCTTGGGTTATATAACGTATGAGAACTGTAGTATCTGAAGTATTTTCCTGTGTACGGATACCGTACTTTTCAGATAAAACCTTTCTTAAGATGGCAACCTGGTCTTCCCTATCAATACTCCTATCCAACCGTTCAGCTAAGGCATAAATTTTTCCAAGTAGCTCATACAAGGCTTTTCGACCTGAAATGATATATCTATCATTAAATTCTTCATGTTCACGTGCTAATTCATCAGCCTGGCCAATTAAAGTCTTAGCAATAACTAGACTAGCTTTCTTGAATGCATTTATTTCTTGCACTTCATTAATCAAATTCATCACTATTCCCTTTCATTATTCTAGTGATATGTGGTTCAAGAAAAAAGCATACTGGACCGGTTTATCTCGGATACTTTTTTACTAATAACTTCTTCAAAAGAATTTAAGTAGCATCTTGAAAGACCATTGCCACTTCGTACCTCATACGTAAATCCAAATTTGTTGAAATAACGTTTCTTTTCCTTATATCGATCCTCCTCCAGGAAAATCGACTTAACCTGGTTATGCCTCAAAACATACTTCATCAGTTTCGATGCAACGCCGTGACTTCTATATGGTGGCTTCACATATACTTCTGCAATACCCCAAATCTCACCGCTATAAAGCCCCTGGAAATAATCTGTGTGGTTAGTAATACGAATAAAACCCAATTCCTTATTCCCAATTTTTGCAATAAACATACGAGATTCTTCTGGATCATAAGAATTAAGTTTTAATTTTCTAGCCTCGCCTGAATAGGCCTTTATAAAATAACTTGACCATTTAATTTTCTCCGCTAATTTAGTTACTTCAATCACTTCTGGATCCAAAACCCCAATCTCTTTCGAGTAACCCAATTTTGATTCCGAGGGAGATTTCATTCTCAGATTCATAAACCCCTCATACCACTCCGCAGAGTGAGTAATAGAGGGCTTGCTGATTAAATTTTGACTTACGGTTTTCATCATTGATTCCTTCATTAATCACGGGAAGACCCCGTATTGAAAGAATCTCATTTATTACTGTTTGTAAAAATTACCATATATATAAATCACTATTCTGGTAATATTTAAATATGGCAAATCGACAAAAATTACCTCGTTTTAAGGATCAAGGCAGTAGTTGGGAGAGCGCCGGCTTATACGCAGCTATTGATTGGCGCTATGACGCCTTGGTTGATTACTTAAAACTTAGTCCCAGCTACAAGCTGGTGTCTGAATGGACTAAAAGGGGGCAAAAAACCCTGCCCACCAATTCGCCTCGGGATTGGAGCAAGCTCACTAAGACTTATGAGGATTTTGGGGATGTTTGGCGCATACCGGAGAGTCGTTGGTGGGATAGTCGCGGACGAGAACTCTTTGGCATTAAAGCAGCAAAGACACAAAGCTTTACCGTGGGCAAATCTGACGATAAGAATCTTATGAGTGGCAATATTATTTCTAACTCACAAAAGCTCTGGGAGGATATGGCTCAGCCAGAATGTCTCATCGTTGCTATTCCCACTAATCAAACCAAACAGATGGTACTAAGGCAAATTAATGCAATCATAAGAAGTAATACTTTTATTACGTCAAAACCCAAGCTTGTAAAACCGAAATACGAGCTGGTACGATCAAAACTGCGTGAACCCACCATTAAGCTAGGCACCATTGCATTAAAGATGTATCAAGTAGGCAAACCACTTTGGGCCATAGGAAATGAGCTAGGTTTATCGCCAGCTCATGCAATTCAAATTGATAAAAATGGTAAACCTATTTCTAATGAGCTTAATTTGCCAGAAAAAAAGATGCGCTTACAAGTACTCGCTAGCAAATTAATTGCAAAAGCAGAACTTATTGCTGAAAATGCTGCTCGCGGACGCTTTCCCACAGATGCCCCTTGTACATTTGCTATCAAGTTTGAATCAAAGACCCGTAAAGTAGGCAGACCCAGCAAAGTTAAATGAGTTCTACTGCCATGCGCTTCATATCGTCATTCACATCAATGTAAGCCTGCGTAGTACTGATATTGCGATGACCCGCTAGACTCATGAGCACCCTAACTCCGATGCCTTTACTTGCAAGGTTAGTAATAAAGCTTCTACGCCCGCTGTGACTAGTAGCACCAGATATACCAGAAGCTTTGTAGATACTTTTAAAGTGTTGCGTCAGCGTATTGGCTGTAAAGCCTCGCTTTGGGTGCTTTTGCGTGGGGAAGAAGGCATGGTTGCGGTCTTTATTGGTGATCTCATTGGCAAACGCTTGTAGCTCTGCTTTTAAGCGCTCATTGAGAAAGACTGTCCTTGGGTGGCGTCCCTTGGTTTGCTCCGGCAATAAGCGGATCTCACTTTTCACCTGGTTTTCAGGGTCTAAAACATCGCATATACGTAGGGCTGCTACTTCCCCTACTCTGAGCCCACCCCAATGGGTTAATAGCAACATAGCACGGTTACGTACGCTGTGTTTGGTGGTTTTTACATATGTCAAAACTTGGGTTAGCTCTGTACTACTAAACGATTTTGCTTGTGGCATATAGCTGTCCTTTAATTGTAATAAATACGCAGCTACAGTATGTTTTCTGATGTTTGGTTTGGACAACCGACTATGGCTTAAATGCCACAGAAAAAAGGGCTTTCGATTTCAATGACTTACAAGATAACTACACTTTTGCATGAAAAAGTGTAGTTTTTTATTTAGCTACTTTTTACTGGAAAACTATGGCGCAAATGACAAAAGATATGGCTCAAATGCCATGATCTTTGCGTTAGCGGAACAAAGCTTCTGAATCCTTACTAATCTGCCAGTCACCCTGGGAATCTCGCTCTACAAGATATATTTCCTGAGAATCGAAATTTGAGCACTGAAATTCACAATCGCAAGTAAGGCCGTTATAAGAAATTGATTGGACATCTTTCTCGAGATCATCAGCCAAGCCCAACTGCCAAGTGGCGCCTGAATAATCTGATGATGTATCTAGGTCTTTTAATTCCAGTCTAAGATTTTTGATGTCTATAGGAGCATCCGTTTCAAAGCCAGCATTTAAAGTTGCTAGGCTATATCTATCAACGACCACTAATGCATATTGATCTGAAGCTATTTCACCATCCAGCTCATTTATAGTCTCATCGCTGTAAAACAAGATGTTTCCCATTGAGTCTTCAAGAGAGGCATCTTCATCATCCACATTTCTAACTTCGGCCATCTCAAAAGTTTTGCCATCAATTTCGATAGAAATTTCACGAGGACCATCAAATACATCTATGCCCCAACAGATTAATTCACCATCAATTCCTTTTAGATTGAGAATCTCATGGTATTTTTTGGGAGTATTAGATTTTGAATTGGCCTTCAAGGCCTGCAAAGTGGTCTTATCAATGCAATAAAGATTGATCTGCACTCCAGGACCTGAGATCTTCATCTCTAAGTTATGTTTAGACATAATTCACATTTTCAATTGAGTTAAGCCATTCTACATAATAAGGCGAATGGCTTCGCCTGTGATTTCGCTTATCGCTCATCACATTTTTCATATCTTTGATGATTTTCGCTAGATTCAACCTACACTGAGCCTTAAGCAACAGGCTCAGTAATAGGAAAGGACTTTCGCTGAGTTCTTTGCTACACCACTTATGGGCACAACCAATTTGGGAAGGGCGGTTTCGCTGTCTCCTTTTATGTGCGGCTTGAAACGCAATATATACAAAAGCAATAAGTGGCTACCTTTGCACTAAATCGCAAGTTCGCTGTGTAAGCTTCTTGCTCGTGATCCATAAAACTAGGTTTTATGATCTTTGTGCTAATTTATATACTTGATTCATATTAGTCAGCAAGGCTAATGGCGTCCTGTAAAGGATAGTGAATTAAGTCTCTGCTACCGCCCAGAATTTCCGTCTCCGTGATCAACAATGTCCAGTTTTCGGGTGACATAACGACTAGGTGTCACAGCCCTTGTTTCGGTAGTAATAAGTAATGGCATACAAAACGTTCTTTTGTTTTGTCGTCATAGTTATTTAGCAAACCACACAAATTCCTGCTTAATTCTGGATTCTTTTGGTTGCCTATTTTCAGGTTGCTCAACCCCTATTTCTGATCATATTGTTATATGTGCCCATTCACTATTAAGGAGCCATACATGAGCACACTAGAAACACTGAAATTCGTCAGCGTTACTAAACCCACTAAATTACCCGCTGTTGTCCAGAGACGTAATAAGCTATCCGATAAGCTGTGGGAACAGATCCAATTAGCTGAAGCTAAAAGCGCTGGCACAAGCTATGCCCCATTAAAAACCAAACGATTAAAAGATATTGAAGGCAATATCAAAATCTTAGAAGTGCCAAAACGTATCAAGCCTTGGTGGTTTACTGCCCAAAATGGCAAGTCCTGCCTTGTTGTCAGGTACGGATCCAAAACGCTAGAAATATCACAAGGTAAATCGACTATTGAGCTAGATAAGCCCGATGAGCTTATACATATATTAGAGATGATTAAAACGGCTGTAGAAGCTGGCGAGCTAGATGCACAAATAGAGCGGGCAGCTGGACTGCTTAAAGAAGGGTTTGCCAAATGAAGAAATACTTATTATGGGTACGTATTAACCAAACCCAAACAGCCCATACGGTTGTGTATGCAGAAGGTCAATATCAAGCCAAGCAATTGGGTGAGATGCAGTACGGTATAGGAAATGTACTTAATTACACAGAAATTCATGAATAATAAGCATTAGGTTAAATACAGTAATGCGCTTCTATGAATTTGGCATTAAATCCATTAAACCCTTATCAGCCCTAACTCCTGAAAAAGCACGCCTTGCCCACCTCAAGCAATCGAGCGAACGAGCCAAAAAACTTTATAAGGCTGAACGAGAGCGGCAAAATCTTATTAAATCCCAGCGTAAGATTTTTAATCTTTCGAGACCTTGATTCATTTCGAGTGAAATCAGGCTGGTTTTTGGCGGTTCTAATTGCAAAATAGCACTGAGCTGCTATGGGGTTGAACAAGTATGCGAGACTGGTTTCAGATGACTCTGCCACCGTTACTTAAAGTAACGCCTAAATGCCACGATTTCAGGATAGGTGCTACCAACTAATTCCATCATCCTGAAATGGCTCAGGAATTATTAAATCCGCCATTACTGTCCCTGCAGTTATAGCTTTGGGTACATGCAAATCATTTAAATCATAAAATGCATTTAGTAACCTAAAGCAATCAATAACCGAATGACGAGTTGATATAGACTCAATTTCTAGATTACTTATATTTGAGGTGCCTGAATATATTTCAGAGTGAATGCCATATATCCACTTGTCTACGAGTGCAGCATTGCTGCCTGCCAGCATTGCAAGTGTCCTGATAGAAAAAAAATTGCTAGCACCCTTTAAAATTTCTGCAGCAAGATAGTCATTACCCTCAAGTAAAGCTTCTTCACTGGCTTTAGCTGCCCATGCAAGTACTTTTTGATCGTCCCTTTTATCCCAATTCCAACTTCTACTCATACATTGGCCGAAAATTTAGATGTGTTCATATAAAACTTAAAAATTTCCTCATCTAAAGCAAGCTGCTTAAGCTTTACTTTGTTCAACAATTCAATCAACTCAGCCCTTCCAATCAGCTTTACCCCTAAAGTATTAGCTTGTTGAATAGCTGTAGAGTTGAATTTTTGATTGGTGATTGCAACCTTTTGAAACATTACGCCCGGATGTCGTGCTTGATAAGCCGGACTACCAGCAGCAACCTCTTTAACCGCATCCCAACCCAGCTCATCTTGCATACTATATTTGCACTGACAAATCATTCCTTTGCCATCATTACCAATAACAACGATATCGATGCCACCGTCGCCTCTTTGCTTCTGGGTAATGTAGGCTTTATTTGGATAAGCGCCAAATAAAAGCTGACAAAATACTTCAAACGTAGCTCCATCCAAAGTATCCACACGGCTTATATCAACTAACTTATCCGCGTCAACTTGAATACCGCCAGGTCCACTATCAGGCATCAATGTTCCGGTTGGGATATCAGAGCCCACTCCATCTAACATATCTCCAGCAAGATCCATCTTTAAAGTCATCAATCGATCTAACTTGGCGTCAAAGGTCACAAAGTCTTCAGCTGTAATAGTTGGGCAATAAACATATACATCCTTGGTCTGCCCAATGCGATATGCCCTATCTGTTGCTTGACCCTCTTTAGCCGGATTCCACGTTCTCGTGAAATGAATAACATGATTAGCTGAAACTATGTTTACTCCAAAGCCAACGGCTAATGGCGAGAGAATGATTACGCCAAAACCTTCGCGTGATTGGAACGCATCAATTAAATCCTGTCGATCATCAATATCTCCATTAATAATCTGCGCGGAAAAATCAAAGCGCTTACGAATAAACATAACCAATGATCTTTGAATTTCCTTAATATCTGTGAATATGATTACTTTTTCTTGCTTTTGCGCGATTAATTCCAGGGTACTCAATAGCCACTTTAGTTTTGGGGCATTGTTTAAATGGGCGTCTATTCCGTTTACATCAATAGTAAACGTTGTCTTTGGCAGACAATATGGCTCAGAACACAAGGCTCTTACAAAATGTAAAACTGCAAAAGAAACATTCGACCTTCTTTTTGCATCCTTTTCTTGGGCTGCTGCAGCGATTTGTCGTAATCCCTGCGCATATAAATTTCTCTGATGATTTGAAATAGGCACAGATAACCTTTTTCTAAGGGCTCCATCAAACTCATATTCATCATTTGAAACCAGTATCTTCTGAGGCAACTCATCAGCAATATCGCTCTTCATCCTTCTTAATATCTGAGGGCTAACTATTGCACGCAGATGTTCAATTACTTCTGCTGCCTTTTCATCACCAGCTTCCTTCGCTTCAATGGGCTTTCTATATGTTCTACCAAATTCGTCTAATGCCCCGAGCAAACCGGGCTGTATAAAGTCAAACAAGCACCACAAATCTGCCAAACTATTTTCTACAGGCGTTCCTGTACATGCAATTCTAAATTTAGCTTTCTGCTTCTTAGCTGCTGTTGTAGATTGCGCATTAGGTGTTTTAATTTTTTGAGCTTCATCACAAATCATGAAGGTAAATTCTTGTCTGGCTAAACTAAATTCATAATCTCGA
This sequence comes from Ferrovum sp. PN-J185, assembly GCF_001581925.1. Taxonomy (NCBI): domain Bacteria; kingdom Pseudomonadati; phylum Pseudomonadota; class Betaproteobacteria; order Ferrovales; family Ferrovaceae; genus Ferrovum; species Ferrovum sp. PN-J185. Next base: position 75,897 of record NZ_LQZA01000004.1, read on the forward strand.
ACAGTTTCATATGTGGTCAAAACTACCTTAGCAGAACCCAACCAATTTGGTGTTAATAAATTAACGATTTTTTTATCTAATAATGACTGGTCAATAAATTGCTTAGGCTGTCTTCTAGCGCTCAATCCTTCAGCATGGAGCAATAAAATCTCTGGAAAATTATTAAAAAAGTTCCTAGCTTCATTCTTCCAGTTTTGCATTAATACCGGGGGAGCAACAATTAATGATGGTGGCGCCTCAGGATTGCGTTCATAAAACCAAGAAAGCAATGATAGAAGTTGTAATGTCTTCCCAAGACCCATGTCGTCAGCCAACAATGCACCTCGACAATATTCTGGAGCCTTTGAATACAAGTACTGCATCCAAGCTAATCCATCTAACTGATGTTTTTTTAACTTAATTTCACTCTTCAGATCAGTAGGCAATTGAGGCGAAAAGCCTTCGGGCACCTTAAGTATTGCCGCACGCATTTCCTCTGCCGCAGTTTCGCTATAGTCAAGCTGTGTAATATTGACTTTCACCAAGAGTGTTTCTTTGCGCCCCTTTCCGGGCGGGTTTGGACTTGGCGGAGTTGGGCCAGGTGGTGTCGGCCCTGGAGGAGTTGGGCCAGGTGGTGTCGGCCCTGGAGGAGTTGGGCCAGGTGGTGTCGGCCCTGGAGGAGTTGGCCCCGGAGGAGTTGGGTCAGGTGGCAGAGGGTCACCCCCTGAACCAATAATTCCAAGTAAAACCTTTAGATCTTTTACCAAATCAATAGCTTCAGGTATTGAAAGAGGAATTGGTAATCGGGGATCGGCAACTTTGTCGACACCTGCTGCCTTTGCCTGCTCAATCTTGGCCTCAAATTCCGTTACCCATATTTCATCAACAGCTATAAAAACAGGCGCTGAGCCTGGAGTTAATGAAACACCGAGAAGCGGTGGCGCCCAAGAGGAGTCATCTCCACCCTCTTTTTTTATGTAAGCTGAGTAGATGGGTTTTGCAACTCCAATACCATCAATTCGCCCACCATAATTATCGAGAGCATAAATGTCGTTAAAGTCTATGAAATTTTTTACCTGATCTTTCCAAACATTGAACCAAGCCTTAGCACTATCCAATGTCTGATAAAGATCACCATCAACATCAATTACAAAATTACGCCAAGTAAAAAATTGACGCTCTTCCGAGAGAGCCGATTCAATTTCTTGTATTAACAAGTTAAGCTCATGGGCAGTTGAAATAATTGATCTATCGGCCTTCGCCATTCCATCTTCAAGATTTTGATAAACGCTTGCTGTTACGCTTTCAATGGCACCCTTTGAAATATCTGGAAATAGTGATATTCGAGTAGAAAAGATTCCAGCCTCTTCTTTGGCTTCTTGTATCTGATTCTCATCCAATACTTTGGAGGCAGCCTCACCAAGATAAGCGAAAGGATTTCTAAGAAAGGCTTCAGCCTTACTACCAGCAACTTTGCGCCCATCAAATTGTGTTTTGATAACCGTTAGAACATCTCGTATCGCCTCAGGAAAAATGACCCTTGTTCTGCCTGTAGCCGTTGGAAAATCACTGTGTTCAGGAATGAATTTGAATGAATCAAATTGCCCCATCCAATCATCAGGTGCCCCATCAAAATATGGTTCAATTGTGACAACACTGGTTCCCAGAGCTTGCGCTCTGATGTAACGCATCTTTAGCAAGCTTGGAACTAAAACAATGGTTGCAGCCAAATAAGGTGAAAGCTCTGCCTTTGCTAACAAGGCGAATTTGCGAGCCTCACCCCACAATATTTCATTTTCAGATTGAGAGCGTGACTGGGCTTCAAATCCATGATTGCGACTAATAAAGTCTATTAATTGCCAAGAATCCTTTGATTGAAGTGAGTAAGTAGACCCATCAACAAAAGCACCTCCAAGCCACTTTCTAACTCTAATGCTACGGCCTGAAACCTCTCGCCAACCATCAATTCTTAACCTAAAGAACTTATCTGCAACTGTTCCATCTTCCCCAAGAATTGGGATTGAATGATCAATCTTTGGAAGCGACAGCAGATATAGAGAATCTTCATGTTCAGCATCTTCGAATAAAGCGTAAAGATCAGACCAAGGAATAGCTATCTCGGAATTATTGAATGCTGCCACGCCATCGGACACTAGCTGAGCAAGGTAAATTAACTGCTGACTACCAGAAACAGGATCGGTTGCAATATCCATTAACTGACTCGAGGCACTTAACCCGATATTAACGTCAATAAGGTAAGAGATCCTATCGTTAGAAAATGCAGGTTGAATTAACTTTTGGGAAGATGGATTATTACCCATTTCCTCGAAAACATTTTTAACTTCGGGACGTGATTTAAAAAGCCTGCTAAGAAAATTCATCAGAAATATTTGTCAATTGAAAATGTGGTTGTTCCTGAACCCACTTTACCAGCTCGGACATCATCAAAGATGCCAAATGCAGGCAATTGATAGGTTCTAGCTTTATATTGCCATCCCTCTCTATGAACTATGTCAGGACCTTTGGCGCTACCAGTGTAATAACGCTCTTTTAAGCCTCTTTGGCTAGTTGAGGCATCAAGACTAACGGCATTTACATTAAATGTGTTTTCCCCTTTTTGATAGATGTAGCATCCACCATGGGGATTAAATTCAACAATTAAATGTCCGCTAATTTCCATAATGAATGCATCTAGCGAAGACTCGCCTTTCGCCCCCATTAGATTGGCATATGACTCGACATCATTTTTAAAGTGCTCTTTTAACTCTGGATGTGCCGTCAAATATCTGCGCATATCCTCGCCCAATACAAGTCGAGTAAAGGTTATTTGATTTATATATTGCATCCAAAAATCAACTCTTCCATGTAGATCTGGAACACCACGGCGCTTAAGTAACTCAAAGAACAGCCTTAGATTGGCCTCTTGTACCCAAGTTAAAACCATTCGCCAAGTTGGCTCTGACACGTGAATCCATTTGGAAGCTCCTGTATTTCGTAGCTTGGGACTCTTCCATGTTTCTAGGGCAAATTCTTTGAGCTCCCTGTGAACCCGTATATCTGAGGAAGCCCGATATCTATCCAATAAGGCACGCAGTCCATTATCTAAATAGGATGGATGCCTTTTAAGTAGGGCAATAATAAGTGGGATAGATTCTTTAAACTTAGCATCTGATTGAGATAACGAAGCCTTTAAGCATGACTTAAAAAATTCCTCCCAAAACCAACTTGTATCCGGAATATGCAACTCCTGCTTAATTTGCTTAACCCGAACCTCACTTCCGGCAAGCCACTCAGCGCCATAAACCTCGCATGGTGACTCACCAAGCAAATGCTGATTTGCCTCAATACTTTTCATCCAATTAGTTGAGAAAGCTGCATTCTTTTTTACATCTGGCCAAGTTTTAACTAGGAAGCTCCTTATAGCTCGCTGGGAGCTAAAGAAACTATCCCCTTGGTAATTCAGCTTTTGCGCCTGAAAATAAGATTGAAAAACGCCGAACCAAAATATTCCATCAATCTCATCACTTTCAAACTCTTTTGCATAACGATCCAAAAGAGACCTTAGCTTTTCAGAAGCTGAGGCAACAGATATGCCGCCTAATTCAGAAATGGGTTTTGTTAAAACAAATGAGATGATTTCATACTCGCCAACATCACCATTTAACGAGCCATCAAGAAAGTTACGTGCTGCAGCATAAGCAACTTCATCTTTTGGTTTCAAGATGAAAGTAAATTCATCAGTTATTTTTTTATGGATTTTAGAAAGCTTGGGATAACTCTCCCCACGATCACTCTTCAATTCATATTGAAAAGTACTATTTAAATCAGCAAGTGAATTTTTTAATAGGTCTGTGAAGGACATACGCCAAAATCTTTTCCAGATAAATCAATCGTAGATTCCTCTTGCCTCTTTTTATCGTCACCCAACTGCCAGAATTCAAGCTTTAACTCAGCCCGCCGACTTTCTTCATCGCTTCTTTTCTGCGAGTTAAATGAAAAGCCGCCGACAAGAAAAAGGCTTTTAACTTGATTTTTATCATCTAGCGATAATCCGCCAGTTCCATCAGGATCGGTTTTGGCGAGTTCGCAAATAACCTCTTTACTGCGCTTTAACGACAGGTCTAAGTTAGTCATATAGTTACCAGTTTTACTGGTATACCCCTCAACTATCACCCTTCTGAAAAACTGCTTACATTCATTATTCTTAACTGTTTTAAGTACTGTTGGGATATAGTCCCTTAAGAACTTTGAGGCTTCTGAACTAATTCCGTGCTTGCCATCATCAAATTTAACGATTGACCCCAAATCAATCCGTATTGCATCTCCCTTGCTATATTCAATACGAGCCTGACCAGGAAAGCGTTGGTTTGCAATTCCTTGAAGATCTTTTGCGCAAGCTGAAATCGTTGCCTCTCTGGCTGCTTCGGCAGCATATTGATTTTCATACTTCTTTTTCAACATCACAATTGTTACCGCCATAACTACTAGAAAAAGTGTCATGCATGCAGTCATTAGATCTGAATAGGAAATCCAAAAGGGCTTCTCACCTTCATCCTTGTACGACTTCTTGGAAGATCTTTGGTTAAACATTATTCAGACTTTTTAAGCTTGGCGACTGACATCAGCATTGACTGAACTGCACCCTCTAAGGCGCTTAAGGAGCCCGTTAACAAAGTATCAGACGACACTTTGAGCGCCTCGACCTGGGCTACCATTTCCTGCCCAAACTGCTGGAATGATCCCTTGAGTACCGAATTAACTTGATTTAAATAGTCAGTACTTTGCTTTTCAGCAGTTTGCAATGAACCTAAAATTCTCTCCAGATCTGAAAGCATTTGCGTGCTTAATCCAGCTTCTTTTTTTGCGTTTTCCACAAGAGCTTGAAGCTGGAGCACGTAACCCTGAACAGATTCCCGAGACTCATCATATTTCTCGAATGCAGTTCTTACCGATGCAGAAGCCATTTGAAGCGTAGAGGCTGTTTGCTCTAATTGATCAGTTACCACACGACTCTTATCAAATACACCTCCGATACTATCGCCAGCCTTAGTGAATCGATCTGCTGCATCACGCATCACAAGAGCTCCGTCATTCATTCCGGATATTGCAACGGTGGCAGCATTTTGAATGGCTTTAATATTTTCCTCGGTCTTAAAAGCAGCATCCTTCACATCGCCCATTAACTGAACAACGTTATCAGTTAAGCCGCTATAGAGACCTTCTGTTTCTGCCACTAAGCGCTCTGCCCGGGCCTTATCTGCTACAGCCTGATTCTCTCTTTCTGCAGAAATTACGGAGATTGATTTCTCAAGCTCAGATAAGATTTTTTGCATAGTCTCATCCATTGCCTGCTTCGTTTGATTTTGCTGCTCAAGGATTAACTTACGCAACTCCTCAACAAAACTGCGCAACTGTTGGTTCATCTGCTCTTGTGCAAGAGCAGCCTTAGACATTGACTCCTCCATCTTCGCAGACATTTCAGATGTGGCTTTTTGACCAGCGCCTGAGATATCCGTAATCAAACGAGTCATTGCCTCTTGAACCATAGTCATAGAGTCAGATGACTTCTGAATTGCTGTATTGATATTCTGAATTTGAGATCCAAAGGTCTCATCAATTTTTGCCATAAATGCGCTCAGTAAATTCTCCAGCATGCCTGTTACAGCACCACCCTGCTCACCCGATGCTCTAGCAACGACCTCCATCAGATCCTTCATCGGAGCATCTAGACTCTCTTTAATAGCACCCGATACCTGTGATGAGAAGTTTTGTGCTGACTGAAGCTGAGCATTGATTTGTTTATCTGCTACCTCATGCATTAACTGCTTTAAATCATCAATTAATGCATCCTTAAGGCTTGCTGTATTGGCTGAGCTTTTCTCAGAGGCGCTAACTAACCTATACAGATACTCCTCGCCAACGCCTTTTGAAAATAAATCATCAATTCGATTGTTAACAGTCTCTAATAGCCGGTAACATTTATTTAATGTAGTCTTCTCAAAATATGTAATACCGATAGCTGCAAGAATTGCAATTCCAGATCCAATAAATGCAGAAGTTACTTCATGCAAAAGTAACTCAAGGGTTTTATCAGGCTCTACAGGATTAAATTGAAATAGACCCCAGACGAGACCGCTAAAAGTTCCAATAATTCCAATACCAGTCAATATGCCTGGTAAGTGCCTAAAAAAATCAGCATCAATTTGAGTATCTACCACCGACTCTTTAGAAAAATAAAGCTCCGAAGTGGCCGTAGCTCTCATTGATATTGGCTCGCCATCTGGTGCCCTCACTAAATGCAGAGTATCTTCATACTCAGCCCATAAATGCCTAAATGGCTCTACAGAAAATATGGGTTTTAAATTAGCTATATCCAATATTTGAATATTTTCTTTTTTATACTTTTGGAGTCCATCAGCAATCTTGACTAGTTCCAACTGAAGTTTTTTTGCTGGATTTTGATACTGAGTAATAAAGCGGGATAGTAGAAAACCAATAACCGCTAAAACTGGCGCCAAAATTAGCCAATTTAAATTTCCTAAAAAACTCATTTTTTACTTCTTTCTTTTGTGTTTTTATCTAGTATAACACAGTTACACCTTAATTATTCTATTTTATATAGGTAATTTATCTAAGGGGCTCAAACTATGAGCTTTATCTCGACCATACTGCATTCATACATGACGCCGAAAGGAAATGATGACTGCACAGGTTTCAGAAAAGCTAATCTATGGAGGAAAGGAAATTCCCTTATTTACCAATCCGCTTTCCCTATACTTGAAGCAAACCAGAATTTCTTTTGAATCCCCGCATACGGCCAATTGGCGAGGCTACGTTGGAACATGGCAAATCATCGAATCCGATGGAGTTGAGCGTCTTTACCTGGTTAAGCTTTCAGCCCATAAGACTTATGAAGAAATCATTGGGCTCTCGGATGTCTTCCCTGGCTACGACAAAGTCTTTGCCCACTGGTTTACGGGCGAGTTACGCTGCCCTCAAGGTGCCCAACTGAAATATAGGCATATGGGGTATGGAAGTATTTATGAATACGACTTATTGATGGAATTCAAACAAGGGGTCCTTGTAGCCAAGCATGCCAAATATAATAAAGCTCCAGATGAATCCATTGATATCGATAAGATCCCAAGCTTTTTAAGGAAGCAGCAATGATTGAGGCCCTAGCAGCATGGCGCCCAAGCACATGGGTTGATTACCTTCTTCTATATATGCTGTCAGGCGCCTCTATGATCGCCTTTCTACTTGTGAAGATCCTGTTAGACACGCCCTCAGGCTTTGCAAAGAGCCTTGTTCGAATTATTGGCAAAGAGGAAACTTGGCTAGATAAAATTAAAGAGGCAGTTGCATTTAGCTTCGGAATGACTTGCGTACTGGTTGGTTGGCCGGGATTCTTGGTTTGGCTTGTTAAAGATAAGCTTGATGAGGCTGCTCGACAAAAACGTTATGACGAGCCTGAATTTAATTGCCTTCACGAGCATCTAATCGATAAAGCTAATCAGGTTGAAGCTGAAGCAAGCAGCTACGTGATTGATCCGCTTGGAACAGTACCAGCAATCCCATTTGGGCATCTTAATAAAGCTTGGGCAAATTTCTTAGCTGACATACTTGATGAGCGGGATGAGATGTGGTCTTTCTTCATTCCCAAGGGAAGTAAGCATGGGAAATACCGCATTACTGCAACCAGCGATATCAAAGGTTACGCAAGGGTCCGCAATGGCAAGGTTTTAGGCGAATTCATAACCGAATCGGACTAGCTCATCATTTGAGCTTTAAGCTTGTTTTAATAACTCTATTGCATGTATTTGTTGTGGTTGCAGGGATAAGGTATGAGTACCCTAAGACCAGAAGACAGAGTCTTTTCATGAAAAAACCATACCAGTTTGTGCGCTCTTTTTATACCCATATCCTTGGGGACTCCTTTCAGGGTGCGAGCAAGCGGACGGCCGGGAAAGACCGGCTGTTTTTTACTACCGATTAGTTAAAACAACATCACCAAGGAGCATTCCACCGCGCCCAATTTCATCCTCGCGATAAATGGCAATACATCGATTCAAACGGACAGACTTCACCAACTCTTCATCATCCTCACATAGATGAACCTCTTTTTGGCAAACGTCACAGAAACTTATCTTTTCATCATCCGTAGGCGTTAACTCACTCCACTGTGCCGTACATTTAAATGCAAATACGCAATTACGTATAGTTAACCCATCATTCATTTTTCATTCCTTTTTGCAAAATTACATTACAAATAAGCAGACAGCTGGGGCAATCTGCCGCTTTCAATCTGCCGATACTCAAAGTATTCATATCCAATCTCATCCTCAAAATTATTGCCAATAATGTTGATGCAACTTTTCGTCAGTGGGACTGAATTACCTGTTTGCTTATCTACGCCGTGATCACCATGAATAATGATTTTTGGCAGTACAAAGCCCTTGTGACGATAGGTTCCTGACGTTATCTTTGGTAGCTTAAGCATCTGGTTAATCCCAATAAAAAGGAGTAATTCAAAAAAAGTGTTGTCTTTATCATCGGACTTAATTGATAGGTAACTTATCCAGGATTTAAATTTCCTTATTATAGCAGTCTCTATAGATACATCCCAGTTGTACGCGTAATTTTCGACCGAGATTTCCTCATCATGGGCAATGGGACCTCCAAAAAGTAATTCAATCTTTGCCATGATTAATAAAACCACCTACTCATAAAAAACCTGTGCTCGCATATCTTTTATGAAAACTTGGTAAAAGTCTTTCCATTTCTGCAGCTCTTCAGGCGGACATACGGCACCAGGTCGCTGCACTTTCAAAACCCTTGTTACTGAGACAACATTTTTGGATTCTTCATAAGTTGACTCATACTCTATGCCGCCCTTCTTATAGCTCGTATTTGGCGGGATTCGCGTTACCTTGGCATTGCTTGGGAATCCAATCTTGTAGCTCTCCCCTATCCACTTAGTGGCACATGTATATGGCACGGTGAATTTCTCTGGAGGCCTGTCATTTGCAATGAGCGCCAGCTCACCGGGCGCGAGGCCTACAGGTATAGCTATAGCTCCTGGACCAGGTACATTAGCAATAGCATCCAAAATGAACTCTGTATTGGTAGTAAAGGGTTCATTTAAGTCATATACGTAGCTGGTTGTAATCTTTCCTTCACCAGTCTGCCTAAATTTAGCGAGGTCACTTCTGACGAGCTTTTCTGAAAGCGTAGTTTCCGCGCCTTCATATCTATACCTCGCATTAATTTCAGCGCCGCCAAAATACATGGTGTGCGTTTTACCTTTAATCCGGCCGTCCTTCTCTATTTGCATAGTAATTCCGGTAATGATTTTGCTATCTTCTTTTTTTGGCTTAGGTGTATGACCCACTTTTGCAAGCTTAGTTAATAAGGTCGGCTTATCTACCTCGCTTGATGGCAGAGTACCAAATGGTGCCATCTCCGCAGTGGAGTCTAAATACAGGTTCCAACCTGGTATATAAGTAATGACATGATTAAACGGCCCGATAACAGGATATTTGGGAAGCGTGTAGGCTACGCCTGAGTTAATTAAAGCGCTACTTGAGTCAATTCCCTTGGCTGCTAATAAAGCTATCAAAAGGGCATTGTGGTCTTTGCAGTCACCATAGCGGTTTTTCAGGATACTTGTAGCATCATGGGGCACGATACCTCCGTCCCCAAGGTAAATAGCTACGTAACGGATGTTTCGAGATACCCAGTTATAAAGCGCTCGAGCCTGCTCCTTCTTTAGGTTCAGCGTCTTATCTGCAGCCACCTTCTTATCCACATCTTTAGTAATTTCATCAGCCATCTTCTGAATATCAGGAGTCACCAATGAATTATCTGCAATGCGAGCCTCATAGGATTTAGCAAAGTCTTCCTGGCTAGAAAAGGTTGAGATATAGATGTGAGGGGAAAAATCACTGCTAGCCACCTGAAGCTGCTCCTTCTTTTTCATCTTCAGGTTTTGATAGGTATAGCTCACATGGCGTACACCATCTATTACCTCATCCCTGGTTTGCTTAACGTCTTTGATATCGCTATAGAGCTTTAGATCTTCGGGATAATTTAAGTTGTACTCATAAGACAATACCTCTGCATTCGGAGAAAACGTCAGGCGCGTATAAAAGTATCCTGGCAATAGAGGCTTAAAGGTTGTGAGCTTAGTTTTGTAATAGGTCTTAGAACCAGGGGTTACCTTTGGAAAGATGATTATCTTGTGCTTCTGGTCAGAGAACATTGCTGCCCCAGTGCTGTTGTCATCCTCTACTGTGCGTATGGCATTGGCTGCTACCGGGATTTTTTCTCCCTTAGGGGTAATTGTGTAGGCTTCAAGCACTTCTAACTTGGATAGCGTGGAGTTATATGGCAAGTCCGCCTGTGACTCGGAGTCAACCACTAGCTGTGACTTCACCAAGGTAGTGAGTTCATCAATCTCTACTACCGTGCCATCTGCCTGAATAGTTTCTGTGATGACGGCTCTTTCAACCGCAGAGAGTGATTCAAGCTCGCCTCTCCCTGCACTACTAATACCTACGTTGGCTAGCAATAAAAACGCTAAAAGTATTGCCCCAAGGCTACTGATTGATTGAAGTGCAAATTTCATAATTTCTCAACGTCTTACATACGAACGTATGTAAGCCTTTCTTTTGTTAACTTCACTCGTAAACACAATTCCCGCCTGGTCGTGAACCGTTGCTAATGGCTCTTGTAAGAGAGCCTTGTCTGGAAGGTATGGATTGCCACTTGAATCCCTCAGTCTAAATTTAGGTAAGCCCAAGATCTTCGCTGTATCCACAAATGCTGCTACAGCCAATGGCGTACTCAGTGAGACAGCCGATTTGCCGCTAGGCGATACCTGCAAAGGGATGATAGTAATAAGTACCAAAGCACTAGTAAGCATTCGTTCTTTATGAAATTTGTTAGATATTTCATTTTCTTGAGCCACTAGCTCATTGGGTGAGCCTTATTACTTTTAATCTAACCCCATCAAGACTTATTTGGAGGTAAACATGAAATATCTAATCACTCTATTTTTAATAGCCCAAGCCGCTCTAACGGCGCGGGGAGCACTGGCTCAGGCTATCTATGGACCAACTGGGTATTACCTCGGCTATAGCCAAACAGCACCAAGCGGTGTCACCAATGTTTACAACGCCACCGGTCAGAACGTTCAGTCATTTCAAACCGATAACGGGCAGACCAGTTTTTATAGTCCTCAGGGCGCATATCAAGGCACTTCAACCACACCTGTTTATGGTGCGCCAAACACTTCTATCAATACGCCGCGCCAAGCACCTCAAGCGCCTTCTGCGAAAGGTTGGTAAAAAATGAAAAGGCTAGTCATTGCTGCGATGTTAATTAGCATGGCCATTCCTGTTTTTGCACGTACTGATGGCGGCGGCAAGAATAGCTCGCAAAAATATAGCAATCCTAGTGGGCATGAGAATTGCTACTACTGCTGGAAAGATTTGAACACCAACTACACGCCGTCCCGCCACAAATATGCCAAAAAATCTTAAGGAGATCTAAATGAAGCGATTACTTGTTACAGGCGCCCTTCTAATTTCTAGCCTCAGCTACGCCCAAGTGACTAGCTGGGATAACTCACCCTTAAATTACAACAACAGCCCCCTTAACTACAACAACTCTTCTTTGAATTACAGCAATTCACCATTGAACTATCAAAACAGCCCCCTTAACTACAACTCAACCAATGGGGTTTATGACAACAATGGAAATCGAATTGGTTACGAAACTCAGTCGCCCACTGGCGTGACTAACATTTTTGATAACAATGGCAATCGAATTGGTTATTCGCCAACAGGATCAAGGCAATGAAGACTTTTGAATACGAATTAGTAAAAATGGAGCCTGTAGAAACAGACTGCGATACCGCACAAGAGATTCTTAATGATCGAGGATCAGATGGCTATCGTTTTATCGGCATTCAAAAGTTGTGGGCCAGAGATAGCGAGTACAACGCAATCCAACGTAATTTTTTAGTTCTTGAAAAAGAAATTGAAGACGAGCTTTAGGATGTCCCATAGCCCCTCCAAAGAAAAACTATTATTTTTAGATTTTGATGGGGTTTTGCATCCAACTCACTTTGCGGGCGAATCTCCATTCTCACGCGCAGCTCTTTTGGAAGAATCTTTTGCCTTACTATCACCCAAGATTGTGATTTCATCTAGCTGGCGCTTTACACACAATCTTGAAAAACTACAAAAGTGGCATTCCCCCAATCTAGTAGACATGTATTATTATCAACTAAGAAAGGGGAAAATCATGAAACGAACTCACTACTCGGCTGAGTTTAAGGCTGAAGCGGTAAAGCAAGTTGTTGAAAAAGGTCATTCTGTTGTTGATGTGGCCAAACGCTTAGGTTTTGGCGAAGGACTTTTATATCACTGGGTCAGGTTGAGTAGACTACCTCAAGAGCCGGTGCTTGACGACATGAAATCTATTCGTGAGGAAAACGCCAGGCTCAGAGCTGAATTAAAGCGAACGACTGAGGAGCGCGATATTTTAAAAAAGGCAACGGCGTACTTTGCAAAGCAGCAAGGGTGAAGTACGCTTTTATTCAAGCACACCGAGGTGAGTTTAGGTTGCTGAGCATGTGTCGCATTCTGAAGGTGCATAGAAGCGGTTTCTATGCTTGGCTCAAGAAGCCTTTGTCGCCAAGGTCTGTAGCTAATGAGTCGTTGTCTCGACAAATTCGACATTTTTATGATTTAAGTAACGGCATTTATGGGAGTCCAAGGATTTATACCGATTTGAAAGAGGCAGGAATTCATTGCGGTGAAAATCGCATAGCACGCCTCATGAAAGTAGCGCAAATCAAGTCAGTGCGGGGATACAAACGTCCACGATATAAAGTAGGAAGGCCCTTCACAGGTTGCTCCCAATAAGTTGCAGCGACAATTCACATATGATCATCCCGATCAAGCTTGGGTGACGGATATTACATATATTCGAACCTATGAAGGGTGGCTGTATTTGACTGTAGTGATTGATCTTTACTCTAGGGCTGTGATTGGCTGGAGCATGAGAAACAGCTTGGAGACCAAAATTGTTTTAGATGCATTAACAATGGCTAAATGGAGACGAAAACCCAAAGGAGAAATCATCATTCATTCCGATCAGGGCAGCCAGTTTGGCAGCGATGAGTTTAATCGCTGGTGCAAAGACAATCAATTAAGCCCCAGCATGAGTCGAAGAGGAAATTGTTGGGATAATGCGGTTGCAGAATCATTTTTTAGTAGCTTAAAAAGTGAGCTGATCAAGCGAAGGATATATCCAACAAGATCAGAGGCGAAGTCGGAAATATTTGACTATATAGAAGGCTTTTACAATCGAACGAGACGCCACAAACATCTCATGCAATTGAGTCCTATGGAGTTTGAAAAACGTCAAACTGCGTTATGAAGTATGTCTACAAAATTGGGGGAATGCCACACCGAATTTGACACCATTCACTCAGCGGATTTCTCCATCTGGTGCACAACTTACGCTATGAGTCCTCTGCTCTAACCAACTGAGCTATAGGCCCGAAAGACAGATTCTACGTTGACAGCTTTTAAGGGCTGGGCAACTACAAAAAACCGTAGAAGCACCGTAGAAGCAAATTTATCGGATTTAACAGGCTACAACCTGTTGTTTTTGTTATGTTTTTCTCCAAAAAACGTTTTAAGTAAATAGATTATGAGACGATTAACTAAAAATAAACCTAGTGTTTATGCGGCTTAGCGGGCTATTTGCAAGACTGTAGAAGCAACTGTAGAAGTAAGTAGCATTTTACGTAAAACTAGCACTGCTAAAGAACAGCCATCTTGAGTGACTATTTTAGCTATACAAGACACGTCATGGATACATGTTTACGCAATGCATAGCGTCAGTTCATCAACATTGCTCTTTTGAATCGTTTGACTGGATTTCAGCGTTAGCTTCATGCAGGTTGCGTAGACATCTTTGTTAAGCGTTGCTGCGTCTGCTGCAACCTTAACCGCAACGCCGCTTCCTTAGCTCGTTTTTGTGCAGCCTTTGCTTGCTGTTTTATTGCATCTACATGCTGCTGCCCAACATCCACAAACTCAAATGCTCTCATTTCAGTACCTCTCTAAAAAAGTATTTATGGGTGTGCTGGCGCTTGGCAAACACACCCTTTCGCTTACTTTAGAAAGCCACTCCGCAGCTGACCTGAAACAGCTTCAATCTGGCTGTCTAACTCACCCGCGAGTACTGCTACGTTTACCGCTTCCAAAGCTTCAATAAGCGCATCAGGATTAGCAACTTCAATAGCAGTCTTGCCTTTTGCAAGTTCAATAACCTTTGCACCGTAACGTATAGCAATACAGCACTTGCCATTTTCTGCAACAAACCACCAAGGCTTAATGCGTTTAGGCACTGTTACAACGACACGCTCACCGCCTGTACTTGTAACTGTCTTGTTTTTAGTTGGCGCATAACTTTCGCCGCGACTTTGTGCATGTGCCAGCTGGATTTGTTCGAACACCTTGCTGCTTAGCTTATTGCGGCGCTGCACAACAGGTGGCTGATTAGTAGGTTTTTTAGCTGCTACGAGCTTTAGTGATGCAAGTGTTGCCATAGTGTTTCTCCTTTTGTTTAACTGGGCAAAGCAACTTTATGGCCTGACTTTAAGGTTGGGCAAGAGAAAAAATAAGGCTGATATGGAGTGGATATAAATAAAAGCAAATCCATATCACTAGGCTAAATAAAACATGCAATACACAGCTAAAAACATCGAAACTTTTATGCAGTCTTACGATAAGCACGTAAGCCACTACATAGTCGCGCACACACATTTCAGGCCATTTTTAAACCCACATAGCAAGTACACAGGCAACAACAAAATACGCATAGGCAAGATGGCAGAACAGGCAAGCAAAGACTGCAGGTATGCGCTTAACTGCTTTAACAAGCTGCTATACCCTTCAGCCAGCAACAAGCCTACACGCTTTCCTTACATCTACAGGCCACTCACTTTTGTAACTATAGAAGGCGCTAGAGAGACAACCGACAAGGCGCAAACAATACATTTCAATATAGCTATAGGCAACTTGCCAACAGTGCTAACAACTGAAGAAATACAGACTTTGTTTAGCTACGCTTGGCATGAAAAGGCCGGCTTATCGCAGGATATACAGGTTTATAAAAAACAGACAGGCACTTGGTTCGGCTACACGCTAAAAGAGGCACAACAGGCACCAAGCAAAGCATGGGCAACGGATGGTATTTGGGATGTTAATAACTGCTGGATACCACACGCCGCGCTAAACGCAGACTGAAGTTACGTTTAGTTTATTTGACAACTATGGACTGCTAGCGAGTCCATAGTTCTTTGTCATGTCTGTTTGAAATGTGATTAGCTTTTCTTCAACAAACCAAAAGTAGACTGTGACTTGACGTTTTGAATCAATGTTTGAAGTTCACTTTCATTAAGTGAATCAAACTGATTGCTAAAGAACTCGTTTAGCGTAACGGCTTCTTCTGATGCTTTGTATGTTAAGTCTACATCGCCGATGTCATTAGAAAATAGTTTGAATGTGTATTCAACTTCAAAGTCACTTGTAAGAGAGAGGCCGTAGAACAAAACGCCAGATGCTTCAGCAATATCATCATTGAAAGCTATCGATGCTTCGATTGCTTCATCTATCTCATCGTGACCAGCAGTACCACACTCTCTGTCACATGGTGCAACAAGTAGGCTGTTTACAAACTCATGCTCGCCATTATTTTTTTGGTGAAACCTACCAATAAGTACTTTTAAGAGCTTATGTAGTTCTGTTAGGTATTCGTCTTTTAACTCTTGTTTATTCATTTAAACCTTCTCCATCCAATCTTCACCTAGCGCCTGAACTTGCTGCAACACCAACTCTACAGCAGCATCTTGTTGGTCTGGTGGGTACTTGTACTTGCGCAGAATACGTTTAACCATCAATCGCAAACTTGCACGAACACTTTCGCGCTCAGACCAGTCAACCTTTAAGTTTTGACGCAGGTTCTCAGTTAGTTCGTGCGCAATCTTCTTCAAAATCTCATCGTTCAGTTCGCGAACAGCAGATTCATTGTTCGCTAATGCGTCATAAAACTTAACTTCATCGTCAGTCAGTCCTAGCTGTTCGCCACGTCCACTAGCTTCACGGAACTTCTTAGCCATTTCAATCAGCTCTTCCATCACCTGCGCTGTTTCGATTGCGCGATTTTGGTAACGCTGAATGACACTGGTTAAAAGGTCGCTGAACTTCTTCTCTTGCACAACGTTACTCTTGAAGCGGCTCTTTATTTCGCCTTGAAGTAATCGTTCAAGCAGTTCAACTGCCAAGTTACGCTCAGGCAAGTTTCGGACTTGAGCCAAGAACTCATCATCAAGTAGGCCAATGTTTGGTTTCTCAAGGCCAACAGCATCGAAGATATCTACAACGCTATCGGAGACCAATGCTGAGCTAATGATTTGACGGATAGCTAGGTCACGTTGCTCGTCAGTTTTACGCTGTGCAGTCAGGTCACGCTTAGTCAGTAGCACCTTAATGCCTTGCATGAACGCCACTTCTTCGCGTACTTGTTTCGCCTCATCCAATGTGCAGCAAAGGGTAAATGCCTTGCTCATAGCTACTGCTGTGTCAGCAAAGCGTTTCTTGCCATCCTTGATGCCTAAAACATGGTTAGCTGCGCCTGCTAGTGCTTTGTGTCCAGCCGTCATAAAGTTGCTGTAGTCGAAGCCATGCAGCATTCCGCGAAGAATATCCAACTTCTCAGCTAGTACGCTATAGGCCTCTTGTGCATCGACTTTGATTTGTCCACGGCCTTTGCTGCCCGTGTACTCTTTCATGGCAGCTTTAAGCTCGTTACCAATACCGATGTAGTCAACGACTAAGCCGCCTTGCTTGTCCTTAAACACACGATTCACCCGTGCAATCGCTTGCATTAGGTTATGGCCTTTCATCGGCTTGTCCACGTACAGCGTATGCACGCAGGGAGCGTCAAAGCCTGTTAGCCACATGTCCCTAACAATAACCAGCTTCAGTTCGTCGTTAGGGTCTTTAAATCGTTTCTCAAGACGTTTTTTAGTTTTGCCATCGTAAATGTGCGGTCGAAGCAAGGCTTTATCACTTGCGCTGCCAGTCATCACAACTTTGATTGCGCCTTTTTCGGGGTCTTCGCTGTGCCAATCAGGACGTAGTTTGACAATCTCGTTATACAAGTGGACACAGATTTCACGGCTCATAGCAACAACCATTGCCTTACCAGCCATTGCCTTATTACGTTCTTCAAAGTGCAGCACTAAGTCAGCGGCAACTTGCGCGACCCGAGGGGCAGCACCAACGACCTTTTCAAGTGCAGCCCACTTCGATTTCAGCTTTGCCTGTGCGCCTTCTTCTTCATCTTCTGCCAGTTCATCAACTTCAGCGTCAATCGTTGGCAAGTCTTCATCTTTTAGCCTTAGCTTGGCTAAACGAGATTCGTAGTAAATCGCAACAGTGGCGCCATCTTCCTTAGCCTGTTGCATGTCATATACGTGTATGTAGTCGCCAAACACAGCGCGAGTATCACGGTCTTCACTGCTTACAGGCGTTCCAGTAAAGGCTACAAAGGTTGCATTTGGGAAGGCATCACGTAAGTGCTGTGCATAACCAGCTTGATAGCGTTCTTCGCCAGCCTTACCTTTTAGCTTCGCCTCAAAACCATACTGAGTTCTATGCGCTTCATCTGCAATCACTACGATGTTGCTGCGGTCGGATAAAACAGGGAAAGCGTTTTCGCCATCATCCAGCATAAACTTTTGAATGGTTGCAAACACAATACCGCCAGAAGGGCGTTTGCTTAACTTGTCACGTAAGTCTTGTCGTGATGCCACTTGTATAGGTTGTTCACGAAGTAAATCTTGAGACAAGCTAAACACACCAAACAACTGACCATCTAAGTCATTGCGGTCTGTAATAACAACGACTGTTGGGTTTTCCATTGCAGCTTCTTGCATCACGCGAGCTGCAAAGCATGTCATGGTGATGCTCTTGCCGCTGCCTTGCGTATGCCAAACAACGCCGCCTTTATGCGTCCCATTAGGACGTGAAGCAGTTACGACTTGATTGATAGCTGCACGTACAGCATGGAACTGGTGGTAGCCAGCAATCTTTTTAACCAACTTGCCATCATCTTCAAACAGAACAAAGAAGCGGAGATAGTCTAAGAAGTATTGCGGGTCAAACAGACCGCGCACTAATGTTTCGAGTTCGTGGAACTGTCCAAGTGGGTCAATCGTTAAGCCATCAATAGTTCTCCATGCCATAAAGCGTTCTGCATCTGCAGAAAGCGACCCAAGCAGTGCCTCTGTACCATCCGAAATAACTAAGACCTCGTTGTACTGGAAGACGTCAGGTATTTGTTCTTTGTAGGTTTGGATTTGGTCGAACGCTTTCCAAACGTCAGCATTAAGGTCTGCTGGATTTTTTAGCTCGATGAGAGATAGCGGCAGTCCATTAACAAACAAAATAATGTCAGGGCGGCGTGTATGACGGGGACCTTTGATGGTGAACTGATTAGCTGCTGCCCAGTCGTTGTTTGTTGGATTCAGCCAGTCAACTAACTTAACAAAGTCACCTCGTGTTTCGCCGTCTTTTTGATACTGAACAGGTACACCATTAACAAGCAGCTTATGAAAGTGACGGTTAGCAGATAGTAGTGATGGGATGCCTAGGTCTTGTACTTGCTTAAATGCATCTTCACGTGCGGCAGTTGGTACAGTTGGGTTAAGGCGATTGATTGCTTTACGTAGGCGAAATGGGAGAAACGTTTGAATGTAATCAACTCGTTCAGGGCAAATGCCGTCAAAAGCAATGTCAGGACCCTTTAGCAACTTGTATCCAATGTCGCTTAGCCAGCCTAACGTTTCTTGTTCTAGTTGGTCTTCTGTCATAGTTTTATGCCGTTAATGAATCAAGTTCAACATCATTAACGCTAAGCTGACCTGAGATGAGGCGTGGGAGTAGAGTGTCGCGTAAAGACGACAGTGTTTCTATTTGCATCATTTGGATTCTGTTGACGAAAACTTCCACTGCTTCAGCAAATGCAATCAAAACACTCTCGCATGGGATAACTACTAACTCATTTTCTAAAAAATGTGATGTTTGAAAGTTTGCAATGCCAGTGCTTTGGTTTTGGTATTCCCACGTTTTGCCTATTGCATATATATACGTCAAGTGTTGCGCTAGTAGAACACCAATATTTTTATTGATGGGTCTCATCAGTCTACAAAAGCTGGCGGGCTCGACAGGGCAGTCAAATCGATCAAGTAAGTTTTGAGATAGGAAAAGAGAACGACCAGTGGGCTGTTCTTTGCTACCACCAGATACTTCTATCAAAATATCACCATCTTGAAGTCTTCGAGTAGCAAGTTTTTTTTGTGATGTGTAGCGTATGGGAACACGATTGTTAGTAGACATTTGCAAGTCAGGGATATCAGTTCCACGAATAATCGCTACCCGAACGTTATTTTTTTCATCAGAAACATCACTGCCCCAATCACCGCCAATCGTATTCGTTATCAGTTCGCCGAAGGGAACTAGTTTCCAACCTTCAGGAAGCAATCCTTTTTTAGATTCAGTGAAAACTTTAGGGAAAAGTTTCATTGTTGCTTCAGGTATGCCTTGTAGAAGTAACCCAGATACATTGGCATGAACTATGTCGAAATCTACGAACCATGACTTAAATAGGGCTTGCGCAAGTTGCTCCAATGTTTTATTTGTATCTTGTAAAAGCTGAATACGATTATCTATAGTTGAAAGTATTTGAGCCGCTTGTCTTCGCTCATTTTGTGGAGGACAAAAAAACTCATACTCTGCAATAGATTGCCATGAGACCCTTTGCCGTCCTGAAGTGCCTTCCATACGGCTGATCGCATATTCACGGAACGAAGGCTCTCTGCAGAGGTAATAAATGAAATCATTGTCAGCTTCATCGATGCCACATAAAACTATGAACTCTGTAGAACCTTCGCCGACAACATTTTCATTAAGACAGCTTACCTGTGCTGTCTTGCCATTCTCAAGGCACGGTGTGATGCGTGCCAAAAGTGTGTCTCCATTTTGAAAGTGTGAGCCAGCTGCTTTTGCTATTCGCTTTTCAATACTATCTACAGTTATATTTCGTGAATGTTGCGGCACTGCGGCCATGTCTACAAATGGAATCTCAACCCCTTTTGTAATAGACCGTTTAGGGTTGATTTTTGCGATGTTATCTAGTCGAACCATTTGGTGATTAAAAGTCATAGCCTAATGCGCCAAGTTGATTTTTAATAAGTATGTCGAGCTCTGTACCTTTTCTCATTTGCTCCCCTAACTTTTCAGTCAGCATTTGCATCTTTTCTGCAAAAAGTTCATCGTCGTCTTCGACTTCTTCAGCCCCTACATATCGACCAGGAGCTAGTACATAGTTGTGTTCTGCAATCTCAGCCAGTTTTACATTACGGCAAAAACCAGCAACGTCTTCATAAATCCCTTTCTCTCCACGCCATGCGGCCACTGTTCTTTCTATTAAGCCAATAGCGTCATCAGTAAGCTCTGATTGAACACGGCTAATCATCGTAGCCATCTTGCGAGTATCAATAAAAAGTACATCACCCTTGCGTTCCGTTTTTTTCTTAACTAAAAACCATAAGCAAGCTGGTATTTGGGTGTTGAAAAATAGTTGACTCGGTAAAGCAATCATTACTTCAACAACATCTGCTTCAATCATGGCTGCACGTATCGCTCCTTCGCTATTTTGCGTAGAACTCATACTGCCGTTAGCTAAGACAATGCCTGCGCGACCCGTTGGCTTAAGGTGATACAGCATGTGCTGCAACCATGCATAGTTAGCATTGCCTTGAGGCGGGTCACCATAAACCCAACGTGCATCTCCCATCAAGCTGCCATGCCACCAATCACTAATATTAAATGGTGGGTTAGCTAGGATGTAATCAGCACGAAGATCGGGGTGTTGATTTTTCGTAAATGTGTCATTTGGTTCGCGGCCAAGATTGAAGTCAATACCGCGAATAGCCAAGTTCATAGCAGCTAGCCGCCAAGTCGTTGGGTTTGCTTCCTGTCCGTAAATAGCTACATCACCAATCTTGCCGCCGTGCGATTCAATAAACTTTTCGGATTGCACAAACATGCCGCCAGAGCCGCAGCATGGGTCGTACACCTTACCTTCGTGCGGCGAGAGAACGGCAACCAATGTTTTGACGATTGATGCAGGTGTGTAGAACTGTCCGCCACGCTTACCCTCCGCACTAGCAAACATTCCTAAAAAGTATTCGTAGATTTGTCCCAGTACATCACGGGCAGTGCTTGGGTTTTCACCAAACCCAATCGTTGAAATCATGTCAACGAGTTCACCCAACTTGCCATCGGGTAACTGCGCACGTGCATAGCGTTTATCGAGGATGCCTTTAAGTTTTGGATTTTCAGTTTCAATGACTGTTAGTGCATCATCAATACGCTTGCCAATGTCGGGAGCTTTTGCCGCAGCCCGAATAGCCTCCCATCGTGCAGCCTCAGGAACCCAAAAAACGTTAGCTGCTGTGTAGTAGTCACGTTCCTCCAGTTCTACTGCAATGTCTTCATCGCTAGCATCAGCTATGTAGTAATCATCTTTTGGGTCACGCAACCGTTGTGTTAGCTCTTGTTGCTTTGCAGAGAAGGTGTCAGAGATGTACTTTACGAAGATGAGACCAAGCACAAGATGCTTGTATTCAGCGGCATCCATGTTTGCACGTAACTTGTCAGCAGTAGCCCAAAGCGTTTTTTTAATATCGTCCAGCATTTGTATTTTTCTCGTTGTTATTAGCGGAGAGCTTTTTTGGCATTGAAGCTACCAAGCTGCTTTGTTTTGGAACTGTTGGTTTTGATGAAATCTCGCATAAATGCTCTTAGCACTTGTGCAGCTGGTACGTCATTCTTTCGGCACAGCTCCACGAACTCCTCGCGAAGCTCTGGCTCGACCCGTATGCGCATTCCTGCATCTTTCATAGCTGTCTTTCTAGGTTACACAATGTGTATCCACAGTCTAGCAGATGGTGTAGACTGGTGCTAGAAAATATAGGCAAATATGACTATGAAAAACGTTTGGTGTGTGAGAGCTGAGTTTGGTACGTATACCAACCACTTTGTAAAAGGTGGTTACGTTGGTATCGGCTATGGTTTAACTTCTAGCTTGGCTAGCGTTACGACTAGAGAAGAACTGACTTCTTTGTATAAAGCTGCACACCCCGAAGAAACAAGTAACTTGGTTGTCGGGCAGCAAGTTGGACAAATCGCACGATTCCTTCTTGACATGAAAGAGGGTGATTACGTTATTACCCCTGCAGCTGATACCGAGTGGCTGCACTATGGACAGCTAACCGATAAAACCTATTGGTTTGATGATGTGAACAGCGATGGATGCCCATACTTTCACAAGCGCGGCGTTGAGTGGGCTAGTGAAAAGTTGAGTAGGTCTGCTTTCTCTGTCCCATTTCAAAATACCGTTCGTTCATCGCTAACCGTTTTCGGCATTAGCCAACAAGATGAGTTCCTAACGGTAATCAAAGCAGATGGTCATGTGTCGCAAAAGAATACGGCTGTTTATGACCCCTACGAATCAGTGCTCGAGCAAGTTCTTGAGTTAGATGACAAAGAGTTTGAAATACTTGTTGGATACCTTTTGACTGCAATAGGCTTTGAAGAAAGCCAAGTTACAGGCAAGACGGGTGATGGCGGTGTTGATGCGACAGGTATATTGAACGTAGCTAACCTTGCAAAGGTTAAGGTCTTCGTTCAGGCAAAGCGTTACAAGCGTGGTTCGAAAATAAATGCGAACGTTGTTAAGCAACTAAGAACAGCTATACCTGTTGGTGGTCAAGGTGCTTTTATTACTACCGCAGACTTTCAAAGTGCTGCTGCTGATGTAGCAGTAGAGGCAGGCTTCCCAAGAATCGGCTTAATAAACGGCAAACAGCTTGTAGATTTGTTAGTTGAACACTGGGAAGACTTGCCAACAGAGTTTAGAGACCGACTCGGGTTACGTATTGGACTAATAAGGGCTTAATGATGAAAAAGACACTTTATATCGACATGGATAACGTGTTGGTGGACTTTCCATCAGGCATATTACAAACGCCTGAAGCAGTGCAAGTGGAGTATGAAGATAGACTTGATGAAGTGCCGCACATCTTCTCAAAAATGCAACCTATCGAAGGTGCTGTTGCTGCATTCGAAGAACTTTCAACATTATTTGATACCTATATCCTCTCAACTGCGCCTTGGGAAAATGCTACGGCTTGGAGCGATAAGTTGGATTGGGTGAAGAAGTATTTGGGGAAACCAGCACATAAGCGATTGATACTGTCGCACCATAAAAATCTAAACGATGGTCACTACTTAGTAGACGACAGAACAAAGAACGGTGTCGATAGATTCAAAGGCGTTCACATACACTTTGGAACTAACGACTTTCCTGATTGGAACTCAGTAACTAGCTACTTAAAGCAAAACACATAGATGGGGTTGTAAATCACCACCTCAAATCTGTAAGTACTCCATAGCCGTTTTTTGCACGGCTATTTTTTTGTCTGCTGTAACCCTTTTTTAAGCCCTACAAGCTGCGCTAGTGTCAGCTCTGCTACCCAAGCCAGCCCTCAACCTTCAAAACGCTTGCAGGGCTTGTGCGCAAATCACGCATTGTTAGTGGCTAATCTGCCACGAAAACAGCTAAATAAGTACTGAGCATGTTTTATACAAAACATTATCAGTGCAGCTAAGTCGTTGATTTTCAATAGGCTAGCAACAGGCAAAAAAGGGGTAGGAATATTGAACATAAGAAAACATACTGCATGCAACGTTTTAATAGGAAAGCAGGACGAAATGACGAAGCAAGCAAAAACACTAAACGAGCGCGAACTGCAAAGATTGCTTGAAAGTGCAGCAGCTACAAAAAGCGCAAAGCGCAACCGTGCAATCCTGCTGCTCACGCACTTAGCTGGTATGCGCATTGGCGAAGTTGCTGCTGTTCGCGTTTGCGATGTGCTTGCTACAGACGGAACAGTGCGTGATGAAATCAACTTAAGCGCAATGCAAACGAAGGGCAACAAGAGCAGGACAGTGCTTTTAAATGAGCGTATGCGCAGCGAGCTTGAAAGCTACGTCCGCACGTTGCGCATTAAAGATGTAAAGCAAGCTTTGTTTGCTACGCAGCGCAGCGCAGCGTTTACTGCAAACTCGCTAACCCAAATCGTTAACGGTATTTACAAGCAAGCGGGCTTTGACAGCGGCAGCAGTCATAGCGGTCGCAGAACTTTTTTAACTAACCTTGCTGAGAAAGGCGTTAGCGTAAGAGTGATGATGGCACTTGCTGGTCATAGCGCAATGTCTACTACTCAACGTTACATTGATTTGCGTCCAGGAGTGCTGCGTAACGCTATTGAACTTGTTTGATAGCTACTGAGACTTGGTCTTAGCTTTGCTTTTAGCCTTGCTAGCCTTAGCTGCAACTTTCGCAGATTGGTACAAGTCAGGAACTTCTACAGGCTTAAACAATGCTTGACGAGCATTAGGCGCTTTAAGCTTGTGTTTGATTTGCTTGAGCGTGCCTCGGTCATAGCGCTTCATCAACATTTCAGGCGAGTTTCCAAGTGCCTTAGCTAAGTCACGCATATCCACATCGTCATAGTCCATTACCGCTGTACTAAACAAGCTGCGGAAGCTGTAAAGCACTCTTTTTCTTCCAGTGTTCCTATCTTTCAACATGTTGTACTCTTCAAGAAAGTGCTGGAACATATGCAGCGCACTTGCCAAGCCTTCGCCGTCACTCGTCATGAATATCTTGTCTTCATTCTTAGTTTCGATGAGGTGCTGTAACTTGTTTGATTTCCTAATATTTTTATAGCGTCTATTCGCAATCTCTTTCAGCACTCTGTATGTCATGTCATAACCAACAGCATGCCTAGTACCTTCTTTGCCATCTACGAATAACGAAACTATTGGTGTCCAGACTGTGTTTGGAAGCGGATTTCCTTCTTCGTCATACGGCCCATTGCTCAACTCAACATACTCTCGTTCGTAGTCGATCATTTCTTCTTTTTCAACTTCATCTTCAACAAACTGCACACCTGCTGTTTCGTGCTGCACTTCGAACTCTATGTTCTTCCACTGCAAATCTAACAACTCTTTTCCGGGTCGCGCTCCTGTATCAACTAACACCCTTACGTAGTCATGTACTACTTGACGCTTTTCTTTGTGGTGTTGACGTCCATTAGCAACCCACTCTGGCATGTTTGCAAGAATGATGTTTGTTTCATATACCGTAAAGGTTGCGTGCCTCTCGCTCTTTTGCCCTTTCGTTTCCAGATAGGGCATTTTTAAACCTGACATCAAGTTGCGTGAGATTGCTTCCTTAAAAATCATATTGAGCACAACGTTGTGCTTTCTTACTGTGCTGTACTTGGGTGTCTTGCCCATCTCTTTCACGCGCCACTTCTCATAATCTTCGATGGTTTCGCTTGTAATATTTGAGATGACCATGCTTCCAAAAAACGGAACAAGGTACTTGTCGATGATGCGCTTGTACTGTGTGTAGGAATCGACTTTGTGACCAGAAGCTATTCGCGCTTCCATTGCTTTCAAAACTAACTGTGCAACATCACGCAGTCGTTTTGTAACTACTGGCAAGTTTTCCTCTTTTCGCAAAAGAGCTTTAGCCAGTATTTTTTGTGCAGCAGCATTTGCCTTGTTTAAATCACGCTCTTTTGTAGTTTGCGTAAACCACGTGTCTTCCACCTTGTATCTGCAATACCAAACTTCAGTGTTTGGGCGCTTGAAGACAACAAGCTCGCGCTCTATAAGTTGATGTGTGTCGTCACGTTTTACGGGCATGTGCTTACTTTAAAGTCTTAGCAGTTTACGTGCAACGGATTTTGTAGAAGCAGAAAGAAAAAAAGGGCTGCACACGCTAATGTGCAACCCTTATCTAATATGGTGGGCCTCCCGTGAGTCGAACACGGCACCAACGGATTATGCTTACCACTACAGTTTTCACTGCCTGTTTCCAGTTTGTAGTCTGGACTGTCTCTTGTCTTTACGACCTACCCGTACAGTCTCTACACGTTCCAAACATTTCTGTTTGGCTTCGCTCGGGATTACCACGCTGTTACACAGAGGCTTCCCCGACTTTGAGTAGTTCTACATATAAGCAGAGCTAACTTACCTATATGCAACCCAATCGTTGCCAACCATTGCCTAAGCTTTAGGTTGGCTTCTTTTAAGTCCGCTGCTCTAACCAAGCATGAGCTAGAGGCCCGAAAAATCTATATTCTCCACGTTTTTCTACATTGCAAACTTGCAAAACTGTAGAAGCACTGTAGAAGCACTATTTTAAGGTTAAAAATCTCCTAAGTTGTTGATTTATAAGCGGTTTTTTGAGTACTTACCGCTTAGTTAAATAGGTTATGAGTCCTCTGCTCTAACCAACTGAGCTATGGGCCCGTTAATCTTTACATGCAATTTTGCACTTCTTAACCGCTTCAAAACCACACTAAAACCGCATTTACTACACACCTCGGTTTTTGCTTCGGTGTGTAAGCGGTGTGTAGTGAATTTATACCGCCTAATTCACCACTAACCTCTTGAATCTATTGAGGTCTTTGTTACAAGACCCCTAGGGCTTCTTTCTTATGAGTCCTCTGCTCTAACCAACTGAGCTATAGGCCCATGAAGCTAATTTTAGTTGCACATTTTTTTGGCTAAAGAAGCGCACACAAAACGTGCAAACTGAAGAAGCAGTATAGAAACAATCTTTTACTACCACACTACGTACAATCTACTTTTTTTACTCAAACCACATAACAACATTTATCACTGCATACCAAGAAAAAACATTATGGTGTATTGCATATATTTACTATTATCATCACTAAACCATCATAGTTGTTGATTTACAGTTTTGGACTCATGACTTAATTCTATTATTAGATCTTTACACTAATTTGTTGCGCTACAGATCTTAAAAACAGTAAATTGTACAGTAAGGCGCGACTATTAAAAAGCCATACCTTACTTTTACTACCTATTAATTATCGTTGTTATCAATAAAACTTCTTAATCGTTCAGAACGTGAAGGATGACGAAGTTTTCGTAACGCTTTGGCTTCAATTTGACGAATACGCTCACGAGTGACATCAAACTGTTTACCTACCTCTTCAAGAGTATGGTCAGTATTCATCTCGATACCAAAGCGCATTCTTAGTACTTTGGCTTCACGTTGCGTTAATGAATCAAGCACATCTTTAGTCGCATCACGTAGGCTTGAATATAACGCTGAATCGGATGGCGCCAGGGTTGCTGTGTCTTCAATAAAATCCCCCAAATGGGAATCATCATCATCGCCAATAGGTGTTTCCATAGAAATAGGCTCTTTAGAAATTTTGAGAATTTTTCTAATTTTATCCTCAGGCATTTCCATTTTCTTAGCCAATTCTGCAGGATCAGGCTCAAGACCAGTCTCTTGTAGAATTTGGCGAGAAATCCTATTCATCTTATTGATGGTTTCAATCATATGCACAGGAATACGAATAGTTCTTGCCTGATCAGCAATAGAACGTGTAATAGCCTGACGTATCCACCATGTTGCATAGGTAGAGAATTTATAACCGCGACGATATTCAAACTTATCTACCGCCTTCATAAGACCGATATTACCCTCTTGAATAAGATCCAAGAACTGTAAACCACGATTCGTGTATTTTTTAGCGATAGAGATCACCAAACGCAAGTTGGCTTCAATCATCTCACGTTTAGCACGTCTTGCACGTGCTTCACCGGTAGACATCTGACGGGCAATTTCTTTTAAATCTTTAATTGGAAGACCCACATCTTTTTGCAGTTCCAACAAGTTTTCTTGTTGCTCAACCACATTATGTTTAAGTCTAGCTAATGAGGCACTATAAGCTTTGCGACCAGCAGACTCTTCAGTAACCCATTTGATGTTAGTTTCATTACCAGGGAAAGACTTAATAAAGTGATTACGCGGCATTCCCGCCATATCCACGCATAATTTCATAATCTCTTTTTCATGATTACGAACTCGTTCAACTAATTGACGTAATCCATTAGCCAAATTTTCAACTTGTTTGGCGGTAAAACGAATACCCATTAATTCTTGAGAAATACTTTCTTGTAGGTCCTTGTAAGCGCGACTGCGTGAACCTTTTTCAGCTAACGCCTTTTTCATGCGCTTACTTAAACGACGAATTGAACCAAAACGCTCCAGTGCATCGGCCTTTAACTGTTCCAGGTTGGCGCTACTGATGCCACCACCTTCACCGTCTTCCCCCTCCTCTTCTTCTATTTCCATGTCCTCATCATCAGACATCATTTGTGTTTCAAGTTCTTCTTCTTCACCGTTAGGATCAACGAGTCCATCAATAACCTCATCAACACGTAACTCGTCTTTTTCAATCCTGTCAGCTAGCTCTAAAACTTGATCAATGGTAGAAGGGCAAGAGGAAATAGCCTGAATCATATGCTTCAAGCCATCTTCAATACGTTTAGCAATTTCAATCTCACCTTCACGGGTGAGAAGATCAACTGTACCCATTTCACGCATATACATACGTACAGGATCAGTGGTTCTGCCGAATTCAGAATCTACTGAGGATAATGCTGCTTCTGCTTCTTCAACAATATCTTCATCAGCAACAGGGGGTGGGGCATCAGACATGAGTAACTGTTCGCTATCAGGTGCCTCGTCATAGACAGCGATACCCATATCATTGATCATGCCAATAACAGATTCGATTTGTTCAGCATCCAACATGTCATCTGGTAAATGATCGTTGATCTCTGCATAAGTCAAGAAACCACGCTCTTTACCTAGTACCACTAAATTTTTTAGGCGTGTCCGTTGCTCCTCCAAATCTGTTTGGCGGGATTCGGACTTAGAATTATCATTTGCCATGATCAGTGACACCCCTTTGAAAATTGTTAAAAATTAATACATAAAACCTTGTATTCTACCATAAAAGACGCAACCTATCTCTTCTTTTTGAGCTTCAAAAGTCGTTGAAATTCAACGAGTTCGGCCTCATTTAACACCCTTTCTTGCGACAAACTCATTAAATCCTGGACTCTTGCTCCAATATAGGCTTCTTCTAATCTTAATAAACCATCTTGGTAAAACAAATCCAATTCATCTTGGGGAGTATGCTCCAAGGCCACCCATTCGCGTCGCAACGCTTCTTCTATTAGATGAAAGTGGGTATGGCCTCGTAATAATTCAAGTACACTTTGAGGAGAAACAGGCCCACTTTGGTCACGTAACAAATCTACCACTGCCAGCAATGCCTCTTCATCACGTCCACGCAAATAATGTTCAGGATAGCCAAACCGTTCAATTAAACTAGGGTCAATAATTAAAGCAACCAACATTCTCGAAGCCAAACTCATTGGCTGATCTCGGCGCGGAACCAAAGCAGTTCTTTTAGCGATAGTGTGAACTTTTACTTCCCCCACCACCCCTTTCACTAAATCAACAGTTACCCCCAATCTCTTAGCAATTGCCTCGCGCAACAAAGCTGACATAACAGGAGCTTTAATTTGTTCGAGGTAGTTTTTTGCTTGGGTTAACACTTTTGCTCGCCCCTCCATAGTGGATAAATCACTATCCTCACCAATTACTTCAAAAAAATATTCAGAAAAAGGAAGCGCATTGTTAACTTGTTGTTCAAAAGCCTCTTTGCCATGTGCTCGTATAAAACTATCAGGATCCTCTGATTCAGGTAAAAACAAGAAACTAAATTCTTTACTGTCTTGCAATAGTGGTAACACACCTTCAAATGCTCGTTTCGCTGCCCGTCGACCAGCTTTATCACCGTCAAATGAGAACACGATACGTCTTGCCAAACGCATAAGTTTTTGTAAATGTGTAGCCGTGGTTGCCGTACCTAATGTTGCAACCGCATAGCCTATACCCCATTGAGATAAAGCCACCACATCCATATATCCTTCGACAACAATGACTTGCGAGCGTTCGCGTATAGACTCTTTCGCTTGCGTTAAACCGTATAATTCATGTCCCTTTTCAAATATGGGGGTTTCAGGAGAGTTAAGGTATTTAGGCTCACCTTGACCAATGACACGTCCACCAAATCCAATAACCTGTCCTTTGGCATTGAGAATAGGAAACATAACTCGACCGCGAAAACGATCATAACGCTTTCCTTCATCGGATTGAATGACAAGGCCGGATTCAATCCATGCAGAGTCCGTATAAGCGCCCTTAAACGACTCTAAATTGCGCCATTCGTCAGGGGCAAAACCTAGACCAAAGCGAGCTGCCACCTCCCCTGACACTCCCCTATTCTTAAGATAGTCAATGGCCACAGAAGAGTGTTTAAGTTGTTCACGATAGTGCAGCATAGCCTGTTGGCAACATTCAAATAAAGGAGCTAACTGATCTTGAGCCTTGTTATGCGGTTGATCATTAGAATGAGTTTGAGGTACCTCTAAGCCCACTTGGTTTGCTAGCTCTTCAACCGCTTCAACAAAGCCCGCGCCAGTGTACTCCATAACAAAACTGATGGCAGTACCTGTAGCACCGCAGCCAAAACAATAATAGAACTGCTTTACAGGACTAACTGAAAAAGAAGGACTTTTCTCTTGGTGGAAGGGGCAACGTGCTACAAAGTTACCACCCGCTTTTTTGAGTGGAATATAACGCTCGATGGTGTCAACAATATCTACTCTTGACAGCAAAGTCTGGATGAAATCACGTGGAATCATCCGTCTCTCCTAGAATTTAATTTTTAGTTTGCGCCAAGTTCTTTTTTGACGAGTTGAGATATTTTACCCATATCAGCACGACCGCTGACAAGAGGTCTCAGTACTGCCATAACTTTAGCCATATCGGCCATTACCTTTGCTCCACTCTCATTAACAGCCTGTTTAACCAGCGTCGCAATTTCAGCATCGGTTAAGGGCGTGGGGAGATATTTTTCTAAAACAGAAATTTCAAAGGCTTCTTGCTGGGCTAAATCAGTGCGGTTGGCTTTATTATACTGCTCTATAGAATCACGGCGTTGCTTAAGCATTTTTTCAAGTATATTTAAAACCGCAGCATCATCAACCGCGATTCTTTCATCAACTTCTTTTTGTTTGATAGCCGCGAGTATCAAACGCAAGGCTCCAAGGGTAGCTGAATCCCGAGAACGCATAGCATTCTTCATGTCTTCAGAAATTTGCTCTTTAAGCCCTGCCATACAACCTAACCAGTAATGGATTAATACATTTTTGGAGGGAGCATTTGACTACGTAAACGCTTGTAACGACGTTTCACTGCAGCTGCCAGTTTACGCTTGCGTTCAGCGGTTGGTTTTTCGTAGAATTCACGAGCACGTAATTCGGTTAATAGGCCAGTTTTTTCAACGGCGCGCTTAAAGCGACGCATGGCCACATCAAATGGTTCGTTCTCTTTAACACGAATGTTTGGCATTCAGTCCTCTAACAAGTAATCATTAAAAACAAATATTTTAGCATTAAAACTCGAGTTTTGTCACTATACAGGTTAAAATCTTAATTTTGATGTGAAAAGCTATGGTTCGTGTACTTGGAATTGAAAGCTCATGTGATGAAACCGGTGTTGCTATTTACGATAGCGAGCAAGGGTTATTAGCAGATTCTCTTCATTCACAAATTAAACTACATAATGAATACGGAGGAGTTGTGCCAGAATTGGCTTCTCGTGACCATATTCGCCGCATTACTCCCCTTATCAAAGAAACTCTCTCTTCAGCCAACTGCCAACTCACAGATCTTACTGCTATTGCTTACACAGCTGGTCCAGGGCTTGCTGGAGCGCTTTTGGTTGGCGCCTCAGTAGCTGAGTCTTTATCCTTTGCTTTATCTATTCCAGCACTCCCCATCCATCACCTAGAGGGGCACTTGTTATCCCCATGCTTAAGTGATACACCACCTAAGTTCCCATTTATTGCTCTATTGGTCTCTGGTGGACACAGTCAATTCATGAAAGTAACCCAGGTAGGAAGTTATGAGCTGCTTGGTGAGAGTGTTGATGATGCTGCCGGTGAGGCATTTGATAAAACAGCTAAATTATTGGGTCTACCCTATCCTGGGGGACCCCATTTGGCTAAATTAGCTGAAACAGGTAACCCTAAACGCTTTAACTTTCCGCGACCAATGATGCATAGTGGAGATTTAATGATGAGTTTTAGTGGCCTTAAAACAGCTGTATCGCTTACTGTAGCCCAACATCAAGCAGAGGATTACAAAGATATTGCCGCCTCCTTTGAAGCTGCCGTGGTGGATACTTTATGTGCAAAGGCACTACAAGCCATCAAACAAACCGGTATAAAACAATTGGTTATCGCAGGTGGAGTGGGAGCCAATTTAACACTACGTAAACAACTCACTACGGTGGTCAAAGAACAGGGCGGTGACGTATTTTATCCCCCACTAAAATTATGCACTGACAATGGAGCAATGATTGCCTACGCAGGCGCACAAAAGCTTCTAATGGGACAGCACTCTCCACAAAAAGAAAATTTTGCCATTTATCCTCGCTGGGATTTACAGGCTTATTCAACTCTTTATAGAAATTAAAGCGCGTGTTGAGCGCACACAGTGCAATGGGGATCTTTCTTATATTGAATAGATTGTGACTCAAAGCGTAAGGCATTAAATAACATTAAGCGCCCCACCAAGTTCTGTCCAATATTAGCTAGTAATTTAAGTGCTTCAATTGCTTGAGCGCTACCTATCATACCCACTAAAGGGGATAACACCCCCATAGTGGCACAGGCTTCATCTTGATTTACGCCACTATCTGGAAACAAACACTCATAACATGGATTAGCTGACTGCCTGGCATCAAAAACAGTTAACTGTCCATCAAAACGAATAGCAGCACCTGAAACAAGAGGGATTTTATGTTTCACACACAGCCTATTAAGAGCATGACGGGTGGCAAAGTTGTCTGAGCAATCCAATACCACATTCATTGATTGAAGTAGCTTGTCACCTTGATCTGTAGTTAACCGTTCACTAATAACAGTCACCTCCACATCCGGATTAATTTGTTGAATTCGTTGCTTACAAGCCTGCGCTTTATTAAGCCCCATATCCGACATGCTAAAAGCAATTTGTCGTTGTAAATTAGTTAAATCAATGGCGTCATGATCAATAAGTGTAATCTCACCTACGCCACTTGCGGACAAATACAGTGCAGCTACTGACCCTAATCCACCCACACCCACAATACATACTTTAGAACGTCTGATTCGTTCTACTCCCGCCACATCTATTTCATTTAATAGAATATGACGGGAATAACGTAGTAACTCATTGTCATTTAACAACTCCGCCATATGGCATTATTTCTTGGTATTGGCATGCTGCTTTAAATATGACAATGCCTCATCCAGTTGCACATCTTTCTTAGGATCAACCTTACCGGTTTTAGCGGATTTTTTATCGTTCAGATGGGCGTTATCAATAGATGTGGGGGCTTTATTAGCCTTAACTGCAGCCATATTTTTTGCATTTTTCCCATCATTTGGATTGGCTAAATGACCCTCTAGATCTGCTTCATGCAACCCAAAAGCATCATCAATTATGCCGGGTTCTGCGACGACCACATCAGGAGCGATACCTTTAGCCTGTATTGAACGACCACTTGGTGTGAAGTAGCGGGCAGTGGTGAGCTTTAAGGCGGTATTATTTCCCAATGGAAGTATAGTTTGCACCGATCCCTTACCAAAGGTTTGTGTGCCCATAATTGTTGCACGATGCTGATCCTGAAGTGCGCCGGCAACGATCTCTGAAGCAGAAGCTGAACCACCATTAACTAATACTACTAAAGGTACCTTTTGTGACGCCTCTGGTTCATCTGCGATATAGTCAGGGCTATTAGCTGATAGTAGATAGTTTTGTGGTGCTACTGTTAAACGCATTTTAGCATCAGGAATTCGACCCTCTGTATAGACCACCAAGGTATCTTTAGGTAGGAATGACGCTGCCACTCCCACTGCCGCATTTAACAGCCCGCCAGGATTGTTCCTGAGATCTAAAACAATACCTTTCACTTGACCATTGTCTTTTTTATACAAGTCATCAATAGCTTTTGCCAGATCTTCCCCAGTTCGTTCTTGGAACTGACTAATACGAATGACCCCATAGCCCTTTTCAGGAGTGGTCATAGTGACACTCTTGGTTTTTATTATGTCTCTTACTAAAGTAAAGGTGAGAGGTTTGGGGGTGTTCTTTCTTAATACAGTCAAAACAATACTGGTCCCAGGCTTACCACGCATGTGCTTAACTGCATCGTTTAATGTCATTCCCTTCACTGCAGCGTTATCAATTTTAAAAATCAGATCACCCGTTTTAATACCAGCTCGTGAGGCAGGAGAGTCATCAAGTGGTGTAACAACTTTAACAAGGCCATCATCCATAGTGACTTCAATTCCTAATCCACCAAACTCACCTTGAGTACCCTGTTGAAGTTCTTTGTATGCCTCTTGATCAAGATAGGCTGAATGAGGATCCAATCCAGAAACCATGCCAATAATAGCTTGTTTTAATAGTTGTTTATCATCAACAGGTTCAACATAGTCTGATTTAATTCGACCATAAACCTCCGTAAACGCTTTTAATTCGTCTACAGGTAAACCATTAGTAAGCGTACTTGATCGATCAGCTACCGCTGAAAAGTTCAATGTAAGAGCAAAACCAATTAACGCCCCCATTAGTACTAAACCAACTTTCTTAAAATGACTCCCCATAACATCCCTCTTATTTAATTAACGGCCGCCAACCCAACTCAGTGGGTCAAATGGCTTACTTTGATAACGTAATTCGAAGTATATCCCGGTTTGAGGATTACTGCCCGATCGTCCACTTGTCGCAATGGTATCCCCCATTTTGACTTCATGTCCAACGCCTGCTAATAGCGCCTGTGCACCACCATACAAGCTCATATAACCCGCACCATGGTCAATAATGATTAGATTACCAAAACCTCGCAACCAATCAGCATACACTACTTGCCCAGGAGCCACAGCTTTTACAGGCTGCCCCTCATCTGACTTAATATATACGCCATGCCAAGTTAAACCCGTATCAGAACGTGGACTACCAAAGCGATTAGCAAGTTCCCCCAATAACGGTAAATGTAAATGTCCTTTAAGAAGTGCGAATTGTGAATTACTCTCTTCTGGACTCGGTAAAACTGTATTGTTACCAATATGTTGTTCTTGCGCAGCATTAGGGGAGACAATATGTTTAGGCTTTTTGTTGGTCGGCCGAATCTTTCTGGCTTTTGCCTTTTTTTCTAGCAACTTGACGAGTTTTGTCAACGCTTGTTCGTTTTTAATGAGGTTATTGAGTTGCTGTTGCTGTCCTTGTTCGGTTTTAGATAATTCAGCATACAATGCATCACGCTTCTTTTTTTGATCCTCCAAAACGATACTTTGTTGTTGAAACGTTGATTCTACTTGTTTTAATTCATTAACCTTATCACGCTGCTTATTTGCTAATTGTTGTAATTGATTGGCTTTGAGTAAAGCAAGTTTTGCTGCCACATCTTGATCATGAGCGAGATCTGATAAATACTCTAGTTGTAACCAAAATTGCGCATCGGTTTGTTGATCCGAATTAGATTGAGGCAAAAGACTTTGTTCGTAACGTTGGTGAATCAGTGTAAACAGGTTTGATTGATGAGCATTTTGTTCGCGCCCTGCTTGCTGTGTTTCTTTTTCCAGTTTTGCAATAATTTGACGTAAGGCGTTTTCACGTAATTGTAATTGATAGCGTTTTTTTGCCGTAGTCTCAATAGATTTCTCTAACTGTCTAATTTGGCTTTGAACCAAGGCTCTATTATGCTTTGTTTCACTTAGATCTTTTTTTAATTGGTGGATTTGTTTTTGCACATGATTCAGATCATGCCTTGGGGAGGCCATGGCGAGCGTTGATAGCCATAATACTCCCCCCAAAAAAACCACATATTGCTTCATTTAGGCTTTAGCTTTACCTTGTGAGGCAACTGCTTGTTGCTGTTTTGCTACCTCTTCAGCATCACCTAAATAGTAGTGATTTACTCCCATCAACTCATCATTTAGTTCAATAACCAATGGGATGCCTGTTGGAATATTGATTGCCACGATACTTTTATCATCTATTTGCATTAAATGCTTAAACAAAGCACGAATTGAATTACCATGAGCAACCACTAGCACTTGTTTCCCCGCATGAATTTCCGGAGCAATATCTGAATGCCAATAAGGCAGAACTCTAGCTACAGTATCTTTTAAACTTTCACCTCGTGGAAAAACATCACGTGACACATGGGCGTAACGCGGGTCAGCAATTTCATAACGTGAGTCATTAATAGCAATTGATGGGGGTGGTGTATCATAGCTGCGACGCCAAACAAGTACCTGTTCTTCACCGTATTTAGCTGCTGTTTCAGCCTTATTCAAACCTTGTAAATCACCATAATGTCTCTCATTTAAACGCCAATCTTTAGTGACAGGAATCCATTGTCTTTCCATTTCATCTAAAGACAACCATAGCGTCTTAATGGCACGTTTCAACAGTGAAGTAAAAGCCAGATCAGGCAGCACTTTTGCTTCTTTCATAAGACGACCGGCAAGAGTGGCCTGCTGTAACCCCACATTGGTCAGCGGAACATCGGCCCAACCTGTAAATCTGTTTTCATCATTCCACTGACTCTGCCCATGGCGTAATAAAACGAGTTTCTTCATGTTTAATCACTTAATTATCATCAAAATACGGTATTTTAACAGGTCAAGGACCAACTTTGACCAAAAAAACAGCTTTGCTCTGGTAAAATAATCTTTTTCATTAAATCAAAGGTACTTAAAGTTGGAATTCATCACTGCACATTTGGCCCTTGTAGTACTGGTTATTGCGAGCGGATTAATGGTACTTTGGCCTGAAGTTCAATCACTTATCGGGCAGCAAAACCAAATTACCCCCTTAACCGCCACACAATTAATTAACCAGAAACATGCTTTGGTATTTGATTGCCGCAAACAAGAGGATTTTAACTTAGGGCACGTCCCTCAATCTAAACGTCTAGAATTAGATCAAATCGAAGAGCAATTGGCTGATTTAAAAAGATTTATTTCCCGTCCAGTCATTCTCGTCCCTATGGCAGGTAGCGTGCCACAAAAAGCAATTAATGCTCTTAAAACGGCAGGTTTTAACGATGTTTTGATTCTCAAAGGTGGTATTACGGCCTGGATTGAAGCCAGTTTACCGATAGACAAATCAAGTAAGTAATGGAAAAAGGAGTTTTAACATGAGTAATGTGGTGATGTATACCACCGGATATTGCCCCTATTGTGTAATGGCTGAGCGATTACTCAAAAGCAAAGGGGTTGACGCAATTAAAAAAATTGAAATTGACGCCAATCCAGAAGAACGCTCACGTATGATGGAAATAACTGGACGCCGAACTGTCCCGCAAATTTTTATTGGTAGCACCCATGTTGGAGGATATGATGATTTAGTCGCTTTAGACAAATCAGGTAAGCTCCTTCCACTTTTACAATCTTAATGGAAATATAACTATGTCAGACGCAATTGGCCAACCTGTTTTTGCTGTTGAAAAATTTTATGTAGTTGATGCATCTCTTGAAATACCTCATGCTCCACAGATTTTTTTAGAAAGAGAAACCCCTCAGTTACAAGTTGAGCTCTCAAATCAGCATAACCAATTAGAGAGCGGTCTTTACCATACAACAGTTAAAGTAACAGTTACTGCTAAGTTGAAAGATAAAGTCATGTTTCTTGTTGAAGCGACTCAAGGTGGTGTGTTCCGTATTGAACACCTCCCTCAAGAAGACATGGATATTGTGCTTAATGTGACCTGTCCTAATATGTTATTCCCCTACCTCAGAGAAGTTATTTCTGACTTGGTAGTCCGTGCTGGTTTCCCTCCTGTTATCCTTAATCCAGTTAATTTTGAAGCACTTTACCAACAACGCAATAATGCAAATAACATTGACCAAGTTGACAGTGCCCAGATAACACAATAACCGTGAACATATCTGTTTTAGGTCATGGGGCATGGGGAAGCGCATTAGCGATCCACTTGTCCCAACAGCATCAAGTGACTCTATGGGGTAGAGACAGCAATGCTATTCAAAACATGAGGGAGTCTCATGTCAATGAAACCTACCTCCCAGGCATCACTCTTCCCACAGCACTGAAGCTAAGCGATGATCTTTTAAACACGATTAATGAGACTGACTTAATACTTGTCGCTACACCAATTGCAGCGTTGAGATCTGTTTTAACAACCTTACAACCTCTTATTCATAATCCAGTATTGTGGGCTTGCAAAGGATTTGAACCTAAAACAGGTTTATTAGCACATCAGATTGCGGCAGAAATATTAGGAGAAAAATATCCTTGCGCCGTTATCTCCGGTCCAAGCTTTGCTCAAGAGCTCGCAAAAGGCTTACCTACTGCCGTGACCCTGGCATCAAATGATATTGAATTAACACAACACCTGATGCAAGCGCTTCACCACCCACGCTTACGTCTATATGGCAGCCAAGATGTAATTGGTGTTGAAATTGCTGGAGCCATGAAAAATATCATGGCTATCGCTGCAGGATTAAGTGATGGCTTGTCATTAGGTCATAATGCCCGAGCTGCATTAATTACCCGTGGTCTTGCCGAAATGAGTCGTCTTGGTGTTGCTATGGGTGGTAAAAGTGAAACCTTTATGGGACTCTCAGGTCTTGGCGACTTGGTTTTAACTGCTACTGGTCCTCTATCGCGCAATTACCGGGTAGGTAAATTTTTAGCAGAGGGACAACATTTAGAGGTTATCTTAAAACAACTAGGACACGTCGCAGAAGGGGTAGGCGCTGCATTCGAAGTAGTTAATCTAGCCAACACTTACCATGTTGATTTACCCATTAGCCGAATGGTGGAAGCGTTACTACATAGACAAATCACTGCCCACCAAGCCTTAGAGTCATTACTTAATAGAGAGCCTAAGTTAGAAATCTAATTTTGCGCGCCACTAAAACCAATTTGACGCCAAGCTTCGTAAACAATTACTGCTGCTGCATTGGATAAATTTAAACTACGGCTATCAGGCACCATTGGTAAGCGAATTCTCATATTAGGCTCAAATTCATCAAGAATCGTTTGTGGTAGCCCCCTGGTTTCAGGTCCCATTAAAAACCCATCACCACTAACAAATTGATGTCGATGCATTTGTCCGCTACCTTTGGTTGTTAATGCAAAAATATGTTGTTGTGGATGGGTTTTTCGATAATGTTGCCAATCATCATAGAGAGATAAACTCGCAAACTCATGATAATCTAATCCTGCGCGCCTTAATTGTTTGTCATCTAATTGAAAACCTAATGGTTTAATAAGATGTAATTTGGTGCCCGTATTCGCACATAAACGGATTATATTTCCTGTATTAGGTGGAATTTCAGGTTGATATAAAATGAGATCAAACATGACGATAACTGTAGACTATTAGAAAAAGAGACCCATTAAAACATTATTTTTTACTGCAATACAACCCGTTTCTATACTGACACCAAAAATGTTAATAACATGGACAAATTGATCAATATTTGACAATATGTGTGAAGTTTTTGCCAAAAGAGTTGAATATGACACAGTTAGTTGATATGCCTTTATCCTCCACCAAGTCCGTAACCAGTGAACACAAAGTTCCAAGTCGTGTTGATATTGAAGCGTTATTTAACCTACCCTTTAATGATTTGTTGTTTAAGGCGCATACTGTTCATCGTCAACATTTTGACGCCAATGGAATACAATTGTCCACTTTGTTGTCAGTTAAAACCGGCGGCTGCCCAGAAGACTGCGGTTACTGTCCCCAATCAATCCGACATCCAACACAAGTTGCAAATTCTTCTTTGTTAAGTATTGAAGAGGTACGCTTGGCTGCACAACGCGCTAAAGAGGCAGGAGCAAGCCGTTTTTGTATGGGTGCTGCATGGCGCTCACCCAAGGATAAGGACCTTGATCAAGTTATTGATATGATCATTGAAGTTCAACAATTAGGTCTTGAAACCTGTGCAACTCTTGGTATGTTAAAGCCTCACCAAGCTGAAAAATTAAAAAATGCTGGGCTTGATTACTACAATCATAATATAGACAGCGCCCCCGAGTTTTATGAGGAAATCATCAAGACTCGTGATTACCAAGATAGAATCGATACTCTTCAAGCAGTCAGACAAGCGGGTATGCATGTATGTTGTGGCGGGATCGTTGGGATGGGCGAAACGCGAGCTATGCGCGCTGGTCTACTTCATGAATTAGCCAGTATGTCTCCTCAACCCGAATCTGTACCGATTAATTTACTTGTACAAGTTGAGGGTACCCCTTTACATGGCACAGAAGAATTAGATCCCTTTGAGTTTATTAGAACCATTGCCGTTGCTAGAATTCTAATGCCAAAATCAAGAGTTCGATTATCTGCAGGTCGAGAACAATTAAGCGATGCCCATCAAGCCTTATGTTTTTTTGCTGGTGCTAATTCGATTTTTTATGGTGAAAAACTATTAACTACCGGTAACCCTGATGTTAAAAAAGATCAAGATCTCTTTATACGCTTAGGGTTACATGCAGAAAACGCTTAAATGATGATGGGGAAACCCACTTATTTGAATCAAGAGAAACAACTTGTCGAAGCTCAGCATGATCTTAGCTGGAGTCAGGATATTGCTGGGCGTTTAATTGAACATTTTGATTTTATTAATATCTCGCCTCACTTAATCGTCAATCTAGGCAGTGGACCTGGATGGGGCAATTCAGAACTAATGGGTCGCTTCCCTCATGCCTCATTACTGAATGTTGATATATCCTGGCAGATGCTTTCATCTATCTCTGGTAAAAAAAGATCTTTTTGGCAACAAATTACAAAAAAAAATAAGTTTCATTTTCTTTGTTCCGACGCGCAGCAATTAGCTATAAAATCAAATAGTATTGACGTGGTTATCTGCCATTTGTTACTCCCAGTAGTAGATGGCAACACAGTATTACAAGAAGTGAAACGTATACTCAAACCCAATGGGTTATTTATTTTTTCTAGTTTTGGGCCTGATACATTAAAAGAAATACCTAACCAAATTAAACATCAACGGTTTTTAAAGCAATTGATTGATATGCATGATGTGGGAGATGCGCTAATTCATCACGGTTTTCAACATCCTGTTATGGATCGAGAAAATCTTTCTCTAACCTTTACTAATCATCAATTATTGATTGATGATTTCTATACTTATCTTGGTTATGCTCAATCAAGACTTAAGTTATTAAAACGATCCACTCCTTGGATGATTGAGCTCGGGAAACTTCCTCAAGGTGTAAACGGAGATATCCAAATTACACTTGAACTAAATTATGGACATGCATGGAAGAAAGATTTACCTAAAACACCTGACGGGAGACCTGTCATTCCTATCCAGGTCTCCACATGATTTGGTTTATTTATTATAGTTTTTAACACCTGCCAAGATTTCTGCCTTAGCTACTTCAGGCCCTTCCCAGCCATCAACTTTAACCCATTTACCTGCCTCAAGATCTTTATAATGCTCAAAGAAATGAGCGATTTGCTTTAAGGTTAACGGTGGTAAATCCTCTGGTTGTTGAATTGCATCATAGAGATTACATAACTTGGTTACTGGTACGGCGAGTAACTTGGCATCTACTCCAGCCTCATCAGTCATTTTTAATACCCCAATAGGGCGACAACGAACGACTACTCCAGTAATCAATGGAATAGGCGTAATAACAAGTACGTCAACAGGATCGCCATCTTCTGATAATGTTTGTGGAATATAACCATAGTTACATGGATAGTGCATTGCAGTCGACATAAAACGATCTACAAACATTGCACCCGTTTCTTTATCCAACTCATATTTGATAGGACTACCATTCATTGGAATTTCAATAATGACGTTAACATTATTTGGTACATCTTTACCTGCTGGCACACGATCTAAAATCATGGTCGTTCTCCACCCTTAAAAAAACATCTATTATAACGGACCCAGAAATTTTGGTGTTTGCTACAATTAATCTCTGAACTCTCAACCTAACCCATTGTCTTTAAAAATATGAGTGACCCCTCTTCAATTAT
This sequence comes from Ferrovum sp. PN-J185, assembly GCF_001581925.1. Lineage (NCBI taxonomy): Bacteria > Pseudomonadati > Pseudomonadota > Betaproteobacteria > Ferrovales > Ferrovaceae > Ferrovum > Ferrovum sp. PN-J185. Next base: position 118,107 of record NZ_LQZA01000004.1, read on the forward strand.
TGTTGTTGGCGCCGGTGTAGTTGGCGTTCATACTGCATGGTATCTACAAAAAAACGGTTTTCAGGTAACACTCATTGATCAAAACAGTGAAGCCGCACTTGAGACCTCTTTTGCCAATGGTTCTCAATTGTCTTATGGCCATGTAGAGCCTTGGGCATCAAAAGAGACTTACCCACATATCCTGAAAGCTCTCTTTGATGAAACCTCGCCGATACTTTTTCGCTTAAGATTGGATCTTAAACAATGGGCTTGGGTTATGTCTTTCTTGCGCCAGGGTACTACAGAGCGTTATCAATATAATTTAAAACGATTACTGTCTCTGGCCATGCGATCACGTTCTGCACATATTAATTTAGAACAATCCTTACAGATAAATTTTGCACAACAGAATAAAGGGATAATTCATCTATATTCTTCCAATGAAGCTTATCAACGTGGCTTACACCATGCTCATGTAGTAAATGATTTAGGGTATGAACGCTACCCCATAGATCTTAATGCTCTAAATATTATCGAGCCGACCTTACAATTTAGTCCGCTGTCTTTTAGTGGCGCAACCTATTGCCCAAATGATTCATCAGGCGATGCCAAAGTATGGACACAGGCTCTCTGCCAACACTTTATGTCTCTAGGTGGACACTTTTTAAACAACGCTTCAGTCTCCTCTCTTTGGTATAGCAATCAACGTTGTCAAGGAGTGATACTTAATAATCAACAACAATTACCTGCTCGGCGTATCGTATTATGTACTGGGGTGATGACCCAGCAGTTAATTAAACCACTGGGTATATCAGTCTCTATTTATCCTGTAAAAGGCTATTCAATTACATTACCTATCATAGATAAATCAGTTATTCCTCAAGTAAGCCTTACTGATGACCAAGGTAAAATTGTGATGTCGCGTTTAGGTGATTATTTACGTGTTGCAGGTACGGCAGAATTTATTGGCTGGGATCATTCATTGAATCAACAACGCGTTAGCGCTCTGGTTAAACGGACCAAGCAATTTTTCCCAACTGGCTTGGATTTTAATGAAATTAATCCATGGACGGGGCTTCGTCCCGTCACCCCCTCTGGCTATCCCTATATAGGCGCCTCGCCTATAACAGGTCTTTACTTTAATACTGGCCATGGAACGCTTGGCTGGACACTGAGTGCCGGCAGTGCTGAACTATTAGTAGAGCAAATTCTACAAGAGACATAATAGAGTTGGTTTATTAACTCGCACTATACGCTAAAAGCTAAAAATGATTGTGCTAAACTAATTATTTTTGAAAGGATTGTCCCATGCAAAGTCGTTTTAGCCTTGAACTCAATGATGCAAAGCGTATCGCCGAAGCTGCACGTAAAACAGCTGAATCGAATGAGTGGAACGTGGTCATCTCAATTCTTGATGAAGGCGGTCATCTGATTTATCTTGAACGTATGGACGGAACCCAAAAGGGATCTATTGTTGTTTCTCAAGAAAAAGCGAAAACAGCCTATTTATTTAATCGACCAACGAAAAAATTAGAAGAAGCGGTGAGTGGTGGGCGTACTGTCATGTTAAAACTCACGGGTTCAACCCCTATAGAAGGTGGTCTACCTTTAGTGTACCAAAACCAATTAATCGGTGCGATTGGCATATCTGGAGTGCAATCGTTCCAAGACGGCATCATTGCTCAAGCAGGCGCGGATTTTGTTGCTCAACTATAAATGAGCGAGGAGTCTCCACACTGGCATGTATTTTGTCGGGTTATCGATAACTTTGGCGATGCTGGTGTGGCGCTGCGTTTTTGTAGGCAACTCTCTCTTCGTCAACACCAACGAGTGACACTATTTATCGATGATACCTCTCTTATTTTCAGTTTAATGGATAAAAGAGATCGGCAATTATTCGAAGTCAAACAGTGGCCCATCTCTCCATCAACAGTTTTACCTGCAGCGCGAATTATAAGCTTGTTTGGTTGCACGCTCCCCAAGGAATATAGTGAACTTGCCAAGGCGACTCATCCATTACCACAATGGGTTAATGTTGAGCATTTAAGCGCGGAAAGTTGGATTGAATCCTTTCATTTAAAACCCTCACCCCATCCTCCTTTAGTGGAGTATTTTTTCTATCCTGGATTTACCACAACAAGCGGTGGGCTGATTCAAGAAGATAAGTGTGACTTAACTGTTAGAGGTAGAAATACCATTCTCCCTCATGATGACGCATCAGCTATTTTTAAAATATTTATCTTTTGCTATCACAGCGCACCGCTAATCAGTTTTATAACAAGTTTGCATACATTAGGTATTGTCTGCCAAATCATTGTGCCTGAAGACTTACCACTCAGCGTAGAACTTAAAAATTGGCAACAACATCATCCATACTCTACCCTAAGGTTTCTTTGGCTACCCCGTCTTGTACAAACTGAGTTTGATGACTACTTAATGACAGCGGATTTACTATTTGTACGTGGTGAGGATACTTGGGCCAGAGCTCAATTAATGGGAAAACCCTTGATATGGCAAATTTATCCGCAAGAGGAAGATGCACATTGGCCTAAATTAGAGGCGTTTCTAACGCGTTATTGTGAACATTTGAAGGCAACTGACGCCATAAGGAGTATGGTTTCATTTCATACAAAATGGAATAAAGGACTGACAATTACTCAAAAAGACTGTCAAGATTTGTTAGATAACTATTTGATTCTCAAAGAACATGCTCAAATTTGGCAAGATAGTTTATTGGTTCAAACAAGCCTAATTGACCAACTTGTCCAGTTTTTAGAAAAAAACAATAAAAATTGAGTATAATATTGGGCTTAATTCATCCTTTGAGATCCATTATGAAACAAGCTCAAGAATTACGTTCCGGAAACGTTATCATGGTTGGCAAAGACCCCATGGTCATTCAGAAAACAGAATACAATAAAGGTGGTCGTAGTGCTGCTGTTGTTAAAATGAAATTGAAAAATCTACTCACAGGTGCTGCCAGTGAAGTAGTGTACAAAGCTGATGACAAATTAGACCAAGTAATCTTAGAGCACAAAGAAGTTACTTATTCCTATTTTGCTGACCCCTCATATGTATTCATGGATGCTGAATACAATCAATTTGAAGTGGACCAAGAAAATATGGGTGAAGCGCTAAACTATCTTGAAGATGGGATGGCTTGTGAAATCACACTCTATGATGGACGTCCTATTTCTGTTCAGTTACCTAATTCATTAGTTCGTGAAATTGAGTATACAGAACCTGCCGTGCGTGGAGACACCTCTGGCAAAGTGCTAAAACCAGCCAAACTTAAAAATGGTTTTGAAATTGCAGTTCCTTTGTTTTGTGAACCTGGCGACAAAATTGAAATTGATACCACTACCGGTGAGTATCGTCGTCGCGTTAACTCCTAAGCGTTATCACTATGTTAATTACACGCCCAGACATTTTACCTGGGCGTGTTTTTTTTCTTGAACACCATTCCCAGGTTTTACATAATAACCCTCTCAATGATCCTGTAATTCGTCAGCATCCAGTTTGGGTACCACCCCGTTTTGAAGAAAAAAGCAAACAAGGTCAACGTTTTCCATTGGTTTTTGAATTGGCTGGTTTTTTAGGCACTGGTGCTGGTAGGATTGCATGGCGCGCTTTTGACGAGAATATTGTAGATAGACTTAGTCGTCTTTACCATGAACAAACCATTCCTGATCTGATTGTTGTCTTCCCAGACGCCTTTACCCGTTTAGGTGGCAATCAATACATAAATTCAAGTGCCATAGGACAATACGGAGACTTTATAAACCAAGAGCTGTTGGCTTTTGTTGATCACACTCTACCGACAATTAGAGCACCTGAGAAACGTGTCATCTATGGTAAGTCCTCTGGAGGGTACGGTGCTATCATGGCGGCCTTACTTTACCCTGCCACTTGGGGTAACGTTGGAATGCTCTCTGGCGATTGCTTTTTCGATGCTCTCTATCGTAATGACTGGCATAACACATTAACAACATTATCTAAATATGCACCCGATCAACTGATTGCTGAAAGCAGTAATGAACCCACACAAGAAATAAACCACCTACTGTCACTTGGGATTGATGATGGTCGAGTGAAGTCATTTCTTGACTATATGTGGAAAAATGAACGCCCAAACCATCATGAAAGTCATGCTTTAATGAATATTTGTATGGCAGCAACCTATGACCCAGATCCTCAGGTTAAAAATGGCTTTCGTATTCCTTTTAATGCTTACAGTGGTGAAATAATTAATCAGCGTTGGAATAACTGGTTAACTTGGGACCCTATTCATAGAGTTAAACAGCAACCTGATTTATTAAGAACACTTAAAACACTTTATCTTGATTGTGGCTGGAATGATCAATACCACATTCACTATGGTATGCGTCAGCTATCAAGGCAACTAAAAAGTGATGGGATTAACCACATCTACCGTGAATTTCCTGGCACACACTCAGGCATCGATCACCGCATTGATAAGGCTCTGGCTTTATTAACCAAATAACCTTTAACACTGAAAAATAAAAAAGCTCTTCATTTTTTGAAGAGCTTTTTTGGTTAGCAACACAAATAGTTAAGCTGGGATATGTGACAATATGGCATCCACACTCTTCTTCGCATCACCAAATAACATACGGGTATTTTCCTTGAAGAATAAGGGATTTTCTACACCAGCATAGCCTGTTGCCATACTGCGTTTAAATACCACCACGGTTTTTGCTTTCCATACTTCTAAAACAGGCATACCAGCAATAGGACTACCAGGATCCTCTTGTGCCGAAGGATTGACAATATCATTAGCTCCAACCACTAAAACTGTATCAGTCTCAGGGAAATCTTCATTAATTTCATCCATCTCAAGCACAATGTCATAAGGTACTTTAGCCTCAGCTAACAGCACATTCATGTGACCTGGCAAACGTCCAGCCACAGGGTGAATAGCAAAGCGTACAGTTACTCCCTTAGCGCGTAAGCGTTTGGTGATCTCACTAATTACGCCCTGAGCTTGAGCTACCGCCATACCATAGCCTGGAACAATAATCACTTCTTTTGCATCCATTAATGATTGAGCTGTTTCTTCAGCACTGATTGAGACGGCTTCACCTTCAACGGCAGCGGCACTGGATGTCCCACTCCCTGTCCCAAAACCACCCAATATCACACTGATGAAACTGCGGTTCATGGCACGACACATAATATAAGAAAGAATTGCACCACTACTACCAACAAGCGCACCCGTTACAATCAAAAGGTCATTGGACAACATAAAACCAGTTGCTGCAGCAGCCCAGCCTGAGTAGCTATTTAGCATAGAAACCACAACTGGCATATCTGCTCCACCGATGGCCATAACTAAATGAATACCAAGCAATAAAGCAATACCGGTCATAATCAATAGTGCAGGCAAACCGGCACTACCTTCAGAACTTAAAAAGACGCTACCCAAATAAATGGTGACAAGAATTCCGAATAAATTAAGCCAGTGACGCATAGGTAAGGTCAAAGGTTTACCAGAAATCATCCCTCTTAGTTTACCAAAGGCAATGATTGATCCTGTGAAGGTGACTGCACCAATAAACACACCAATATAAATTTCTAATTCATGAATAGTATGTTCTGCACCGACGTAGTGGGCGTTAGGATCTAAAAAGCTTGCATACCCCACCAATGTGGCGGCTAGCCCCACAAAGGAATGGAGAACAGCAACGAGCTCAGGCATCTGCGTCATTTCAACTCTTACAGCAAGCATCCAACCAACCCCTCCACCCACCACAATAGCTGGGATAAGTAGCCATTGACTGATTCCTGTACCAAGCACGGTAGCAAGGATAGCAATTGCCATTCCTGCTGCGCCATAGAAGTTACCCCGTCTTGCTGTGTCTTGGCGAGAGAGTCCACCTAAACTTAAGATAAATAAAATCGCAGAAGCGATATATGAAACAGTAATTAATCCTGGATTCATGGGTCACTCCTCAATCTTTACGAAACATGTTAAGCATGCGCTGAGTGACTCTAAAACCACCCGCAATATTAATGGTAGCGATTAGCACAGAAAATAAAGCCAATATCATTACCACGCTATCAGAACTTCCCACTTCAAGTAATGCACCAATAACAATAATTCCACTAATTGCATTAGTCACACTCATGAGCGGAGTATGTAAAGCTGGTGTGACATTCCACACCACCATATAGCCCACAAAACAAGCCAATACAAATACAGTAAAATGTGGCAAGAAAGCAGCCGGTGCATAGAGGCCGATAAGTGCAAATAAGACCACACCTACTAATAAGATGGTAGCGAGTGTTGACCCTTTCATCGGTCCTGATGATTCACCATGTTTTGGTGCTGGCGGAGGCATAGCAGCCTGAGGTTTAGCTGGTGCGATAGCAGGAATTTTTAAAGGTGGTGCAGGCCACATTAGCTGACCATCATGAACAACTGTTGCGCCACGTATTACATCATCCTCAAGATTTAATTGCACTTGCCCATCTTTATTTGGTGTTAAATCCGTTAACAAATGACGTAAGTTGGTGCCGTAGAGTTGACTTGATTGGGCTGACAAACGTGAGGGTAAGTCGGTGTAACCAATCACTGTCACCCCTTCAACATTGGCTACTTCTCCTGGCACAGTACACTCACAGTTACCACCCTGTTCTGCAGCCAAGTCAACAATCACGCTGCCTTTTTTCATGGAATAAACCATGTCTTTTGTGATGAGTTTTGGGGCAGGCTTTCCTGGAATCAAGGCAGTGGTAACAATAATGTCAACTTCTTTGGCTTGATTTGCAAACAATTCCATTTCAGCCTTGATGAACTCAGGGCTCATTTGTTTGGCATAACCACCGCTTCCTGATCCTTCTTCCTCAAAATCAAGCTCCAGGAATTCGGCCCCCATACTTTCAATTTGTTGTTTGACTTCCGGACGAGTATCAAAAGCACGAACAATAGCGCCTAATCCTCTTGCAGTACCGATAGCTGCAAGCCCTGCAACGCCGGCACCGATAACCATCACTTTTGCTGGAGGCACTTTACCTGCAGCAGTAATTTGACCAGTAAAGAAACGTCCAAAATGATTGGATGCTTCTACAATGGCGCGATAGCCCGCAATATTAGCCATGGAGCTTAAGGCATCCATTTTTTGTGCGCGCGATATGCGTGGAATGGTATCAACAGCAAGGGCGGTTACTCCTTGTTTGATAAACATTTCTAGTAACTCAGCATTTTGCGCAGGCCATACAAAACCAATGATGATAGATTTAGGGCGCGCTTTAGTGACCTCATGAACTCCACTGGTTGCATCAAATTGAGGAGCACGAACTTTGAGAATAATGTCAGCCTTTTGCCATACCGTATCACGATCCACAACCTCAACACCAACTGCACGATAAGCCTCATCATGTAGTGATGCTAATTCACCTGCACCACTTTCAATCATGACTGAATAACCAAGTTTTATAAGCTGAGACGCAGACTCAGGGGTGGCTGCAACACGCCGCTCTCCTGGGTGGATTTCCCGAGGGACTCCAATCATCATGGCCATGAACTACTCCTATTATTCGTTTTACGAGAAAATGCTTTTTACCAAAATGAGGCATTGTATCCTAGGATAACGCTTTTATACAGTGACCCATATCAAGTGAACAACTAACAAGCTGTTTTAAGAAGTTAATCTATGCCAATCAAAATACGGTCCAGGATCATCTTTTCTTCCTGGTGCTATATGTTGATGCCCCACAATATCAGTAATGGGATAGTGTTTTTTTAATAACTTTACCAATTCAACCAAACTCAGATACTGCTCTTCTGTAAAACTCCTATCAGTGGTTCCCTCAAGCTCAATACCAATAGAGTAATCATTACAATTAGACTTATCCTGCCAGACTGAGATACCAGCATGCCAAGCACGGTCATTACAGGATACATACTGTATCAGTTCTCCGCTACGGCGAATCAAAAAATGAGAGGAGACTTCCAATCCCTTCAAAGACTCATAATAAGGATGAGAGTCACAATCCAATTGGTTTAAAAATAACTTACTGATAGCTTCGCCACCAAACTCTCCAGGAGGCAAACTAATACAATGAATCACTATTAATGACACCTCTGTCTCTCGAGGACGTTGGTTGAAGTTTGGAGAAAGCACCTGCGCGGCCTCGCTCACCCAACCTTGAGGTTTCATTCTAAGAGTCATTAAGCACCTGCTTGGTCCTGTTGTTTGTGCGCTAAAGAACAATAATATCGGCCTTTAGAAGCGATGGCTTCATTGCGAACAACAAATACACCACACTTAGCACAGCGCACCATATCCTCAGTATGCTCAATGGGAGATTCCTGAGACTTCTTCAAAGTAGCCTGATGCTTTCGCCAAATAGGTAAAACATACTTTGCAGCAAAATAAATAACCGCTAACCACAAAAGCAATTTCATAATCACTGAATGCCCTTTTATTAAGAATCGACAAGTTAAAGTGTTTTAATTAACAGATTCAATGTCTTTTACAGTATTATAAGATATTTGCAACCTTACTATGTCAATTAACAGTACCAATACTCCTAGATGGCAAGGCTATCTTGCCGCATTCACAGTAGTTTGCTGTTGGACGGGCTTTAATATTGTTTCTCGTTTAGGCGGTAAAAGTGTACTTACCCCCTTTGACGTAGCTGCATTAAGATTCTTGGTATCTGGCTTATTCATGGTACCGATTTTCTTTATCTTTGGTAATCAACTTAATAAACTACAACTGTTTATTATAGGTACGGTAGGTGGCTTTGGTTATGCATTGTGCGCCTACTCAGGCTTTATGTTTGCTCCAGCCGCCCATGCAGGGATTATTATTAATGGTGGCATTCCTCTTGCAACTGCAGGGATTGCCTGGATTTTTCTGAAAGACCGACCAAAGCCTCTCTCACTCCTGGCTCTATTCTTAGCTGCCTTGGGCGTAGCAGTCATTAGTTTTCATAGTCTACAAACTCACAGTGCAGATACTCCCCATGTTATTTGGGGTGATATTTTCTTTATCCTTGCTGCGCTAGCTTGGTCGACCTTTGGTATTTTAGTAAGAATATGGAACATTCGCCCTGTTGATGCGATGAGTGGTATCGGTGTCACTTCATTATTAATTTATTTACCAATATATTTACTTTTTCTCCCCAAAGGGATCCATGAAGCAAGCTTCTCAACTATTTTGTTACAGGGCTTTTATCAAGGAATCATTGCTGCGCTGGTAGCAGGATTTTGTTATACCTTTGCCACGTTAGTGTTAGGAAGCGGTGCCGCTTCTCTCACGTTGGCTATCGTACCTGGAACTTCAGCTATTCTTGCAATACCATTTTTAAATGAGCCTATTACTTTATCTACAGGTATTGGAGTGGTGCTGGTAAGTATTGGTGCGTTATTAGGTGTGCGTGCTAAAAAACCAAAGTAGAGTAGTAAAAGTACTGTTTAATCTTAGTAAAACAAAATCAGTAACCAAATCACAGCAACATTAATCAAACTAATTAACACAGCGGCACTACCAATATCTTTTGCGCGTTTTGATAAACGATGTTTTTCTAAAGAAACTCGATCAACCGCGGCTTCTACGGCAGAATTTAACAACTCAACCAATAACACCAATAAAACGCTTCCTACCATTAGGGCATGCCCTACTCCTGATGTTTTTAAAAACAAAGAAATGGGAATGAGTAACACAGACAAAATAACCTCTTGTCGAAAAGCGCTTTCATGATGATAAGCCGCTTTTAATCCCTGAATTGAGTACCCCAAGGCATTAATGATCCGACGTATACCGGATTTACCCTTAAAGGGGCTTTCGTTAAGATGCTCTGGAGAGGGATTCATGAGTTAGATTATTAGTAATATTCTCAGGTAAAGGTTTTAAATATCCGGCAAATTGCTCGGTCGCCTTGGACCATGAAAACTGTTCTGCATGTAAACGGGCTTGCTCACGAGAAATAGTCAGAGCATCAAGACATGCCTGACGTAAATCATTGTTTAGTGCCCCCGCTCCAGATTGTCCGATTACATCCAAGGGACCAGTTACCGGGTATGCTGCCACAGGACAGCCGCAGGCCATTGCCTCTAACAAAACCAATCCAAACGTATCTGTTTTACTTGGAAAAACAAATACATCAGCAGAACCATAAACTTCAGCTAATTCTGTTTGACTTAACACACCCAAATAATTTACATCAGGGTATTTTGCTCGGATATCAGCCATAGCAGGACCATCACCCGCCACCCATTTAGAACCAGGTAAATCCAATTCCAAAAACGCCTCTACATTTTTCTCAACTGCCACTCTACCAACATATAAAAAAATCGGGGGAGCAGTGTTAAGTTTCAGCCCTTTCTCTTTCTGAAACTTAAAAATATCCAAATCTACGCCACGAGTCCACAGCACTACGTTTGCCATACCATAATGTTGGAGATCTTTAATCACAACTGGAGTAGGTGCCATCACAGCATGTGAGGGACCATGAAACCAACGTAAGAAAGCATAGGTCCATGACAAAGGAATAGCAAAACGTGCCTTTACGTATTCCGGAAAACGTGTATGGTAAGCAGTCGTAAAAGCGAGTTGACGTTTCACTGCAAATGCCCGTGCAGCTAGACCCAGAGGGCCTTCGGTAGCGATATGAAGAGCATCGGGATTAAATTCACGAATACGATCACGAACCTTGGTCCCTGGAAATAAAGATAAGCGAATATCAGGATAAGTTGGGCAGGGAATAGTATTAAATTCCTGCGGAGTCAGCATCTCCACTTGATGGCCTAATAACTCTAATTCTTTACGAGTATTTTTTAATGTTCTCACCACACCATTAACTTGCGGATCCCACGCGTCAGTCACGATCATAATTTTCATGAAACAACTCCTTCTGGAAATAGCTCTTCTTGGTGAACCGGACCTAGATTGAGCGGTGCCTCAACACGACTACGCCACTCGACAATTTTTAACTGACCATCATGGGTTTCAACTAATGCTGTTAGGGACTCTACCCAATCCCCATCATTACAATATAAGAGACCATCAATCTCCCTTACTTCGGCACGATGGATATGACCACATACTACTCCCTGACAGCCTCGACGCTTGGCTTCAGCTACCATCACCGCCTCGAAAGAAGCGATATAATTAATAGCGTTTTTAACTTGGTGTTTCAGATATTGTGACAGTGACCAATAGGGTAATCCAATACGCACTCTTACCGCATTAAACCATTGGTTAAATTTAAGAATCATGGTGTAGAGACTATCACCCAAATGCGATAACCATTTCGCATGTTGGGTAATTCCATCAAAGAGATCTCCATGAACTACCCATAATTTTCGTCCATCTCGTAGGGTATGAATAGCCTCTTCACATACTTTGATATCACCAAAAGCCAAGCCAATAAATTGACGTGCTAGCTCATCATGGTTACCAGGTACGTATACAACATGAGTCCCTTTTCTGGCTTTTCTTAATAATTTTTGTATTACATCATTGTGTGTTTGAGGCCAATACCACCCCTTTTTTAATTGCCATCCATCGATGATGTCACCAACCAAATAAATGGTTTCAGCTTCATGGGTTCTTAAAAAATCGAGTAGATAATCTGCCTGACAACCTGGGGTTCCAAGATGGGTATCTGAAATCCAGATGGTTCTGTAGTGGTGATTGATGTCTAAGTCATTGGTTTTCACGCGTCCATTAAGCCATGCGGGCATGAACGAAACGTGACATTTTTATTAAATTTTTGTGACTAAACCAATCAACAAGTGAAGAATTAGTGATTGCGTTCTACAGCAAGATGAGCAAGGCTTATCAGTGCATTTTTATATGGGCCATCTTGAAATGTGGAAATACAGTCGATTGCTAAGCTAGCCTCTCGTTCAGCGGCCTCTCTGGTATAGATCAAGGATCCTGTAGCGTTAATAATTGCCATCACTCGATCCATATGATCTGTACCACCTTCAATAACTACTGAACGTAAAAAATCACGATCTTCATTATTGGCTTTTTGCATAGCATAAATTAAAGGTAAGGTGGCTTTCCCCTCAGCTAAGTCATCTCCTAGATTTTTACCTAGCTCTTCTGTGTTACCTGAGTAATCCAGCACATCATCAATAATCTGAAAAGCATTACCCAAATAAGTACCGTATTCTTTAGCTTGCGTTTGAATGGGCTCATATTGATTGGCTATAAGCGCACCTAGCTGACCTGCCGCCGAAAACAATTGTGCAGTCTTATATTTAATTACTTGGCGATAACGCTCTTCATCCACATCCGGGTCATGACAATTCAATAATTGCAACACCTCTCCTTCGGCGATAATATTCGTTGCATTAGCTAGAATATCCATCACTGTCATCTGCCCTACCCCCACCATCATTTGAAAGGCTCTAGAGTAGAGAAAATCTCCAACTAATACACTTGCAGCATTACCAAACAACTCATTGGCTGTTTTTTTCCCACGTCGCAACTCAGATTTGTCTACCACATCATCATGAAGTAACGTTGCTGTATGGATAAATTCAATGACTGCAGCCAAAGTATGGTGGTGAGTCCCTTCATAACCGCATGCTTTTGCCATCAATACGGTGATGAGTGGTCTTAAACGCTTTCCACCACTTTGGATGATGTATTCGGCAACTTGCCTAACTAAAACCACATCAGAATAAAGCTGCTTACGAATCACATGATCCACAGCATCCATATCGGCTTGGGCTAATAATTTGATGTCATTGAATTTCATTCAGTTTTTTATTATGTGTGTTCAGAAAAATCAATAATAGGGTGACCAATACATAAGAGTCAACCTAAACTATTAGATTTAAACTATATTGCAGCTTAACGCCAGGCGTTGATTTGAAAGCTAACTATTCACAAGCCTCTTTGCACCAAAACAAGCCTAATTTGGGCTAACAAGGACAACCAATGAAGATTTTGACAAAAGGGTCTAAAACCCTCTATAATTTCGGATTCTGTTTTATTGATCTATTTTAGGAGCGTCAAATGTACGCTGTAATTAAAACCGGTGGCAAGCAATATCGCGTGCAATCTGGAGAAAAATTAAAAGTTGAGTTGCTTTCAGTGGAAGTCGGTTCAACTGTTGACCTTGACCAAGTATTATTGGTTGCTGATGGTGAAGACATTACTTTTGGTCGCCCTCTCGTGGCAGGAGCCAAAGTAACTGCTAAAGTATTGGCACATGGGCGTCATGATAAAGTAAAAATCTTTAAAATGCGTCGTCGTAAACACTATCAAAAGCATCAAGGTCACCGTCAAGGTTTCACTGAAGTGCAAATTGATAGCATCGTTAAAGGCTAAGGAGTAAAAACGCATGGCACACAAAAAAGCCGGTGGTAGTTCACGTAACGGCCGTGATTCAGAATCGAAACGATTAGGCGTTAAAGCTTACGGTGGTGAATTAGTTAGTGCAGGCAGCATTATTGTTCGCCAGCGCGGCACACGCATTCATCCCGGTGCAAATGTCGGCATGGGAAAAGACCATACTTTATTTGCTAAGGTTGAAGGCCGTGTTGTGTTTCGCACCAAGGGTCCACTCAAGGACAAATTTGCTTTAATCGAACCCGTCGCAGCTAGTGCTTAAGGGCTGAGATAAACTATTTAGGAAAGCCCTATCAACCGATAGGGCTTTTTTTATTATGAAATTTATTGATGAAGCAATAATTCAAGTTCACGCAGGAAAAGGTGGCAATGGCTCAGCCAGCTTTCGCCGGGAAAAGTATATTCCTAAAGGTGGTCCTGATGGTGGCGATGGTGGCCGTGGTGGCAGTATTTGGGCTCGTGCTGATCGAAATGTAAATACTCTGATAGATTATCGTTACGCCCGTATCCATCGTGCAAAAAATGGTGAACCTGGCCGTGGCTCAGACTGTAATGGTAAAAGTGCTGATGACATTGAATTACGCGTTCCTGTTGGCACCCTTATTAAGGATAAAGAAACAGGAGCAACGCTAGCTGATTTAACTCACCATGATGAACGCGTATTACTTGCTCGAGGTGGTCAAGGAGGCCTTGGTAATTTACATTTCAAATCCAGTACCAACCGCACCCCAAGACAATTTACTCCTGGTGAAGAGGGTGAATCCAAGGAATTACAACTAGAACTTAAAGTTCTCGCAGATATTGGTTTGCTTGGTTACCCCAATGCAGGGAAATCCACCTTTATTCGCTCTGTATCAGCAGCGCGTCCCAAAGTGGCTGATTATCCCTTTACTACCTTACATCCTAATTTAGGTGTGGTTCGTGTTGATGATAACAAGAGCTTTGTTATTGCAGATATTCCTGGGTTAATAGAGGGGGCCGCTGAAGGTGCGGGGTTAGGTCACCAATTTTTACGACACTTAACCCGTACTCGACTGATCCTACATCTAATTGATTGTGCCCCTTTAGATGAATCGATAAACATCATTGAACAAGCACACGCACTAGTAACTGAGCTTAAAAAATATGATGAAACTCTTTACCAAAAACCACGCTGGATTTTATTAAATAAAATCGACCTCTTGGATGAAGCCACTCAACAACAGGTTGTGAGTACCATTAAAGAACAGTTCAATGAACTGCCTGTATTTTCTATTTCGGCGCTTACCGGCGAGGGGACTAAGGCGGTAACCTATGCGGTAATGAACTATTTAGATACACTAAGCCCTATTGAACAAGAACCGGGTGAAATTGATAGTACACATCTAGACAACACAGCGCATGAAGAATAACTCTTTTGTTAAAAACAGCTCCCGTCTCGTCATCAAAATTGGTAGTAGCCTACTGACCAATGATGGTCAAGGTCTTGATCGCAATGCCATTAGCCAATGGGTTGAACAGATGGTAAGACTTAACAAAGAAACGAATAAAACACTGTTATTGGTGTCATCAGGTGCTGTTGCACAAGGAATGAAACGCTTAGGTTTAACTGAACGTCCACGCGAACTACCCCTATTACAAGCTGCTGCAGCTGTAGGGCAAATGGGGTTAGCGCAAATGTGGGAGAGCTGTTTTTCAGAACATGGTCTCACCACAGCACAAGTTCTGCTCACCCATGAGGATTTTGCTGATCGTACACGTTACCTTAATGCCCGCTCTACTCTGTTAACCTTAATAGACATGAATGTTATCCCTATTATTAATGAAAATGATACCGTTGCAACCGATGAAATTCGTTTAGGGGACAATGACACTTTAGGCGCTCTTGTTGCAGGTCTTGTGGATGCGGAAGGATTGATTATTCTGACTGATCAAACAGGGCTGTTCAATAAAGATCCGAGACATAATCCTGACGCGATCTTAATTCATGAGGCAACAGCAGGTGATAGTACGCTTGAATCCATGGCAGGAGGTGCTGGGTCAAGTTTAGGAAAAGGTGGCATGCTCACAAAAGTATTAGCAGCTAAACGAGCAGCCACACGTGGTGCACATACTGCTATTGTGAGTGGTCGAGAAAGTAATGTTCTTTATCGCTTAGCCCAGGGTGAGTTAATTGGAACCCAACTAATAGCCAATACCCAAAAACTCAATGCCAAACAACATTGGTTGGCGAGTCAATTACAGGTAAAAGGCCAACTTGTTTTGGATGAGGGCGCAGTATTGGCTGTAGTTAAAGAAGGAAAAAGCGTGCTACCCATCGGTGTCAAATCCCTGAGAGGACACTTTAATAGAGGTGAACTGGTGGCCTGTCTAAATCAGCAAAATCAAGAGATTGCTCGTGGTTTAATCAACTATAACAGTCAAGAAACACAACAAATTCTTGGCAAAACCAGTGATCAAATTGAAAGCACTCTTGGCTTTGTCAGTGATGAAGAGTTAATTCATAGAGATAACCTAGTCTGTTCGTAGTTACCCTCATCAGTCATAAGTAAGGCAAATCAATTCTTCAGGATAGAGTAAAATAATAGTTTTTATTATTCGAGCTATTCATGCGCGCCACACAATTTTTTATCTCTACACTCAAAGAAGCCCCCCAGGAGGCTGAATTAATCTCTCATCAGTTAATGCTTCGAGCAGGCTATATTCGCCGTCTTGGCAGTGGTTTATATACTTGGATGCCATTGGGCCTTCGAGTACTCAGAAAAATTGAGGCAATTGTACGTGAGGAAATGAATAAAGCAGAAGCTCTAGAGTTATTGATGCCCTCTGTTATCCCTGCTGAATTATGGCAAGAAACAGGACGCTGGGAAAAGTTTGGTCCACAAATGCTTAAAATTAAAGATCGACACGATCGTGATTTTTGCTATGGTCCCACACATGAAGAAGTGATTAGTGATGTAGCTCGTCGTGAAATTAAAAGCTATCGTCAATTACCTATTAATTTTTATCAAATTCAAACTAAGTTTCGTGACGAAATTCGCCCTCGTTTTGGTGTCATGCGAGCTCGTGAATTTATCATGAAAGATGCCTATTCTTTCCATGCCGATTTAACGAGCCTTGAAGACACCTATGCAGTCATGAAAGACACTTACCAACGTATATTTACACGTCTTGGTCTGAATTTTAGAGCAGTAGCCGCTGATACAGGTGCTATAGGGGGTTCTGGCTCTCATGAGTTTCATGTTCTTGCAGACTCAGGTGAAGATGCCCTCGCCTATAGCGATCAATCTGATTATGCCGCGAACGTTGAACTGGCTGAAGCAGTGATGCCTTCAGGTCAGCGCCCAGCAGCTAACTCGACTATGGAACAAGTCAATACTCCCTCAGTGACTTCATGTGAAGAGGTAGCAACATTTCTCAATCTCTCTATTCAACAGATTGTGAAGTCGCTCTTAATCATTGATCAGGAGAATAAACCCTACCTTATTCTATTAAGAGGTGATCATGAATTAAACTGGGTTAAAACAGAAAAAATTATAGTAGGAGCAAGACTTGCCAGTGCAGAAGAGTTGACTCAACTAGGTCTTTATTCAGGTTTCATAGGTCCGGTTAATCTTCCTTCTTCAGTTACTGTTCTAGCTGATCGTTCAGTGTCACTCATGGCTAACTTTGTGTGTGGTGCTAACCACATCGATAGCCATTATATTAATGTAAACTTTGGACGTGACTGCAGTGAACCTAAAGAGTATCTAGATTTAAGGAATGTCGTTGAAGGAGATCCCTCTCCTGATGGGAAAGGTTCACTGAAGCTCTGCCGTGGTATTGAAGTTGGCCATATTTTTCAGTTACGCACCAAATATGCAGAGGCCATGAATTTAACTTTCCTTGATGAAAAAGGAAAAAATAAAGTTATGGAAATGGGTTGTTATGGTATTGGAGTAAGCCGAATTGTTGCTGCTGCAATTGAACAACACCATGATAAAAATGGCATCACATTACCTTTAGCTATTGCACCTTTTTCAGTCAGTCTTATTTCCATCGGTCTTAAGAAAAGCCCATTGGTTGAAGAAACCTCCAGCCAAATTTATGACCTATTAACCCATCAAGGGATTGATGTGTTGTGGGATGACCGCGATGAACGGCTAGGCGTGATGCTCGCTGATCAAGAGCTAATGGGTATTCCATTTAGAATAGTAGTAGGTGACAAAGGTTTGCAAGAGGGAACTGTTGAAGTAAAAGGTAGACATGACAGCGAATCCAAGAAAGTGTCTTTCACTGATCTTGCACACACTCTGCGTCAATGGATTATGCCTAACGCTTTAACCTAAAGCTTCATTTTCCAAGTCGGTAAACTCGCAGTTAATACCGCACAAAACAGTACCACTGCCCATGATAATTGGATCCATAATAAAAATATGGGCAGTGCTGCGAACGCACCATAAATAATTTTATAAGCAGAGAAATGGGTGATAAACCAAGTGAGGCCATTTTTAAGCCCCTCAAAAGCAAACGCAGCAACTATCCCACCTACCAATGCGTGACGTTTTTTGACAGTCTTTCCAGGAATAATATAGTAAGCTGAGCTTAATATCAGTACCAGGGTAATCAATGAGCTCCATTGAATTGCATTATTAATTAGATGGTGACTCTCACCAACCCAACCCAAAGAGGTTTTAATCGCTGTGGTAAAAGCCCACAGGGTGACACCTAACATAACAGGCCCCCCTACTACGACGATCAAATACATCATTAAACGTGCGTACCATTGATGCTTAGGTGTACTACCCCATACTGCATTAAAGGCATGATCAACAGTCACCACTAAAGACAACACAGCAAATAGTAATACACCAAGCCCCACCACGGTTAATTGTTCAGCATGTTGTGAGAATTGTAATGTATACATACTAATCATCCGTGAGGCCACATCCGGTAATAAATTAGCCATTAAAAAGCTGCGTACACTCTTACTTATTAGTTGTGACCCTGGCATCAGAGAATACATACTCAGCGATAGCGTCACTAAGGGAATAATGGCAAATAATGTGGTAGTAGTAAGGCTAGATGCAGTTTGTAGACAACGATCTTGATGAAACTTTTTTAATACAAACCATAAAAACCCCAATGTATTTAACAATGGGGTGAGTGGGAACAACCAAATTGAAATACGTTTCACACCACTCCTGCAGACTGAGGGTTCATTCGTTGCGCTTTACTATCCAACTTATTCAATGCACTTAAATAAGCTTTTGCAGAAGCCACAACTATATCAGTGTCAGCCCCTAAGCCATTTACAATACGACCACCGCGACTCAGTCTCACTGTCACTTCTCCTTGTGACTCTGTCCCACTGGTAATATTATTTACAGAATAAAGCTGGAGCTCTGCACCACTATGAATAATCGCTTCAATAGCTTTAAATGTTGCATCAACCGGACCACTACCTGTGGACTCAGTTTGACTCTCTCTACCTTGATGAGTAATGACTAAACGGGCATAAGGCGCTTCACCTGTTTCGCAGTGTGCCGTCAATGAAATCAAACCATAAAGCTCAGCTTCAGGTTCAGTTAATTCTTCACTAACAATGGCATGAATATCTTCATCAAAAATATCATGCTTTTTATCAGCTAAATCTTTGAAACGTTGGAATGCTGTATTTAATGCCACTTCAGAATCCAGTTCAATACCTAACTCAGCAAGACGCGCTTTAAAAGCGGAACGACCAGAATGTTTACCTAATACCAATTTGTTGGTATTCCAGCCCACATCCTCAGCTCTCATAATCTCATAGGTTTCACGATGTTTTAACACACCATCTTGGTGAATACCGGATTCGTGAGCAAAGGCATTGGCTCCCACCACTGCTTTATTAGGTTGCACAGGAAAGCCTGTAATCGTCGATACTAAGCGGCTAGCAGGAACAATTTGAGTGGTATCAATACGCGTTTCCACAGGAAAAATATCATGGCGTGTTTTAATTGCCATCACAATTTCTTCTAATGCAGCGTTCCCTGCTCTCTCACCCAAGCCATTGATTGTGCACTCAACTTGACGCGCTCCTGATAACACTGCAGCCAGAGAATTGGATACAGCCAAACCTAAGTCATTGTGGCAATGAACTGAAAAAATAGCTTGGTCTGAATTAGGTACTCTCTCTATCAATGTTTTAATTAATTCACCATATTGAAAAGGAATGGCATACCCCACTGTGTCGGGGATATTAATTGTTCGCGCTCCAGCTCGAATCACTGCCTCAATCACACGACACATAAAATCAGTTTCTGATCGGACAGCATCTTCGCAAGAAAATTCTACATCATCAGTAAACTGTCTGGCTAAAGTGACTGCTTTTACTGCGGCTTCTAAGACCTGATCAGGAGCCATGCGTAACTTCTTTTCCATGTGAATGGGAGAGGTAGCAATAAAAGTATGAATTCGGCCTCGTTGTGCGGGTGCTATGGCTTCCGCTGTTCGACGAATATCATTTTCTTGGGCACGAGCCAGGCCGCAAACAGTACTGTCTTTAATGACCGATGCCACAGCTCGAACAGACTCAAAATCGCCTTGGCTTGCAGCAGGAAAACCTGCTTCGATCACATCAACACGTAATTTCTCTAATTGGCGAGCGATACGTATTTTTTCCTCTCGGGTCATTGATGCGCCTGGACTTTGTTCACCATCACGCATAGTGGTGTCAAATATAATCAGTTGTTGTTTCACGATCAGCTCCTAACTATCTGATTTGTTTAATAGAATTATCTCTATTTAAAGAGACAAGAATACAACGAATTGTGGGAATTGGATAGTTTTAGCGCGCAGAGCGCAGTAGTAGGAGGCCTAGTGAGCCACCTAAATATAGATTAAATGATGATTTGATGCATGTGTTTTTCATATAATCAATATAAAAGTTTTTTTCTTGATTAGCAAGTCATTTATACAACAGTTCTCAGTAGACTTTTTTCTTCGTTCTACAAATTGTAGACTCTGATTTTTTATTTTCTACGCATAGTTAATTAATTTTCCTTAACTGAAAACCACTAGAGAAAATGAAAAATACGCTACCAACGACTCCATTAGTTATTCGTACTGAGCTTTTTATTAAGATTCATTTAAGAAATTCATGTTTTAATTAACTTAGACAGTAAGCTGAGTGAATCAGCAATCACTGTCTCCCCCTTTCGGTGGTCTTCCCCAGACCACCTTTTTTTTACTCAAAAAATTGATAATAATAAAATTTAAGATCATATTAAGAATCAGGGACTACAATTCATGATAACTAACCGGAGAACCTATCATGGAACAACTTAGCTATGAACGGAAAAAAGTATTTGATCCTCTATTACGTATCATTCATGTATGGAATGGTGTACTCATTACCATTCAAATTTTTACTGCGTTGATTGCTGATTATATTGAAAAAGGAATTCAACGAGATACGCTGTGGCATATTCATGTGTGGGTAGGATATGGGATTGCTATCGGGCTACTATTCAGGCTTATTTGGGGAGTGATTGGGCCTAATAGTGCTAAATTCAGTGATCTATGGCATCCTCAAGTTTGGATCAATTTTATTAAAACCAGAAAATGGCTAGATACTGAACGTTGGGGACATTCTACAATGGCCAGTGCTGCTTATCTGTTATTCTATTTATTATTAATTGTAATGGTCTTAACAGGTTTAAGTCTTGCTGCAATTAAACTTAATATGGGGCCCTTAGATGGATTATTAGGTGGTAATAAGTCGTTAAAAGATTTATTTCATGAACCACATGAACTCATTTATAACTTCTTTTGGGCATTTATTCTGGTTCATATTGCAGCTTTAATATGGCATGAAGTAAAAGATAAAACGCCATTAGCTCAAGCTATGGTCAGTGGTTATTTATATCGTGTGATAAAAAAACATGATAAAGAGTAATGATACTTATAGGGTTCGGGCTGTTAATTTTATTCAATTAATTTAAAAAAATAACAGCCTAATATGAATACTAAAATAAATATGAACTAATCATGAAAATTTTATTGGTAGAAGATGATTCAATTCTAGGCGATGGGATTCGTGCCGGTTTAAAACAAGCAGGATACGCAACCGACTGGGTACAAGATGGAATGGCTGCTACTCATGCTCTCAAAACCGGTGACTATAGTGCCATGATTTTAGATCTCAATTTACCAAAGAAGTCAGGTTTAGATGTTCTTGCTGATTGTCGTAGTCAAAAAAACGCAATTCCAGTTTTAATTTTAACAGCGCGAGATACACTATCGGATAAAATCAAAGGTTTGGATAGTGGTGCTGATGATTATCTTATCAAGCCCTTTGATCTAGATGAATTATTAGCCCGAATTCGGGCGCTTGTGAGACGTAGTAGCGGACAAAGCTCTGCTGTCATAATCCGCGGAGAATTGATTCTTGATCCTGCTGCCCATACCGTTATGTTGAATAATCAAGTTATTGGCGTATCTGTTAAAGAATTCAGTATTCTTGAGCAATTATTACTCAATCAAGGGCGGGTATTCTCAAGGGAACAATTAGAAGAAAAGTTATATGGTTGGGACGATGAAATCGAAAGCAATTCAGTTGAGGTTCATATCCATCATTTACGTAAAAAACTAGGTAATGAGTTAATACGCACTATTCGCGGTATTGGTTATGTAATCGACAAACTATGACCTCCATACGACGACGTTTAATTGTTTTATTGGTCGCATTGTTATCTAGTGCCTGGTTGATGACAGCATTATTAACACGTTACGAAACGCGTGATGAAATTGATGCTGTATTTGATGCAGAGATTACGCAAGCTGCTCATATTTTACTTGGTATGGCGCGTAGAGAAAAAGAAGAGATTATTGAGCATGGTGGATTTAATCCACCTGAGAGTCAACCTTATGCCCAAACCATGCTGTATCAAGTTTGGGATAATGATGGAATTGTCATGCGCTCAATGCATGCTCCAGAAACACCATTAATTCAAAATGATCAACCTGGCTTTCAAGAAATACACTATTTAAATAAAAAATGGCGATTATTGAATGAGTGGGATAGCCATCACACTTATCATATTTTTATTGCTGAACCAGTTGCTACACGCGCCAAATTAGCACAACATATTAGCTTCCAAATACTGTTACCTACTCTGGCTTTTTTTCCTATTTTAGGTATTCTCATCTGGTTTACAGTCAGAATGGGGCTGACTCCTTTACAGCGAATACGACAAGCGATTGTAGAAAGAAATGCCTCTCGTATGGATGCGATTGATTTAGCATCAGTTCCCGATGAAGTCACTCCCCTTGCCGCCTCCATTAATGATTTACTTAATCGACTAAAACGCTCTCTTGATAGTGAAAAACAATTTACAGGAAATGCAGCTCATGAACTCAGAACACCCTTGGCTGCTATTAAAACACAAGCACAAGTTGCCATGAGAGCGGACAATGATGATGACCGTTTACATGCCTTACAACAGGTAATTCAAGGCACTGAACGTTCCACTCATTTAATCGAGCAACTACTCATCCTAGCTCGCGTTGATCCTGAAAATGCACAAAACGAAATGACTGAGGTTGAATTAAACCAGGTTATTCATAAAGTTAAATCTGATCTCACGGGTTACGCAAATCAACGGCACATTAATATACAATGCCACTGTCAGACTGATTTAAGCGTAATTGGTAATCGATGGCAACTTGAAATTGTGTTACGTAATCTACTAGATAATGCGCTACGCTATGCTCCTGAACATTCACATATCAATATTGAATTAACAGACACGCCTGAAGGAATACGTCTTGCTGTTATTGATCAAGGTAAGGGTATTGATCCGGACGAGCAAATTAACATTTTCAATCGCTTCTATCGATTAAACGGAACCACTGCACAAGGTAGTGGGCTGGGGTTATCCATTGTTCAACGCATTATTGAACTTCATCACGCCTCAATCAATATGCAACAACTTGCCAACCATAGTGGGTTTGAAGTCAGTATTCTATTTTTTAAAAAGAATTAATCTTAATTAAAAAACTTCCACTGATACAGATTATCAGCATGGATCCCATTACCTTTAGCCATGCTCCGCTCAACGCCAAAGAAGTATTCTCTGTTCGTCTTGCGATTAAGCGAAGTGGCCTACCCGAAGCTCTATGGGTCAAGGCTCGCTTATTGGATTACGACCTTAATAATATGAGCATTGAAGTATTTTTAGTTGAACTACATGAACTCAAACTAATGGTATCGTTTATTATTGAAAACACGTCTCACCTATCTCAATATGATGAATTCTCGCTGAATCGTATTTATAACAAGCTTAGTCAGCTCTTAGATGAAATACATCTTTTTTATCAATGCCAAAGATAAGTTTCAAACTATTGTCGATTAAACCAACCAGTCAAATGACTTCATTTAGACCTCTATTACTGTACTTAACTCGTGATTACTTCAAAGAGGAAGATTGGTGTTTAAGTCAGGGATTAATGGGACAAAGGGGCTTTAAAGCCACACTTAATAACAAAAAAGATATATTCAGTATGACCTACTTACTCAAAGGAGCGTTTTTACTTACCGCAAATC
This sequence comes from Ferrovum sp. PN-J185, assembly GCF_001581925.1. Classification (NCBI taxonomy): domain Bacteria; kingdom Pseudomonadati; phylum Pseudomonadota; class Betaproteobacteria; order Ferrovales; family Ferrovaceae; genus Ferrovum; species Ferrovum sp. PN-J185. Next base: position 141,972 of record NZ_LQZA01000004.1, read on the forward strand.
CACATACGCTCATGGTTCATGGCGTAATCAGTTGGCAGTCTTCCTCAACTGATTATCTATCAATCAACAAGGAACTCACTCGTTTTTTAAATCATCATCAATCGTTTTATAGTCAAGCTCTGTGGTTCACCCATACCAACACCCCTCATCCTCATGTTCATATTTTATTGTTTTCAGACCATCACCAACAACAATTACTGCGATCACTCAAACGCGATGTAAAAACTCATCATCAGGATAATTCTGACGTTAGAATTTTCTCCAAAAACGATCATAATTATGAATTTATCCATACAAAACCATTTACCTTTTATCAATGGCTTCGTCGTTATTTAAAAGATCAATTAGTAGACTACGTCGATATGCCGCACAGTAATTGGGATCAGTTTCAAACAATATTGAATTACTGTCATATTCAATTGATACCACAACACCAATCCTTTAGCTGGTCAACTTCATTAAATGGACATGTCATTCATATTAAACCTTCTCTTATTGATAAAAAATTAAGCTCACAATATCTGCTTAACAAATGGGGTCCCTATTCCCCTATCAATACAATCAATACCTTAAGTAAACTGAATTACCAACACTATTATTCATGTTTTGAAGAACATGGGACAAGAGCACTCTTTCATCAAAATCCTCTGCATGATGCACTTTCCCTAGCTCAGCTAACCCAACGCTACTATTATTCTAACAAGTCACGCTTATCCTTTAATAGTAGGACAACCAATCCTCTACATCACAAGACACACTACGCCATTATTGAACGATTGAGTGATTTAAAACTAGTATCAACTCGAGAGCATCAGCAACTAAAAAAACAACTATTAACGATGCATTCATCTCCTTTACTCGTTAATAAACAAGTCAATAAAAAAATATCTTGGCTTCATTTTTTAATTAATGAGACCTATAACAACAATGTAACTGCTAAAACATTGTTAGAGGATATTTGGCGAAACCATGAAATGCAGCCAAAGATACTGAGTGCGTTTATTAGCTCGTTGAATACAGCAGAACAACAGATTAATGGGCTACTTAAGCGATCACTGAAACATAATATTGAAATAGAACGCTGACAGCTACTTAGTAAAGAATAATATGAACACGATACGGTCCATGAGCACCGATAATAATAGTTTGTTCAATATCAGCGGTACGAGAAGGTCCTGATACAAAATTCACTGCTCTGGGTAATATCCCTTTTTCTGCCATATAAAGTGCCCAGGCATCTTCCATGTAGTTGACGATTCTCTTTTTATCTAATAGTGCAATATGAGTCTCAGGAAGTAAACTAACAGTGGAAGGCGTATTTACGCCGGAAGGTAACATTAAGGTTGCCGTTTCTGCAATAGCACAAAAGGCACCTGTCACTCCCACAAGATCATCTCCCTTAGCACTACCAACACGAACAGTGATACCTACTTCTTGCCAATTATATTGACTGAAATCTGGCCAGATAACCATCTGTCGTGGCAAGTTATATTGATTGAGATAGTTAGATACAGCTTGAGGAATAGCACTTATGTCAGATACGACTTCTGTGGTAGTAGACAATTGTTGACAGCGTTCAATAAATCGAGAAATAGGATCTTGCCATACTTGACTAGGACGTGGTCCGCGCGGTTTATCATTAATGACAGATAATGCTCTTTCACGTTCTTCAGCTAAAGGAGTGGTAGGTAAACCTAAACCACGACGAATACGGGCAAATATATTATCTCTTGCGCTCATCTTGTTGAGCCTTATATTGATCTCTAAAAGTTTTACCTGTAGGTGCCGGCATATCACGTCCCTCAGTCCAACCATCTAAACCGGGTAGCCTGTGAATGAGTCCTTTGCTCCCACCTAATACTTTTAATAACTTCACCACATGACGCGTCATGAATCCATACAGCTTAGGGTGGTTAGCGGTATAACGCCAAATAGTTACTGACAATCTTTCGTGCCATGGACGCAAACCTTGAGAAAATGAATCTTCACGTAGTACACGCATCAATTCAGGTAACGGTATTTTAACGGGACACACTACTTGACACGCACCGCATAGGGTAGAGGCCTGCGGTAAATCGAGAGCTTCTTTTAACCCCACGTAGGAGGGAGTAAGCACTGCGCCAATCGGCCCAGGGTAAACCCATCCATAAGCATGACCACCAATATTCTGATAAACAGGACAATGGTTCATACAAGCACCACATCGTATACAACGTAATGCTTGCTTTAATCGACCAGCAAGCAGACGTGAACGACCACTATCAACCAAAATGATATGAGATTGTTCAGGACCGTCAGCATTATCTGCATCACGTATACCAGTCATCACAGAAACGTAATTGGTTATACTTTGTCCAGTGGCAGAGCGCGTTAATAATCTTAATATGGTAGAGAAGTCATTTAATGTACCCAGTACCTTTTCAATACCTGTAATAGCCACATGAATACGAGGCATGGTGGTGACCATCCTACCGTTACCTTCATTAGTAACAATGGCCACTGACCCGGTCTCTGCAATTAGAAAGTTTCCACCTGAGATCCCCATATCGGCACTTAAGAAATGTGGGCGTAACTGTTCTCTTGCCTCACGGCATAATGCTGGTATATCAGTACTTTTAGGTGTGTGGTGATGTTCTGAAAACAACTCAGCCACTTCTTCCACGCTCTTATGAATAGCAGGGGCGATAATATGTGATGGAGGCTCTTTGGCTAACTGTAAAATATATTCGCCTAAATCTGTTTCTATTGCTTCTATGCCTGCCGCAATAACCGCATCATTCAGTCCAGACTCCTCACTGACCATAGACTTTGATTTAACGATTTTCTTAACTTGGTTGGCTTTAGCAATCTCAAGCACAATACGGTTTACATCATGGGCTGTTTCTGCGTAATGAACAACGGTTCCACGTTGAGTGGCTTGTTCTTCAAACAATGTCAAATAGGTATCTAAATTATCTAATGAACGGTCACGTATAGCCGCAGCAGCGACACGAATCTCTTCAAGGTTATCCACTTCCTGCATGACTTTTGCGCGCGCTTCAACAAAACGACCTCCAAATCGGCGCATATTGTTTTGCAAACGAGCATCGGATAATTTCTTTTTAACGTTTTTCTTAAACGTAAAGGAAGTGAGCTCCATGATTACTTCCCTTTATGTGTAAGTATTTCTGCCACATGTTTGACCTGTGTGGTGTTGTCACCCATTCGTCTTAACCTACCCTCAATATTCAACAAGCAACCTAAATCACCACCCACAATAACTTCCGCACCACTTTGTTGCGCATAATGACATTTGTTATCTGCCATACGGGTTGCAATATCACCTAACTTAACTGAGAAAGTACCGCCGAAACCACAACATAATTCAGCTTGATCCATTTCTTTCAAAGTTAACCCATTCATAGACTCAAGTAGTTTACGAGGCTGATGTTTAATATTCAGTTCTCTTAAGCCTGAACAGGAATCATGATAAGTGACGGTTCCTTTAAACTCATTAGGCACTATCTCAACTTTTAGAACATTGACTAAAAAGTCAGTTAATTCATAAGTACGTTGTGCAAGTGTGTTAATTTGTAGTTGTAGTTGACTGTTTTCAGGAAATAAATCCTGGTAATGAATACGTATCATCCCAGTGCAAGAGCCACTGGGAACTACCACATAATCACAACCGTTAAAGAGTTCAACAAAGCGTTTCGCAAGCGTTCTTCCAGATTCTCGATCACCTGAATTAAAACCTGGTTGGCCACAACAAGTTTGGTTATCTGGCACCACAACTTCGCAACCCGCATTCTGTAATAGCTCAATGGCAGAGAAACCAATAGATGGACGCATCATATCAATAAGACATGTAACGAAAAGACCAACTTTCATGATTTATACCTAACCTTAAAGTTGCCCTACTGTTGTGTTCTTGGTTCTGGAGCGATACTCTAACCATTGCCTTACGCGACGAGCATCATTAATACGTGCTTGGTGACCGTGAGAGTCTAATAAAACAATGACCATGGGATGACCCGTGATTTTCGCTTCCATTACTAAACATTGTCCTGATTCGTTAATATAACCAGTTTTAGATAAACCAATTTCCCAATCTTCTTTAGCAACTAAAGGATTGGTATTTTTAAAACGAACCATTTGGTGACGATAGCCTACTGGGAGCGTTACTTCCGATGTAGTAGTGATTTTATGAATTAATGGAATAGTTCTAGCTTTTTCAACCAGACGCACTAAGTCTTCTGCTGAAGATACATTTTTCCCATTGAGTCCTGAAGAATCGGCAAAGTGACTATGTATCATGCCAAGTTTTTTTGCTTCTTCATTCATTTTCGCAACAAATGCGGGTAAACCACCAGGATAGTTTCTACCTAAGGCACTGGCTGCACGATTTTCAGAGGCAATAAGAGCCATTTTCAAAAAGTTAAGTCTAGTTTCTTGCGCACCAACTCTTAAATGTGAGCTACTAAAACGTAGGGTATCAACGTCATCTTTTGATACAGTGAGAGTTTCATCTAAATTTTGATTTGACTCTAATACCACTACTGCAGTCATTAATTTAGTAATTGAAGCAATCGGTTGAATGGGGTCTGGGTTTTTTGAAAAAACCACATGATGATCTAATTCATCAATGACGAGTGCAGAGCGTGATAACAAATTAATATGTGAAGGGTCGAAAGAGACTCGATGAATTTTCCGATGGTGATGCTTATGTGTATGTTGCTGGTCAGCTGCATGTACTAAAAACGAACCACTCAAAGCGGTTAAAGAAAAAGCAACGGAAACTAACCGTAAAAGGTGTTTTGTCAGCACGTTTAAGACCCTTTTATTGTAATGCATTAACAATACAAAAAAATAGTTCTAAACGCAAGTGAAATCTACAAATTTTCCTTAAATTGATCAACTATTTACACGATTTTTGTAAGGTAAATTAAACTTCACTTTCCTGCTTCACTTTTTCTTTTTGCTGCAATACCCACATTCTTGCATACGCGCCATGTTCTGCTAATAACTCCTCGTGGCGACCACGCTCAATAATTCTTCCCTGATCCATTACAATTATTTCATCGGCATGCACAATAGTTGAAAGACGGTGCGCAATAATTAACGTAGTATGCGTTTTAGATAAAGCGGTAATCTCTTGTTGAATTTCTTTTTCCGAATGCGAGTCCAATGCAGAGGTAGCCTCATCAAAAATCAGCACATGCGGACGTTTTAATAGGGTTCTAGCTATTGCAACACGTTGTTTTTCACCACCTGACAGCTTCAATCCACGTTCACCCACTACCGTGTCATACCCTTCAGGTAAACTTGCAATAAACCCATCAATATGGGCAGCTTTTGCTGCTGCAATCACTTCGTCACGAGTTGCTTGAGGGCGACCATAAGCAATATTATAAAAAATCGTGTCGTTGAATAACACCGTATCTTGAGGAACAATACCAATGGCTGCACGAAGACTATGTTGACTCAAGTCACGTATATCATGTCCATTAATAGTAATACTGCCACTTTGAATGTCATAAAAACGAAAGAGTAGACGTGACAACGTCGACTTCCCTGCCCCACTGTGTCCCACCACAGCAACAGTTTTCCCAGGATTAATAGTCAGACTCACCTGATGCAAAATGGGACGACGAGCATCATAAGCAAAATCCACTGTATTAAAACAAACCTGTGGTGCGTCTTTTAATACCAATTCCGTTGCATTGTCTTTATCTTTCACTTCAGCATTCACTGAAAGCAAACGAAACATGCGATCCATATCTGCGAGAGATTGTTTAATCTCACGATAAATGACACCTAAAAAATTGAGAGGAATATACAGTTGTAGTAAAAGAGAGTTAATAAGTACCAAATCGCCAATAGATAAGTGACCTTGATAAACGCCAAGTGCTGCACGGTACATCAGGATAGTAGCACCCAAACCAATAATAAGACTTTGAGACGCATTTAAAAGAGCAAGTGAAGTCTGGCTTTTAACAGAAGCGCTTTCCCATTTTTCTAGGTTTTCATCGTAACGTTTAGCTTCCCATGACTCGTTACCAAAATACTTAACCGTCTCATAATTGATTAAACTATCAATAGCTCGCGCATTTGCTCTTGAATCTAATTCGTTCATACGCCGTCTATATTGCGTTCTCCATTCGGTTATAACGACAGTAATAGCAATATAGATAACCAAAGTAATCAATGTAATCAACGCAAACCAGATGTCGTATTTCCAAGCCAAAATACTTGCAACCAGCAGTATTTCAACCAAAGTTGGCATAATACTAAAGAGGGTAAAACGCATTAGTGACTCAATACCTCTTGTTCCTCGCTCAATATCTCGTGACATCCCACCTGTTTGACGCTCAAGATGGAAACGAAGATTAAGAGAATGCAAATGCCTAAAAACCGTTAATGCAATACGACGAATGGCACTTTGCGTAACCTTAGCAAAAACACCATGGCATTCCCCCAATTTTGTAGACATACTTCATAACGCAGTTTGACGTTTTTCAAACTCCATAGGACTCAATTGCATGAGATGTTTGTGGCGTCTCGTTCGATTGTAAAAGCCTTCTATATAGTCAAATATTTCCGACTTCGCCTCTGATCTTGTTGGATATATCCTTCGCTTGATCAGCTCACTTTTTAAGCTACTAAAAAATGATTCTGCAACCGCATTATCCCAACAATTTCCTCTTCGACTCATGCTGGGGCTTAATTGATTGTCTTTGCACCAGCGATTAAACTCATCGCTGCCAAACTGGCTGCCCTGATCGGAATGAATGATGATTTCTCCTTTGGGTTTTCGTCTCCATTTAGCCATTGTTAATGCATCTAAAACAATTTTGGTCTCCAAGCTGTTTCTCATGCTCCAGCCAATCACAGCCCTAGAGTAAAGATCAATCACTACAGTCAAATACAGCCACCCTTCATAGGTTCGAATATATGTAATATCCGTCACCCAAGCTTGATCGGGATGATCATATGTGAATTGTCGCTGCAACTTATTGGGAGCAACCTGTGAAGGCCTTCCTACTTTATATCGTGGACGTTTGTATCCCCGCACTGACTTGATTTGCGCTACTTTCATGAGGCGTGCTATGCGATTTTCACCGCAATGAATTCCTGCCTCTTTCAAATCGGTATAAATCCTTGGACTCCCATAAATGCCGTTACTTAAATCATAAAAATGTCGAATTTGTCGAGACAACGACTCATTAGCTACAG
>NZ_LQZA01000005.1 GCF_001581925.1 Ferrovum sp. PN-J185
ACAACGACTCATTAGCTACAGACCTTGGCGACAAAGGCTTCTTGAGCCAAGCATAGAAACCGCTTCTATGCACCTTCAGAATGCGACACATGCTCAGCAACCTAAACTCACCTCGGTGTGCTTGAATAAAAGCGTACTTCACCCTTGCTGCTTTGCAAAGTACGCCGTTGCCTTTTTTAAAATATCGCGCTCCTCAGTCGTTCGCTTTAATTCAGCTCTGAGCCTGGCGTTTTCCTCACGAATAGATTTCATGTCGTCAAGCACCGGCTCTTGAGGTAGTCTACTCAACCTGACCCAGTGATATAAAAGTCCTTCGCCAAAACCTAAGCGTTTGGCCACATCAACAACAGAATGACCTTTTTCAACAACTGGCTTTACCGCTTCAGCCTTAAACTCAGCCGAGTAGTGAGTTCGTTTCATGATTTTCCCCTTTCTTAGTTGATAATAATACATGTCTACTAGATTGGGGGAATGCCACCATCTCTTAATTCATTAAACAAAGTGGTTGAAAAACGTAACACACCATACGCAATAATCCATGAAATAGGTAATAACAAGAGTTGATGTTTGGGATCTAGGGCATCGATAATTGATTTTAGTGCAAGGGGAATAGCGACATTAGATACTTTCGCTAGTATCAAACATATTAAAGCAACCAACACACGACCTTTAAAAGCCATTAAGTAAGGAACTAAAGATTTAATCGCTTTAAAATCACTGGCGTTAAATAAGTTTGGAGAGGGGCTAGAAGAGCCGTGTCCATGTGCATGATGTCTCAAGATAAACTCACTTTTGTGTATGTGTTGCCATTAATCGAATTGGACGCAATTTGTTTTCTGTAAATAATTCGCATAAACCCAAAAAACAATTTAAAGGATCATAAACTTTATATAGTCCCAATGGTTTATATTCAGATAATGTGATTATGCGTCCACATTTCATATCCTCTGCATGAACACTGTCTAAATGAAGCGATGATACTCCTGATAAAAGACTATCAGATGGGAGTAAACATTCTCGTCGTTTAGTTTCTGACATAGCCATTAAATCAGATAGTTCTACTGCATCGTGTAACTGATAGGGCCCGGTACTTACTCTTTGCAAAGCAGTCAAATATGCTCCACAACCTAACTTTTCACCGATATCAGAGGCCATTACTCTAATATAAGTTCCTTTACTCACAAGGCACTCTATTGTTAGTAAATCGGTATCTAGAGAGATAAGACGGCAACGTAATATATCAATTACTCTTGGCTGTCGTTCAATAGTTTGCCCTGAACGTGCATAGCTATACAACGGTTTTCCTTGCACTTTAATGGCAGCATGCATGGGAGGTGTTTGATGTTGTACACCAATCATGGCATTGAGGACACCTTCAACCTGAGAGAGATCAATGTTCACGTCAGAGTATTTACTGATAACCCCCTCACCATCTAACGTGTCACTCACATAACCCAGTTTTAATGTTGCAATATATCCTTTTGGTGCATCGAGTATCCACTGAGAAAACTTAGTGGCTTCACCAAAACACAAAGGCAACAAACCCGTTGCATGAGGATCAAGAGTACCGGTATGCCCAGCTTTTTTGGCACGCAACAAATGTCTGGCGCGTTGTAAAGCAGTATTTGAGGTAAGCCCAAAGGGCTTATTAAGAAGTAAAACACCAGATACCTCCTCAAAAGGAGCCTTGAACTGAACAGCGTTAGTCTTTGGGATGTTTACTGTCATCTGCGATAGCTTGGTCAATTAGTGAACTCAAACTAATGGCGCGATCAAGAGTCGTATCAGCAACAAAATGTAATTGTGGTAGTACACGCAATGACAATCGTTTACCTAGTAATGAACGTAGGTAACCCGCTCCTTCTGATAAGGCAGTAACGGAAGCGGCCAATACCTCATTACCTTGAAGAGAGCTGATATAAATTGTTGCATGAGAAAAATCGCGTGATACATCGACATCAGTAATAGTCACCATACCAAGACGTGGATCACGAAAATCCCGTCTTAGTATGTCAGATAAGTCCCGTTGAATCTGATCTGCAATTCGTCGTGAACGAGGAAAATTAGCCATATTAATTAAAGAGAACGAGCCACTTCCACTACTTCAAATACTTCAAGCTTATCGCTCACTTGAATGTCATTATAATTCTTCAAAGATAAACCACATTCAAAGCCTGCCTTAACTTCTTTGACGTCATCTTTAAAGCGTTTCAATGAATCCAATTCCCCTGAATGTATGACAACGTTATCACGAAGGAGACGAACACCTGAACCACGTTTCACTGTACCTTCTAAAACATAACATCCAGCAACCGCACCCACTTTAGAGATTCTAAATACTTCACGAATCTCAACCAGACCAATGATATTTTCTTTACGATCTGGTGAAAGCATGCCAGACAGAGCAAGCTTCACATCATCAACTGCGGCATAAATAATATCGTAGTAACGAACATCCACACCACTTGATGCGATCAATTTTCTTGCTGTGGCATCGGCTCGGGTATTAAAACCAATAATCACTGCTTTTGATGCTAAAGCTAAATTAACATCTGATTCTGTAATACCACCTACCGCTGAGTGAACGATATTAACCCGTACTTCTTCAGTTGAAAGTTTTTGTAATGACTGGGACAGCGCTTCATAAGACCCTTGCACATCAGCCTTGATGATAATGGAAAGAATTTTAGTTCCACTCTCACCCATTTGCTCAAACATATTCTCAAGTTTAGCTGCTTGTTGCTTGGCTAGTTTTACATCGCGGAATTTTCCTTGTCTGAAAAGAGCAATCTCACGAGCTTTACGTTCATCATTGAGAACAATTAACTCTTCTCCGGCAACTGGCACTTCTGTTAAACCTTGTATTTCAACAGGAATAGATGGACCAGCCTTATCAATTGGGTGACCCGTTTCGTCTAACATAGCACGAACACGGCCAAAAGATGATCCTGCCAATACAATATCACCTCGTGTTAATGTTCCTGACTGAACAAGTACTGTTGCTACCGGACCACGACCTTTATCTAACTGTGCTTCAATCACAATTCCTTTAGCCGGGGTGTTACGAGCGGCTTTTAATTCCAACACTTCCGCTTGCAGCAAAACGGAATCTAACAGGTCGTCAATTCCCTGACCCGTTTTAGCTGATACTGGGACAAACTGTGCGTCACCACCATATTCTTCCGGCAAGATCTCATGAGCAACTAATTCTGATTTAATTCTCTCGTAGTTAGCTTCAGGCTTATCAATTTTATTAACCGCTACAACCACAGGAACCTTAGCCGCCTTAATATGATGAATAGCTTCAATAGTTTGGGGCATAACGCCATCGTCCGCAGCCACCACTAGAATAACAATATCAGTTGCCTGAGCACCACGTGCACGCATCGCGGTAAAAGCCTCATGTCCTGGAGTGTCTAAGAAAGTGACAATACCTTTAGCCGTATTAACGTGATAAGCACCTATATGCTGAGTAATTCCACCGGCTTCTCCACTTGCCACTCTGGTACGACGAATGTAATCAAGCAATGAAGTTTTACCATGGTCCACGTGTCCCATAACAGTGACAACTGGGGCCCTTGGCTCAAGTATGGCATCTTCATGCTGCGTACCTGTTTCAGCAAGTAATGCCTCAGGATCATCTAACTTAGCAGGTTTTGCGACGTGACCTAAATCTTCTACCACAATCATAGCGGTTTCTTGATCTAGCACTTGGTTGATGGTGACCATCATACCCATTTTCATAAGAGCTTTAATGACTTCTGCAGCTTTCACAGCCATTTTTTGTGCCAACACCGCAACGGTTATGGTCTCGGGTATGAGCACCTCATGAACCATCGGTTCAGTTGGCGCTGAGAAAGCATGTTGATTATTATCTTGATGTTTTTTGCCGTGTCGTGCCTTAGGGTCACGCCAACCTGTGGTCCCTGACATTACGTCACCGCGTGTTTTAATGGTGCGTTTTTTAACGCCTTCATCCATCCATTGTGGAGATTTTTCAGATACTCCTTTTTTACCCTTCTTGGCATGAGATTTTGCTTCCTCAGTCACAACAGGGCGATGTAGAGTACCTGACTTCTCAGCCTTCGCTTTCTCCGGCTTGGCAGTCTTACTTTTTGCTTTTTCAGCCGCAGCCAACATAGAAGCCTGTGCTTCAGCTTGAGCTTTTTCTTCTGCCTCACGTTTAGCTCGTAAACGTTCTTGTTTTGCTTGCAGGTCTGCCGCTTGTAACGCACGTAATTCAGCCTGTCTTTTCGCTTCAGCTTCACGAATTGCAAGCTGCCCTTCGTCAATAGCCGAAAAAGGTTTTTTAACAATTTTAACTTTTGCTGCAGGAGCTTCCTCTACAGGAGAAGGCTCCTCCTCAACTGGCTGAACTACTGATTCAATAACTTCCTCAGGTTCTTCCACAGAAGGCGCTTCAACTGGCTCTATAACTTCTTCAATAACAGCCTCAATTTCAGGTTGAACAGGAGGAACCACTTCAACTATAGGAGTTTCTACAACAGGCTCAATTATCTGTTCAACGGGTGCTACGGATTCTTCCGCTGTAATAGGCTCTTCAGATTTAAGGTCTTTTGCGTCACGTTTAACTAGAACACGTTTTTTTCTAACTTCAACCTGAATCGTTCTGGCTTTACCAGTGGTTGAGTCAGCTTTTTTAATTTCTGTAGTCTGTTTACGCGTTAAGGTAATTCTAGTTTTAGGTTCACTACGTCCATGCTGCTCTCGTAGGTACTCTAATAATTGAGTCTTGTCTTGCTCAGACAAAGAGTCATCTGCGGATTGTTTATTTACACCCGCAGCATTTAACTGCTCAATCAGCGTTTCAGCTGTAACTTTGAGTTCATTTGCAAAATCCAGAACATTTGTTTTTGCCATTCAAGGTCTCCATGGCCTTACTCGAACAAAGGAGCGCGGGCCGTCATAATTAATTCACGGGCACGCTCTTCATCCAATCCAGTTAATTCAGATAATTCATCGGTAGCAAGATCTGCTAATTCTTGAATCGTGGTTATACCGTTATTTGCAAGAAGATGGGCAGTTTCACTATCCATCCCTTTCATATGTTGCAAATCTTCTGCCGCATGTTCAACTTTTTCTTCTGATGCGATAGCTTCAGTTAATAACGCATTACGTGCGCGAGCACGCAATTCATTAACTGTATCTTCATCAAAAGCCTCTATTTCAAGCATTTCATTGAGCGGGACGTAAGCAACTTCTTCAAGAGAGGTAAACCCTTCTTGAATCAAAATATCAGCCACTTCCTCATCCACATCAAGTCGTGAAACAAATAGATCTCTAAGGTGAGAAGACTCTACATCATCTTTCTCTCTAGCCTGAGCTTCAGTCATGATGTTAAGCTCCCAGCCTGTCAGCTCTGAAGCTAGACGAACGTTTTGTCCACTACGACCAATAGCTAGTGCAAGTTGTTCTTCATCTACAACCACATCCATGCTGTGCTTATCCTCATCAACTCGAATTGAGTTGACCTCTGCAGGAGCCAATGCATTGATCACAAATTGAGCTGGATCTTCAGACCACAAAACAATATCAACTCGTTCACCACCTAACTCACCAGTAACAGCCTGAACACGAGAACCTCGCATACCCACACATGTACCAATAGGGTCCAGACGACGATCGTTTGATTTAACAGCAATTTTTGCACGAATACCGGGATCACGTGCTGCGGATTTGATCTCAAGTAACCCTTCTTCAATCTCGGGAACTTCTAATTCAAACAATTTAACAATAAACTCAGAAGCGATTCGAGAAAGAATCAATTGCGGTCCTCTACCACCACGCTCAACACGCATTAAGTAACCACGCACACGATCACCAACACGTAAGTTTTCTTTTTGAATCATCTGATCACGAGGTAATACTGCCTCAATACGGCCCGACTCCACAATCGCATTACCACGATCCATACGCTTAACTGTACCCGTAACCAAAAACTCTTGCCTTTCAAGAAAGTCATTGAGAATTTGTTCACGCTCGGCATCGCGTATTTTTTGAAAAATAACTTGTTTCGCTGCTTGCGCACCAATTCGACCAAAGTCGATGGATTCCAGAGGCTCTTCAATCACTTCCCCCGCTTGAATATCGGGGTATTGCAACTTAGCTTGGGATAAAGGCATTTCTTGGAACTCTGACAACCAATCTGAGTCATTTACCACACGCCAAACACGGAATGAGGAAAAATCTCCGGTTTGTCGATTGATGCTCACACGTACATCAAAATCTTCTTCACCGAATTTTTTTCGGGTAGCTGATGCCAACGCCATTTCAAGGGCAGTAAATACAATTTCAGGCTCGACGTTTTTTTCACGAGCCAGAGCATCAACTAACAACAAAACATCTTTGCTCATAATTTCCTCACTAAAATTCTGGTACCAAGTGAGCACGCTCTATATCGGCATACTCAAATGACAGCGGTTCTTCAGTTCCCTCAACCAATAAGCTAAACGATGTTTCATTTGCACTTACCAGTTGCCCCACAAAATTTCTTTGTCCGTTACGTGGCACACGAACTTTTAATTTAACTTCATATTCAAGAAAGCGCTCAAAGTCTGCAGGTTTTTTAAGTGGTCTATCTAGACCAGGAGAGGAAACCTCTAACCGATCAAAATCCACCCCCTCAACTGCAAAAGCACGGGTCAGCTGATTACTGACCAAAGCGCAGTCATCAACCGTTATACCCTGGGGCGAATCAATAAATACACGCAACATCCCACGTCCAGAGCGTTCAATATCAACGCATTCAAAAGACATACCAGTTACAATTTTTTCTATCAAACTGTCCACTGCGGAAAGTTGCACTATTTAACCCTCTTACTTTGCTTTGCACGAATAAAAAATGGGCTCAAGGCCCACTTTTTATTGCTCTTTCATATCCAAGATTTTGATTATAGCTCTTTTTTAGCCCAACTGTCTATAAATTGTGCACCCCACAATACCCCAAACCCTGTCACATCAGACAGTACAGCCCCTAACCCCCCTTCATTCCTAGAAGCGGAAAGATCCACATGAATCCAAGGAGTATTATTAATAAATTTAGATAGAAAACGAACCGCTAATATGTGATCCGCTTCTCCCGTCAACGTGCATTGCTTCACGTCAGCTACTTGACTGTCTAAAGCCTCATCGTAATCATCGGGGGCCGGAAAACTGACCACTCTCTCCCCCATGACAGTACCTGCCTCAGTGGCGAGACTAATTAACTCTGGTCGATTTACGAATATTCCACTCATGCGCGCCCCTAATGCTACATGCATGCTGCCCGTTAAAGTTGCAAAATCAATGATTAAATTGGGCTTAGCTCTCTCTGCCATTGTTAGAGTGTCAGCTAAAACCATACGTCCCTCTGCATCGGTATGAACCACTTCGATTGTTGTGCCATTTAAGGCGGTGACGATATCATTTTGCTTGTAGGCTTTAGGGCTTATATGATTTTCTGCAACTGCAAACCATGCATCAATTGCTACAGGCAGTGACAAGTCAATAGCCGCTTGTAGAATACCAAGCACCACCGCAGATCCATTCATGTCTTCATGCATATTATGCATGTAACGAGCAGGCTTTAAATTATGCCCCCCCGTATCAAAACAAATCCCTTTGCCAACCAATGCAATTCGATTAACCGCCCGCTTGGGTTGATAGCTGATTTTTACAATAGCAGCTTGTTGATTGTCGCTTCCTTGAGATACTGCAAGAAAAGCCCCTGCCCCTATCTTTTTTAAACGAGGCTCATTCCATTCTTGAAAACTTAAATTATGTTTTCTGGCAAACTCTTTCAATTGGTCACGGTAAGCAACAGGAGTGAGGTGATTAGGCGCTTTAATAGTCAAATAACGTGTGAGTGTATTAGCTCGGGCTAAGATATAGGCCTTGCTACATGACTCTTTGGTTCCTAGCGGGGCTTTCAAATAAATATGTTGCCAAAGTGGTTTCTTAGTGACTTTATGCTCAATTAGTTTTACGTTGTTAATCAAACAGATATACAACGCGCTCGCTGCTAAACGTCCTGCCCCTTCACCATATAACTCAACAGCAACGTCAGTAACAGCCAAGGAATGGAGCTGCTTAACCACTTTCGCAAGTGAGCTGTGGATATGAAAAGGATCTTGATGGGTGTTGACTGTAACCCAAAAAAAAGTAATCCCATCAGGGTTAGTGGCTAATACCCCTTCTTTAAGAGAAGTACTAAGTTCCCCTTTTCTTTGGCGCACAACCTGTTCTAACAATTCTTTACTGGGAAGCGCAGCTAGTTCGAGCGCATCAGCAATCAGATAAATTATCAAGGGACATCGTTTAACTGCGCCTTGATTCCAATACCATTTTGGCAACGTAAATTGATCATTTTTCATAGAGATAATGTTATCATGTTGCCATGCGACAGTATTTGGATTTTTTACACCATATCTTAAAAAACGGTACGACAAAAACAGATCGTACAGGTGTTGGCACTATCAGTACCTTTGGCTATCAAATGCGTTTTGATTTAGCCTCCGGTTTTCCTTTGGTGACCACAAAAAAACTTCATTTGCGTTCTATCATTCATGAGTTAATTTGGTTTCTCTCCGGTGACACCAATATTAAATATCTCAAAGATAATGGAGTAAGCATTTGGGATGAATGGGCTGACGAAGCAGGTAACTTAGGACCTGTTTATGGCAAACAATGGCGACAATGGCAAACCGCTGATGGCCAATTGATAGATCAAATTACTGATGTCATCAAACAAATCAAAAGCAATCCTGATTCACGACGGCTCATTGTGTCAGCATGGAATGTGGGTGATATTCAAAATATGGCCCTACCACCATGTCACCTTTTATTTCAATTCTATGTTGCTCAGGGTAAATTATCGTGCCAGCTTTATCAGCGCTCAGCTGATGCAGGCTTAGGAGTTCCATTTAATATTGCCTCTTATGCTCTGCTCACTCACATGATCGCACAACAATGCGATTTAGAAGTAGGGGAATTTGTTTGGACTGGCGGTGATTGTCATATTTATACTAATCACATCAACGCAATTGAAGAGCAACTTACTAGAGAACCCTACCCTCTTCCACAATTGGAAATATGCCGACGCCCTAATTCAATATTTGAATATCAATTTGATGATTTTGTTATTCACAATTATCACAGCCATCCCCATATTGCGATGGCTGTGGCTGTGTAATTAACTTAGCTGACTCCCAACTCTTCTGTTTCATCAAAACGCAATTCAACTTCTTTATCTTCATTAACATCAATGGTGACTTTACCACCGGCTGCAAGACGACCAAACAATAACTCATCTGCCAGTGCTCGACGAATGGTATCTTGAATCAATCTTGCCATTGGTCTCGCACCCATTAATGGATCAAAGCCTTTTTCAGATAAGAACTCACGGAGAGCATCTGTAAAGTTAGCTTCAACACGTTTCTCTTGTAATTGGTTTTCTAGTTGTAATAAGAATTTATCCACCACACGTAGAATGACACTCTTATCAAGAGGTGCAAAAGAAATAATGGCATCTAAACGATTTCTAAATTCAGGGGTAAATAACCGTTTAATATCAGCCATTTCATCCCCTTGAGATTTGCTTTCCACAAAACCAATGGTGTTTTTAGTTAATACCTGCGCTCCTGCATTGGTGGTCATGATAATAACTGTATTTCTGAAATCTGCACGTCGTCCGTTGTTATCAGTCAAAGTGCCATGATCCATGACTTGTAATAAGATGTTGTAAATATCAGGATGGGCTTTTTCAATTTCATCAAGCAATAAAACTGAATAGGGGTGCTTAGTAATAGCCTCTGTCAGTTGCCCACCTTGATCAAACCCGACGTATCCTGGTGGCGCACCAATTAAGCGTGAAACAGCATGGGGTTCCATGTACTCAGACATATCAAAACGTATTAACTCCACACCAAGTGTGTACGCCAATTGTCTTGCCACCTCAGTTTTACCAACCCCAGTGGGCCCTGAAAACAAGAATGAGCCGATTGGTTTTTGCGGATTACCCAACCCACTACGTGCCATTTTGATAGCAGCAGATAATGCTTCAATGGCTTTATCTTGCCCAAACACAACCGCCTTTAAATCACGGTCCAGTGTTTTAAGAGCACTCCTATCGTCATTAGATACATTTCTTGGAGGAATGCGGGCAATTTTTGCTACGATATCCTCAATTTCACTTTTACCAATGACCTTACGTTGTTTTGATTTAGGTAATATTCTTTGTGCAGCTCCCGCTTCATCAATCACATCAATGGCTTTATCTGGTAAATGGCGGTCATTAATGAACCGTGCTGATAACTCAGCTGCGGAAGACAGCGCAGTTTCCGAATAACGTACACCATGATGTTTCTCAAAACGTGATTTAAGCCCTTTGAGAATCTGTACAGTTTCTTCAATTGAAGGTTCAACCACATCAATCTTTTGAAAGCGTCTTGAGAGGGCGTGATCTTTCTCAAAAATACCACGATACTCAGTGTAAGTCGTAGCACCTATACATCTTAAAGTACCTTTTGATAAGGCAGGTTTCAATAAATTAGAGGCATCAAGAGTACCGCCTGAGGCCGCACCCGCACCGATCAATGTATGAATTTCATCAATAAATAAAATACTATTCGTATCTTCTTGCAGTTGTTTCAATAGCGCTTTTAGCCGTTGCTCAAAATCTCCCCGGTATTTCGTTCCAGCAAGTAAAGCCCCCATGTCTAAAGAATAAACAGTGGCTTGCGACAATACCTCAGGGATATCCCCTGACACTATTCGGGAAGCCAATCCTTCAGCTATTGCAGTTTTACCAACACCTGCTTCACCGACTAATAAAGGATTGTTTTTACGGCGACGGCATAGAACTTGAATAACTCGTTCAACTTCCTTATCACGTCCAATTAATGGATCAATTTTACCTGCGCTAACTTGAGCGTTTAGATTTAAAGCAAAGCTAGTTAAAGCGCCAGAGGATTGACTATCCGTTTCTTGTTCATTACCGGACTCCTCTTTTTGATTTGTTCCCTGTACTTTTGCAATCCCATGAGCCACGTAATTAACTGTATCCAAACGAGTAATACCCTGTTGTTGCAGATAATAAACAGCATGTGAATCTTTTTCACCAAAAATAGCCACCAGTACGTTGGCACCAGTAACTTCCTTTTTACCTGAAGACTGGACATGCAAAATAGCTCGTTGAATAACCCGTTGAAAACCTAGGGTAGGTTGAGTATCAACCTCATCATCACCAGGCACAATAGGGGTATGCTCTTGTACGAAACCATCCAATTCTTTCCTGAGTGTCTCGATGTCTGCGCCACAAGCGCGTAGTACATCAATCGCCGAAGGATTATCCATTAAAGCCAACAAGAGATGCTCAACAGTAATAAACTCGTGACGCTTTTGTCTGGCGTCCACGAAAGCCATATGTAAACTTACTTCTAACTCTTGAGCAATCATGATCCAATTTCCTCCATGACACACTGCAAAGGGTGTTGATTTTGTTTGGCAAAATCTAGCACTTTCTTTACTTTAGTGGCTGCTAAATCACGCGGATAAGTTCCGCAAATTCCTCTACCCTCTGTATGAACTTTTAACATAATTCGGGTAGCCGTTTCCATATCTAATGAAAAAAATTTTTGTAATACTTGAATAACAAATTCCATCGGGGTGTAATCATCATTTAACAATATGACATTAAAAAGCGAGGGTGGTTTCGCTTTGTTTTTTTGTTTATCTACCAATAATTGATCTTGATTTTTAGTTACCATATTATTTGTAATACTAAGAACGATTTAAGCTGTGTTTGTAGGTTAAATAAGTCTAAACTATTTTTCGAATAATTAATAATTGTGGTTAAGACGCATCATTTCAAGTGGTAAATTGTCTTTTTATGCAAAAAAAACCTTAAACACTTGACTTTTCTGATAAAACGCGTAAAAAGATACGTGGAAGTTTGGTAACAAGAAGTCTGCATCACCGGTATTGCCGTTTGCTGGCCTTGATATTCAAACTGTGTTCAAGGCTCTTGAGAGCATATTTTTGAAGGAAAGCAAACATGGCAACAGGTACAGTTAAGTGGTTCAACGATTCTAAGGGTTATGGTTTTATTACACCCGATGATGGTAGCGAAGATCTTTTCGCACACTTCTCAGCAATTCAAATGGGTGGATTTAAAACCCTCAAAGAAGGTCAAAAAGTGTCTTTTGAAGTCACTCAAGGCCCAAAAGGAAAACAGGCTTCTAACATTCAAGCTGCCTAATATCAGCTGAATCTAAAAATTTAGTTTCCAAGAAAAAGCGGCGTTTAACGCCGCTTTTTTATTGCTAGTGATGCCATAAATAATTACATTTGATTTATCATGGCTTGGCCAAATCCTGAACAGGATAATTGTGTTGCACCATCCATTAATCGAGCAAAATCATAGGTGACAGTCTTGGCTGCTATTGTTTTTTCCATGGCATGAATAATTAAGTCTGCTGCCTCTACCCAGCCCATATGTCTTAGCATCATTTCAGCTGATAGTATCAATGAACCAGGGTTAACATAATCCTTGCCTGCATATTTTGGTGCTGTACCATGGGTCGCTTCAAACATAGCAACGGTATCAGATAAATTTGCTCCTGGAGCAATACCAATCCCCCCAACCTGTGCAGCAAGAGCGTCGGAAATGTAATCTCCATTTAAATTCATGGTAGCAATCACATCATACTCATCAGGGCGTAATAAAATCTGTTGTAAAAAGGCATCTGCAATCACATCTTTGATAATGATACCGTTAGGTAACTTCATCCAAGGACCACCATCAAGAAGCTCTGCCCCGAACTCTTTTTTACACAAGGCATAAGCCCAGTTTTTAAAAGCGCCTTCAGTGTATTTCATGATATTACCTTTATGCACAATGGTAACTGAGCGACGGTTGTTATCAATGGCATACTGAATGGCTTTACGCATCAATCTCTCAGTTCCCTCTTCTGACACGGGTTTGATACCAATTCCTGAGGTTGCCGGAAAACGAATAGCTGTTACTTTCATTTCTTTTTGTAAGAAATCAATAACTTTCTTAGCTTCAGGCGACTCGGCTTCCCATTCGATACCCGCGTAAATGTCTTCAGAGTTTTCTCTAAAAATCACCATATTGGTTTTATGAGGCTCTTTCACTGGACTAGGGACACCGGTAAACCAACGCACGGGGCGCAAACAAACATACAGGTCTAATTGCTGGCGTAGTGCTACGTTGATAGAGCGAATACCGCCTCCTACAGGAGTAGTCAATGGCCCTTTAATTGACACCACATAGTCTCTAACAGCATCAAGTGTCTCCTCTGGCAACCAGACGTTATCGCCATACACACGTACAGACTTTTCTCCTGCATAGACCTCCATCCAAGAAATCTTTCTTTTTCCACCGTAACTCTTCTCAACCGCCGCATCAACGACCGCTTTCATTACCGGAGTGATATCAACCCCTGTTCCATCGCCCTCAAGGAAAGGAATGATTGGCTGATCGGGTACATTTAGGGAACCATTTGAATTTACAGTGATTTTTTCGCCTACAGTAGGGATTTTAATATGCTGATACATGACAGATAATCCTCCAAAATAAAAAAAAGCTTGTGTCCTATGTCTTATATATGATATATCTTTACTTACCACTTCGGGTAGGAAAAAGTGAACATTATTTCCAACCCACTATTGTACAAGGATAGTGACATGATCAATACCGCTGATTTGTGTGATGAATTAGGTGATCGCGCTTTAGTCGCTGACCCTATCTTCTACAATTACGGTGGTTCGACATCATTTCATGGTCAAATTGCGACAGTGAAAGTGTTCGAAGACAATACTCTCGTGCGCGCCACCCTGGAAACCCCGGGGCATGGCCGTGTATTAGTGGT
Organism: Ferrovum sp. PN-J185; assembly: GCF_001581925.1. NCBI lineage: Bacteria > Pseudomonadati > Pseudomonadota > Betaproteobacteria > Ferrovales > Ferrovaceae > Ferrovum > Ferrovum sp. PN-J185. Next base: position 13,893 of record NZ_LQZA01000005.1, read on the forward strand.
TGACGGGGGCGGATCCCTCCGTTGCGCTTTGGTTGGTGATCAATTAGCTGAATTGGCCATCACGCAAGGCTGGGCAGGAATCATTGTTTATGGCTGTATAAGAGATTCAGAGGCCATTGCCAATATGCCCATCGGATTACAAGCAATAGGGACACACCCACGTAAATCCGTTAAAAAAGGAGAAGGGACTGCTGCAATACCTGTTACGTTCGCCGGTATTACCTTTACCCCTGGTAACTGGGTAGTAGCTGATGAAGATGGAATTGTGGTTTGTGTTAATTCTCCGCTGGAATAACCGTCAATCTTAATACTTTGGAGATATAAAATGAGCGTTGAAGCAGAAATTCAAAAACTAAAAAAAGACTGGGCAGAAAATCCTCGTTGGAATGGCGTAAAACGCCCCTACAGCGCTGAGGATGTTGTCCGCTTAAGAGGAAGTTTGCAAATTGAACACACACTAGCCCGTCGTGGAGCCGAAAAACTCTGGCACAGCTGTACCACAGAACCCTATGTCAATTCTCTTGGCGCCTTAACAGGTAATCAAGCCATGCAACAAGTCAAAGCTGGCTTAAAAGCAATTTATCTATCAGGCTGGCAAGTAGCAGGTGACGCCAATGATTCTCTACAAATGTATCCAGACCAGAGTTTGTATGCAGTCAGCTCAGTGCCAACTGTTGTAAAACGTATCAACAACACCTTACGTCGTGCTGATCAATTGCATTTCGCTGAAGGGAATACCAACATTGATTGGTATGTACCCATCGTTGCTGATGCAGAGGCAGGCTTTGGTGGTGTATTAAATGCACACGAACTGATGAAAGCCATGATTGAAGCAGGAGCCGCCGGCGTTCACTTTGAAGATCAATTGGCGGCAGCGAAAAAATGTGGCCACTTAGGCGGAAAAGTATTAGTTCCAACTCAAGAGGCGGTACAAAAACTTGTAGCTGCTCGTTTGGCTGCTGATATTATGGGTGTTCCCACTGTTTTATTAGCAAGAACAGATGCAGAGGCTGCTAATTTGCTTACCTCAGATGTTGATCCGAGAGATAAACCATTTTGTACTGGTGAGAGAACCTCAGAGGGTTTCTATCGCGTAAGAAACGGCCTAGAAGCCTCTATTGCACGCGGCATTGCCTATGCTGAAGTAGCTGATATGGTTTGGTGTGAGACCGGCAAACCCGATTTAGAGTTCGCCCGTCAGTTCGCAGAAGCCATTCGTAAAGTGTATCCAAACAAAATGCTGGCCTACAACTGCTCACCTTCCTTTAACTGGAAAAAGCATTTAGATGATGCCACTATTGCCAAATTCCAACGTGAATTAGGTGCGATGGGTTATAAATTCCAGTTTATTACACTAGCCGGCTTCCATTCCTTGAACTATGGTATGTATGATCTTGCTCATGGTTACGCACGTGACGGCATGACATCTTATGTTAAGCTTCAAGAAGCAGAATTTGCAGCAGAAAAAATTGGTTACACCGCAACACGTCACCAACGTGAAGTGGGTACAGGTTATTTTGATGAGGTAACACAAGTAATCCAGGGGGGGGAGTCATCTACTACAGCGCTCACCGGTTCTACCGAAGAAGAGCAGTTTCATTAATTAATTAGTCTGAGTAGATGAAGTAGGTGGAAATCCTACCTTGGCGATCCTGAGGTAGGATTTTTTTTGAACCTTTCCTGTCTTATCAGTTTACCTTATACTTATATGTTGCTTGAACTTATCGTTTTTGAATGAGGCTATTATGAACGCACCCGCTTGGCCACAAGGCCTTACTATTACTGCACCGATTCACCCTGATTATGAGTCAATCTTAACCCCTGATGCATTGGCTTTCCTAGCCAATTTAAGTCGTCAATTTGAACCACGTCGCCAAGAATTGTTGGCACAGCGCGAACAACGTCAAAAAGAGTTTGACCAAGGCGTGCGCCCTGATTTTAACCCACAAACAGCCCACATTCGCTCTGGTGACTGGAAGGTAGCACCTTGCCCTGCCGATATCCAAGATCGACGAGTTGAAATCACAGGTCCTACCGACAGAAAAATGGTTATTAATGCCCTTAATTCTGGCGCTAAGGTTTTCATGGCGGACTTTGAAGACTCCACCACCCCAACTTGGGATAATTCCGTACGAGGCCAAATTAACATTCGTGATGCAGTTAACCGTACCATTGATTTTACTAGCCCTGAAGGCAAGCAGTACAAACTAAGTGATAAACCCGCTGTGTTATTTGTTCGTCCACGCGGATGGCATTTAAATGAAAAACATATTCTGATTGATGGTAAGCCGATCTCAGGGGGTATTTTTGATTTTGCCTTGTACTTCTTCCACAACGCTAAAAATCTCTTAGCACGCGGCAGTGGTCCTTACTTTTATCTTCCTAAAATGGAAAGTCACCTTGAAGCCCGTTTATGGAATGATATATTTGTCGCAGCACAACAGGCTATTGGACTCCCAGTGGGAACAATTAAAGCGACTGTGCTCATTGAAACAGTGCTTGCTACCTTTGAAATGGATGAAATTCTTTATGAATTAAGAGATCACAGCGCTGGACTTAACTCCGGACGTTGGGATTATATTTTTAGCTGTATTAAAAAATTCCGTAAAGACCCGAATTTCATTTTAGCTGACCGTAACTTAGTTACGATGACCTCTCCTTTTATGCGTGCTTATGCGCTTCTTTTAGTTAAGACTTGTCACAAACGTGGTGCGTTTGCAATGGGTGGGATGGCAGCACAGATTCCAATCAAGAACAACGAAGCTGCCAATAACGCTGCGCTAACCAAAGTGCGTGAAGATAAAACTCGTGAAGCAACCGACGGCTACGATGGTACATGGGTCGCTCATCCTGGCTTAGTGCCAGTGGCAATGGAAGTATTCAACCAACATATGACCACTCCTAATCAAATCTCACGTCAGCGTGATGATGTGAATAGTAGCGCACAGGATCTGCTTAACTTCGCTCCTCGTGGCCCAATTACCGAGGAAGGTTTGCGGATGAATATTAATATTGGCCTTCAGTACCTTGGTGCTTGGCTTGCTGGCGTAGGGTGTGTTCCGATTCATAATCTAATGGAAGATGCTGCTACAGCAGAAATTTCACGCGCACAAATTTGGCAATGGATTCGCTCTCCTCATGGCGTATTAGCCGACGGACGTAAAGTGACTAACGAGCTGTTCCGTGAATTACTTCCCTCTGAACTCAACAAGATCAAAGAAGAATTGGGTGACGCGCAATACGCTAAAGGGAAATATGATGACGCTGCGAAAATGTTTGATGAGCTAACCACTTCAGACGACTTCGTTGAGTTCCTCACTCTCCCAGGTTATGACTATATTGACTAAAAAATAATACGTTTATTAGTCAACTTGCGTTAACATAATATGGGGTGTCTTATAGGCACCCCAGATTTTTTGTAAGATAAGAAAGGAGTTGTCATGAGAATCGTATCTCTAATATCAGTTGTAGTTAGTGTCCTCTCTGTTAATGTATTTGCAGCAGATGCTCTACCCGCTCAACCCAGTAACGCACCAATGCAACAAATGCCCCTAGCAAGTCCTGCTCCACAGCCTGCTAACGCTGCCATGGATAATAGCGAAGCGAAGCCTAAAAAACACCATAAACAAAGTAAAGCTCACCATGCTAGTAAAGCAGTTAAAAAGCACCATAAAAAACATAAACATAACTCATAAGTACAGATCAGTCTTATCATGACAAAACGTGTCATAGTTGGGATGTCAGGTGGCGTAGATTCCTCCGTCACCGCCCTACTGTTAAAAAAACAAGGTTACGAAGTTATTGGTCTTTTCATGAAAAACTGGGAAGACGATGAAGAGTGTAATGCCAGAGAAGATTTAGTTGACGCCGCATCCGTGGCAGATCTTCTGGGTATTGAGATTGAAGCGGTCAATTTTTCGCAAGAATATCAAGAGCGTGTCTTCCAAAACTTTCTCACTGAATACCGTGCAGGGCGTACACCGAACCCTGATATTTTATGTAACTCAGAAATTAAGTTTAAGGCCTTTTTAGATCACGCCTATTCTCTTGGTGCAGACTATATTGCGACAGGACACTATGCTCGAGTCCGCGAAGTAAACGGTCAATTCCAACTATTAAAGGGGTTAGACCCGAGTAAAGATCAAAGTTATTTTTTATATCGTCTCAACCAAAACCAATTAAAAAATACATTATTTCCAGTGGGTGAACTCCATAAAAGCCAAGTTCGTGAGATTGCCAAAGAAGCAGGTCTTCCCACAGCCACCAAAAAAGACTCCACAGGAATTTGTTTTATTGGTGAACGCCCCTTTAGAGAGTTTTTACAACGCTATTTACCGAAAGAACCAGGACCGATGATGACTCCTGACGGGAAAGAAGTGGGGATACATCAAGGCTTAATGTATTACACCATTGGTCAACGCCAAGGTCTAGGGATTGGTGGTGCAGGAGAACCGTGGTTTGTTGCAGATAAAATTGTAGAAACAAACACTTTAATTGTTGTGCAAGGCCATAATCATTCATTATTACTGAAACAGAATCTGGACGCTCAAGATATATCTTGGATTAGTGGGATGCCCCCCGCAAATGACCACGCTTTAAGTGCTAAAACTCGCTATCGTCAACAGGACGCAACGTGTCATTTAACCAATAGCAGTGACGGTTTTAGTTTATCTTTCACAGAACCTCAGTGGGCCATTACACCCGGTCAATCTGCTGTAGTGTATAGTAATGAAATATGCCTTGGTGGAGGAATAATTAAATAATCCTAAACCAGACGGGATAGTTGTTAAATGATTTAAAAAACCAAAAGCCATTGTTAGTCAACAATGGCTTTTTGCTTAATTACCTGATTAACCTTGCGGTGGGGTATCTTGAAAGGATTTACGTTGAGCTAATTTAGTAACCAAACGATCTAAGTTAGGATACTGTTTTCTCCAATTATGATTTGGGAAACGAAATTCTATCCATAATAGAGCAGAACCAACAGAAATATCTGCCAATGTGAAAGCATCACCCTGACACCAATTTTTTTCACCTAACTGTTGCGACATGTAAGCCATGGCGCGGTCAACCTTGCTCTGTTGTTTATCAATCCAAGCTTGTGAACGTTCAGCTGGATTATCACGACGAGTTTCCAGTAAAACTAATACGGCTGCATCTAACAATCCATCTGACAAGGCCTCCCAACGCTTCACTAACATACGCTGATGTCTGTCTTCAGGAATTAAATGACCAACAGGATTTAATCCCTCTAGATAATCAACAATGACAGCCGAGTCAAATATCAAGGTACCATCATCAAGTTCTAAGGCAGGGACTTTACCTAAGGGATTTACGCCATCAATCATTGGTGGATTGCCGGTTAAATAACCCTGCTCAAGGTTAAAATCAATTTTTTTCTCAATTAAAGTTACTCTTACTTTTCTGACATAGGGACTTGTTACTGAACCATATAATTTCATTTTATTTCCTTAAAAAGTTACACTTTTTTAGCCAATTCAATCGCTTTTCCTAAATAGTTAGTAGGCGTCATAGCGAGCAGCCTGTCTTTATCTTGCACTGAGAGCGGTAAACCTTGTATAAAGTTCTGAATTATTTGGGCATCAATTGCTCGTCCCCGAGTTAACTCTTTTAAGCGATCATAGGCATTATCCACTCCCGCTTTTCTCATAACAGTCTGAATGGGTTCTGCCAGCACTTCCCAGGCCTTGAGTAAATCCTCTGTTAGACGTTGAGAATCCAATTCAACCTTATTGAGACCTCGCAAACACGCCTCATAGGCAAGCAAAGAGTGCCCTATACCGACCCCTAAATTTCTAAGTACAGTGGAATCTGTTAAATCACGTTGCCAACGTGAGATAGGGAGTTTTTCTGCTAAATGTGCCATTAGCGCATTTGCGATACCAAGATTACCTTCTGAGTTCTCAAAGTCAATGGGATTCACTTTGTGTGGCATGGTAGAAGAGCCGACCTCCCCTTCTTTAGGTCTTTGTTTGAAGTAGCCCAGTGAGATATAACCCCACATATCTCGATTAAAATCGATCAATATAGTGTTGATACGCATAATGGTATGCATCCATTCTGCAAGATTATCATGTGGTTCAATTTGAGTTGTATAGGGATTAAATGTTAGTCCATGCCCTACAACAAATTGTTCGCTAAATTTAGGCCAATCAAAGTGCGGATAAGCAGATAAATGAGCGCTATAGTTACCTACAGCGCCATTGATTTTCCCTAATATAGGTAAATTCTTTAATTGTTCGACTTGCCGTTTTAAGCGATACACTACATTGGCTAGCTCCTTACCAACCGTTGTTGGTGTGGCTGTTTGACCATGAGTGCGGGACAACATAGGCATCTCTGCGTAACGGTGCGCACGCTCAGTCAGTAATTCAACTATCTGATTAAGCTGAGGTAACAGTACTTGCTCTCTTGCCCCTTGCAACATCAGTGCATGCGACAAATTGTTTATATCTTCAGAGGTACAAGCAAAATGGATAAATTCCATGGCAGCCACGACTTCAGTATTTGTAGCTAGACGTTCACGTAACCAATATTCCATGGCTTTCACGTCATGATTCGTTCTTGTCTCAATAGCTTTGATTTGTTCCGCATCAGCCACAGAAAACTGTTTAACCAATTTCTCCAATTCCTCAAGAGTTTCTTGTGAAAACGGGGCTAATTCATTGATGGCAGGTTCCATCGACAAGGCAATGAGCCAATCAATCTCTATTTGTACGCGAAAGCGAATTAAACCAAATTCACTAAAAAAAACCCGAAGTGCGTCACATTTTGAAGCGTAACGACCATCAAGAGGAGAAAGTGCTGTTAGAGTTGTTTGCGCCATAACTTATGCCTAAATAGAAAAACTGACAATAAAAATAAGTATAAAGTTACTTTTTCTTCATGTGCATACGTGCTTTTAAACCCGCGTACATGATTGGAATTAAAGTAACCGCTACAATACTAAGTATAACTAATGTCAGGTGCCCCTTAATAAAAGGAACGTTACCAAAATAGTAACCAGCCACAAGCAGTGAGCTGACCCACAATACCGCACCGATTGCATTAAACAAATAAAAACGTTGATGGGTCATATCCCCTACTCCCGCGACAAAAGGGGCGAAAGTACGTAGTAGTGGAACAAACCTGGAAATAACAACTGTTTTACCTCCATGTTTTTCATAAAAGGCATGGGCACTAGCTAAATGATGAGGGTTAAACCAACGAGATTTTTCCCAATGAAAAACCTTAGGGCCAATAAAACGACCAATTTGAAAGTTAACAGCATTTCCCAAAAACGCCGCTAACGATAACACTAACAATAAGTCAGGTAGTCTTAAACCGTGACTATTAGCAGACCCCATCGCAGCTACTGCTCCCGCGACAAAAAGAAGTGAGTCGCCTGGTAAAAACGGAAAAATAACTAATCCTGTCTCACAAAATATAATAAGAAATAAAATCCCGTACACTGCAGGCCCATAGGTTGAACTGGCATCGATCAGATGACTATCCAGGTGCGCTATGTAAGAAAATAAATGACTGATCACTCAAGCAACCACTATGGTTCTGTAGCTTCACGTTCAGCTTTTTTAGTGGTCTGTACAAAATCATCACGATTCATACCAAGCCACATTGCAATGGGGCTTGCAACCAGCACTGAAGAATAAATACCAAAAATAATACCAATGGTAAGAGCGAGCGCAAAATAATGAAGCGCCTCACCACCAAAAAACAGCATAGAAGTGACCATTAATTGAGTACAACCGTGAGTAATAATAGTACGGCTCATTGTACGCGTAATAGCATTATCAATCACTGTAGCGACACTCACACCACGCATTTTACGAAAGTTTTCTCGAACACGATCAAACACCACCACAGATTCGTTGACTGAGTAACCTAAAATAGCGAGTACCGCTGCAAGTACCGGTAGAGAAAATTCCCATTGGAAAAAAGAAAAGAATCCTAAAATGATCACAACGTCATGTAAGTTCGCCACAATGGTTGCTACAGCGGGTCGCCATTTAAAACGAAGAGACAAATAAATGACAATACCCAATATGACAAATAACAATGCCGAGGCACCATCTTTTACTAACTCGTCACCCACTTGAGGACCAACAAACTCAACACGACGAATACTTACCTGCGGATCCACCACTTTCAATGCTTCTAAAACTTGATCAGATAATTTGGCGCTAGTTAGGCCTTTCTTTAGAGGCAAACGAATCAACACCTCACTTGAGGTACCAAAATTCTCCACATTGGCATCTCGAAAACCCAATCCTTCTAGAGCACCACGATAACGGTTAACATCTGCCACATGGGTAGTAGCCACTTCCATGACCGTACCACCCGTAAAATCAACAGAAAAATTCAATCCTCTCGTTACCAAAAAGAAAACACTAATCAAAAAAGTAACTAAAGAAATCGTGGTAGTAATCTTTCCCCAACTCATGAAGGGGATATCTTTTTTAATTCTGAAAAATTCCATAAAGATTATCCCTTACTGTTTTTACTTTTGTCGTTCTGATCATGCCATTTCACATTACCAATTGATAAATTTGAAATCTTACGACGTGAACCATAAATCAAATTTACCAAGCCGCGTGAAACCAGCACACTACTAAACATAGACGTCATAATGCCTAACACCAATACCACAGCAAAACCTTTTACCGGACCAGAGCCAAAGGCAAATAAAGCAATACCAGCGATACCTGTTGTTACATTAGAATCAAGAATAGTAGCAAAAGCGCGCTCATATCCAGCCGCTATGGCCGCACCCGGAGAATTCCCATTGCGTAATTCCTCACGAATCCTCTCGTTAATTAATACGTTTGCGTCAATTGCCATACCCACTGTTAGTGCGATACCAGCCATACCAGGCAGTGTTAACGTAGCTTGTAACAGTGACAAGATTGCCACTAAAAGTAAAACGTTACAGGCTAGAGCAACAATAGAAATAAAACCAAATAACAGGTAGTAAGCCACCATAAATAGGGTAATGGCAGTAAAACCTATCCAAGTAGAATGAAAGCCACGAGCAATATTTTCAGCACCTAAACTTGGCCCAACGGTTCTCTCTTCAATAAAATCCATCGGTGCTGCTAAGGCACCTGAACGCAATAATAAAGCCAAGTCATTGGCTTCTTTTGGCGAACTCAACCCTGTGATCTGAAAGCGAGCACCTAACTCATCTTGAATGGTTGCCACACTAATAGCTTCGGTTTTATTTTTTTCAATCAATAAAATAGCCATGCGTTTCTTCAGATTATCACGGGAGACCTGACGAATAATTCGCGCCCCCTTTCCATCCATACTAATATTCACTGAAGGACGGTTAGTTTGCGAATCAAAACCTGCTCCTGCGTCAGTGATGACGTCACCTGTCAGTACCACTGTTTTCTTAACAAATACAGGATAGCCATTGCGCTCAACAACCAACTCATCTCCATAGGGAGGGATCTCTTGAAGGCTAGTTGGGTTAGCGTGATCTTCATCCACTAAACGGATTTCAAGAGAAGCTGTTCGACCAATAATTTCTTTTGCTTTCGCTGTATCTTGTACGCCAGGAAGTTCAACAATAATACGATCCAATCCTTGCTGTTGAATAATCGGTTCTTTTGCACCTAATTCATTAACGCGATTTTTAAGTGCCAAGATATTTTGCTTAATTGCTTGTTCTTGAATTTTACTCAACGACTCTTGTTTAATGATAGCCACAATTTCGTTGTCGCCTGCAGAGCCTTGGTCATTAACAATAAAATCCTGCAGAAGGTTATCAATTACCTTATGTGCTTGTTGACGGCTAGATTGGTCATGAAATACCAATACTAAACGCTGCCCCTCTCGTTTAATCGTGTCGTAGTAAATACGTTGATCTCTTAATTCCGTGCGAATTTCAGACAACATACCGTCTAATTTCTTATCAACTGCCACCTTCATATCAACTTGCAGGAGAAAATGTACTCCACCTGACAAATCTAACCCAAGATACATGGGTAACGCACCAAGATCTCTCATCCATTTGGGAGCATTAGCGACCAAATTAAGTGCCACTACATAATTGGCATTATGCTCATCAGGGTTGAGTGTGTGATCTAAAATATCTCTGGCTTTAAGTTGCGTGTCTGCATCGGCAAAACGCACTTTTAGGCCATCTCCCTCAAGGCTAACCCGGATAGGAGTAAGATGATTGGCTTGGAGATCTGACTCCACCTTAGCCATCAAAACTGAATCAACTTTTACGCCAACTCCTTGGGCTGAAATTTGTACCGCAGGGGACTGGCCATAAAAATTAGGCAGAGTATAAAAAAAACCTAATAGTAGCACCGCCACTATTAGGGTGTTTTTCCAGAGAGGAAACTTATTCATAATGTTTATTTAATTTTTAAAAGTGCCTTTAGGCAAAAGAATAGATACAGCAGCACGTTGAACTTGAACAACCACTCCTTTAGCCACTTCAAGACGAACATAATTATCATCAAGATCAGTAATTTTACCCACCAATCCAGACACCATCACTTCGTCTCCTTTACCAAGAGCGCTTAACATGGCTTTAAGCTCTTTTTGACGTTTCATCTGTGGACGAATCATCATGAAATAGAGCACAGCAAACATCACAAAAATAAAAACCATATTCATACCAAGATCAGGTGCCACAGCTTATCCCCTTAAAATAAAATCAAAAAAACTTATCCTGCTATTTTACCATGGAGTTGTCGATTTCCATGAAATTCCTCTTGAAAGCTCAAGAAACGCTTTTCGCTTATAGCTAAACGCATATCAGCCATTAGCTCTTGATAATAGAAAAGATTATGAATGGTATTTAAGCGCGCACCCAGAATTTCATTGGCCTGTTGCAAATGATGTAAATAACTACGCGAAAAATGTTGGCACGTATAGCATTTACAGGTTTCATCTAATGGTTGATGATCATGCTTATAACGCGCATTACGGATTTTTATATTCCCAAAACGAGTAAAAAGCCAGCCATTTCTCGCGTTTCTTGTGGGCATTACACAATCTAACATATCAATACCCGAGGCTACCGCTAACACTAAATCCTCTGGAGTTCCCATACCCATCAAATAGCGAGGCTTATGTGTTGGTAACAATTGGGGCGTATGAGACATAATGCGCTCACGATCTTCTTGTGGTTCTCCCACTGATAATCCTCCCATGGCGTAACCTGGAAAATCCATAGCGACCATAGCACTGGCTGAGACTTCTCTTAAGTCCTCATACATCCCGCCTTGAACGATGCCAAACAAGGCATTACTATTTCCTTCATGTCCTTTAAGTGAGCGTTCAGCCCAACGTAAAGAGAGTTCCATGGATTGCTTTGCTTGCTCATGAGTAGCAGGATAAGGCGTACATTCATCAAAGGCCATCACAATATCGGAATTCAAAATACGCTGGATACGCATTGATTCCTCTGGAGTTAAAAACAAACGATCGCCGTTAATGGGTGAGCGAAATGTCACTCCTTCTTCTGAAATCTTACGTAAAGCGCCTAGACTAAATACCTGAAATCCCCCTGAATCCGTCAAGATAGGCTTATGCCAGCCCATAAATTGATGCAACCCACCGACTTCCTCAAAGACATCTAAACCAGGACGTAACCATAAATGAAACGTATTCCCAAGAATAATTTGTGCACCCAATTCAACCAATTCATGAGGTGATACGCCTTTAACTGAACCATAGGTGCCAACTGGCATAAATACAGGAGTTTCTACAACACCATGGGCTAATTCAATGCTACCTCGACGTGCCAGGCCATCTTGTGTATGTAAAGTAAACTTCATAGCTCCTCACTGCGCGTCAATAGCATGGCGTCACCATAGCTAAAAAACCGATATTGTTGTTGAATAGCATGCTGATACGCTCGTCGAATACGTTTCAATCCTGAAAAGGCAGAGACTAGCATTAACAGAGTGGATTTAGGTAAATGAAAATTAGTGACTAACATATCAACCACTTTAAATTTAAAGCCAGGTGTAATGAAAATAGCCGTCTCCTGAGAACCTGGCGTCAGTTTCCCTTGTTGGGCAGCTGACTCTAATGCACGCATGCTAGTGGTTCCCACCGCCACCACTCTGCCGCCCTGGCGTCGACAGTCGTGAATGGCTTGCACCGTCTCTTCAGGGATGTGGTACCACTCTTTATGCATAATATGTTCATCAATATAGTCTACTTTTACCGGCGCGAAAGTTCCCGCCCCTACATGCAACGTAATACTTGCCCGTTTTATTCCCTTTTTTTTTAATCTGGCAAACAGCTCTTCATCAAAATGTAAACCTGCCGTAGGCGCCGCTATGGCACCTGGAACTTGGGCGTAAACAGTTTGGTAGCGCTCTAAGTCTTCCTCCGCTTGAGAGCGCTCAATGTAAGGCGGGAGAGGCAATACCCCATCTTGTTCCATCCACTGAAAAAAATCCTGTGGACCATCTGGATTATGGCATATCAACTCCACATCAAATAAATCCTCAACACGTCCTAGTACTTTAAGCGAAATACCATGCTCAAAGAGGACTGAAGAATTGGACTTAGGGGCATGACTTGCACGAAAATGAACTAACGCGCGTTGTAAGCTCACTACCTTTTCAATTAAACACTCAACTTTGCCGCCACTTTCTTTTTTACCAAATAAACGGGCCTTTAATACTTGTGTGTTGTTTACCACCAATAAATCATTAGGTTGTAACCATTGGTCTAATTCATAAAAATGTCGATCCTCATCGACAGTCTCTCCCACTATCAATAAACGGCTTTGCGTTCTATTGTGAACAGGGGTCTGGGCAATTAAATGCTCAGGTAAAAAATAATCAAAATCATCTGTGCGTAGTTTCATAATCGTAATATAATAACGGATTACTGCCCGGGTGGCGAAATTGGTAGACGCATCAGACTCAAAATCTGACGCTGGCAACAGTGTGCCGGTTCGAGTCCGGCCCCGGGCACCATCTAAAAGTATCGTCGAACTTCTTTTAGTCCATTTAGATCATTCATTTCAGGCCACTGATATGACATCTGCTTTTTCATGAAACCATCATTATTTAAAAACCCCTATTTTTTATCTGTCGTTGCCGTAAAACCACCGACTTCAGGCGGTGGATATAAGGCAACTCCGTAACCATGCTTACGCACAGAAAGTTGTTTAGTGTGGTGTATTCTGCTGTTCAATGTACTGGCGGATAATCTCAATTGGAGCACCACCACAACTACCTGCAAAATAGCTAGGCGACCATAACGCATCGCCCCATAACTGCTCTTTAATAGACGGATATTCTTTTTTACGCAATAACCGACTAGACACGCCTTTCAAGCTATTCACCAAGCTAGAAATAGCCACTTTAGGCGGATAAACCACCAATAAATGCACATGGTCGCATTCACCGTCAAACTCAACTAATTGTGCCTCAAACTTTGAACAAACTTCCTCAAAGATAACCTGCATATCGTCTAAAATCTCTTTAGTGAATACTTTTCTGCGGTATTTAGCCACAAAGACCAAATGCACATGAAGATTGTAAACAACGTGTCTACCACGTCTTAAATCGTTTGACATATAATTAGACCAACTGTAAAATATAAAAATCCAATTATACTTAAACCTATGAAAACACTCAAGCTACGCATACGAGACAAACACACAGACCAACTAAACCGCCTAAGCGGTTCGGTTAATTTCGTGTGGAATTACGTCAATGACTTGAGTTACAAGCATCTGCAAAAAACTGGCAAATTCTTTTCAGCCTACGACCTAAACGAATACACTAAAGGTAGCGGTGAATTACTTGGCTTGCATAGTCAAACCATTCAAGCCATCAACGAAACCCACGCCAAATCTAGAAAACAATTCAAAAAAGCCAAACTATCATGGCGAACCAATAACCCAAAATCAAAGCGTAAATCGCTTGGTTGGCTACCATTCAAACAATCGGCTATTAAGCATATCGCTACCCATCTCACAGGCAAAAAGGGCTTAAAATCCACCTTGCAACTATCCTTAGCCAAAGGACAAAAACTCATCATTGATATGTGGGATAGCTACAATCTATCGCTGTATCAAATCAACACCTGCGAACTGGTACAAGACGCACGTAGTCGATGGTATGCGTGTATCACCGTCAAAGAATACCCAAAAACCGAGTGCGGAACAGGTAGTGTAGGCATTGATTTAGGTTTAAAAGACAGTGCTACCACCTCAAACGGTGACAAGCTCACAATCAAACAAACGCTCAAATACGCCAAAGATTTAGCCATTGCTCAACGAGCTAAAAACAAAAAACGTGTCAAGGCTATCCATGCCAAAATCAAAAACACACGGCAAGACCTAATCCACAAATTCACCACAGGGTTAGTCAAAGACAACGCCCTAATTGTGGTTGGCGATGTGAAAACAACACAATTCAACAGCAAAAAAGGCAAACTAGCCAAATCGGTTTACGATGCAGGTTGGTTTGAACTCAAACGACAACTGACTTACAAATGCGAGAACGCAGGTTGTCGTTTTGAAATCGTAAATGAACGATACACTACCCAAATTTGTTCGTGTTGCGGTCAAATTGACAGCAATAGTCCGAAAGGTAGAGCAGGTTTGCGAATAAGAGAATGGACTTGTGCAAAGTGTGGCACATGGCATGATAGAGATATCAATGCCAGTAAGAACATTCTTGCGGTCGGGCTTGACCGTCTTGTAGAAGGAATCCCCTCACTTTAGGGAGGGGAGGAAGTCAAAGTTCCTCAATCACTTGGAGACTTAAAACAATATCGAGAGCAGTTAGTTAGTCACTGGAAAATCCTCTTCACTCTAGGTATATTGGGGATTGGAGGCTATAATACTTTTGCTTATCTTGGCTTACAAACCACCACGGCCACCAATGGGGCGCTATTAAATTCTTTCATACCGATTGCTACGATTTTGTTGTCTTGGTTATTGCTTAAAAAAAATCTTTCAACCGGAGAATATCTGGGTATCGTCATTTCCTTTATTGGCGTTATTACAATTGTTATTAAAGGAAATTTGACCGGAATAACGCAAATTCAAGTGAATATTGGTGACTTTTGGGTACTTGTGGCTGTTATCGATTGGGCTCTTTATACAGTGTTACTTCACTATCGACCCAAGACGATCACTCCTCAGTTGTTACTGTCAGCGATGGTGATAATTGGCATAGTTACTCTTATCGCTCCCGTTTATTGGGAAATTAATCACTTAAACCATACTCTTCACTTTTCACCAAACACGATTATTGGTCTTATTTACATGGGCATCTTTCCAGGTTATTTAAGTTACGTATTCTATAATCGTGGCGTAGCAGAAATAGGTCCTGGAAAAGCCAGTTTATTTATACATTTAATGCCAGTTTTTGGCACCTTATTGGCATTTATTTTTTTGCATGAGAGCGTTCATTTATATCATGCATTAGGGATTGTTCTCATCATGGCAGGTATTGTCTTGACTATGTGGGTTAAAAAGAAGGCTACTTCATAGATAGACCTGTTGTCTTTTCATAAAATAGATTAATATAATTCGGATACGTACTAATTAACGAGGTTTACTATGAGTTTACTCTTCTCCCCTTACCAGCTGGGTCCTCTATCTCTTGCCAATCGTTTGGTTATTGCTCCGATGTGCCAATATTCTGCTGTCGATGGTGTCGCACAAGATTGGCACTTAATGCACTTGGGGAGACTGGCTATTTCAGGTGCAGGTCTTGTTATCGTTGAAGCCACTGGGGTTAATCCTGAAGGACGAATTACACCTTACTGTCTTGGCTTATATAACGATGAACAAGAAACCGCCTTAAAACATATTATTGAGTTTGCCAATCATCATGGCCAAGCAAAAATGGCCATACAATTGGCTCACGCGGGACGAAAAGCCTCTACGCGTCGTCCGTGGGAGCCAGGTAATCCTTATCTACCCGAAGAGGGCGGATGGCAAACTTGGGCACCTTCAGCGATTAAATTTTATGAGGAAGGCATGCCTCCTCACCCCATGAGCTTGGATGATCTAGAACAGGTTAAAAAAGACTTTGTGCAAGCAGCTAAACGAGCAGAACGTGCTGGATTTCTGGCAATAGAATTACATGGCGCGCACGGCTATTTAATACATCAGTTTCTCTCACCACTCTCTAATCAACGTCAAGATCAATATGGTGGCTCATTAGAAAATAGAATGCGTTATCCCTTAGAAATTTTAGCGGCTGTAAAACAAGCTGTATCTTCTCATGTTGTTGTAGGGATGAGAATTTCTGCCGTGGACTGGGCTCCTGGTGGGTTAACTCTTGATGAGAGTATCGTTTTTTCAAAAGAGTGTGAACGATTAGGTGCAGGATTTATTCATGTGTCAACTGGCGGACTGGTTGCGCATCAACAAATACCAGTTGGTCCTGGATATCAAGTTGAACATGCACAAGCGATTAAACAACAGGTTTCTATTCCCACTATGGCTGTAGGATTAATCACAAGTGGTATACAAGCAGAAACTATACTTAAATCAGAACAAGCAGACATGATTGCTATTGCCCGTGCTGCACTAAAAAATCCGCATTGGCCATGGACCGCAGCCCTTGAGCTAGGAGATAAACCATTTGCGCCACCACAATACCAGCGAGCACGCTAACTGTTTGCTATTCTAAACCATTAACCCCTCATGAATTGTCTGAACAATCAATGAGTTCATGAGGGATAATCAACCTGATCATTATTACAAACTAGGTCAAATAATTTGTTATTTAACAACAGCCTAATCTACATTTAGAAAGTGTAATACCCAAATATTACATCCTTATAAAGACTAAATAAATCACAAGAAAAACCATCCAATCTTTACAATCTTTACAAATCTTTTAATTACTTTCGTCATTAAAGTCGATAGTATAAATGCCATAAAAACACTAATCATACTTATTACTTTTTTATAAATCGGAGAGAGAGTATGTCTGAGTCATCTGCAGTACGTGTGTTTGCATCAAGCCAACATCACATCGCCATCCTAGGTGTACGCTCCTTAATAGAAAGCACACAACGCCCTCTTTACTGGATGGGAAATGAGCCGCCTAGTCACACTATTCTAACTACCCTAGAACGTAAAAAACCTCATGTTATCGTGGCTGACCCCAGCATACTTCAATTTAATTTTGATCTACCAAATCAACTTCATAACAAAAATATTGGGTTACTCATCATGGTTCCTGATCGTAATCTAGTACAACAGGAGACACTCATTAAAGCAGGCGCAAAGGCAGTGGTATCCTGGAACGAAACCCCAGGCACTTTTATTAGCGCCATAGAACAAGTGGCACAACTTAAACCCTGGTTCTCCCCTGAGCTTGGCTTAAGACTGATGGAGCGAGCCATAAGCGGGTATATAGATGAGAATATTTCTCACGAAGAAGTACTAATAAGAAAGCTAAGTAATCGTGAAAAACAAATTATTGCTTATGTTGTTCGCTACCCAGATGCCACCATTCGTGAGTTGAGTCAACTAATCCATTTAAGTCCTTCTACAATAAGGAACTACTTATCTGAAATTTATAAAAAGTTAGAGCTAAAAGGCAAAGCAGCTCTAATCGCATTCTCCCTGGAACGACAGATAATTCTTCCGATACCCAATTGATGCCATCCTAACCTGTGCAAAATAACAATAGGGT
Source organism: Ferrovum sp. PN-J185 (assembly GCF_001581925.1). Taxonomy (NCBI): domain Bacteria; kingdom Pseudomonadati; phylum Pseudomonadota; class Betaproteobacteria; order Ferrovales; family Ferrovaceae; genus Ferrovum; species Ferrovum sp. PN-J185. The sequence goes on from NZ_LQZA01000005.1 coordinate 31,565, forward strand.
TATAGCTATAGAAAATGGCTATTTAATATAGAAATGACTCACCTGAATAAAACGAGTATGCGATAACGCCAAAGTAACCTCATAATAAAAAATAACGATAAGACTCGTTATGATGCTTCATTTTAAGATAATTACATCAATATTTTTAGGTATTAACATATCAATCATCAGCCAATTGTTAGTTGTGCGATTAAAAAAATCTATCTGTCTATTTAGAGGCGGTTCAGATAATTGTCATAGCAATTTCAGGATATAACACCCTCATAAATTAGGAGCTTTGTCCCTATTTTCTGCTCTACAAAAACACTAACCTGAATAAACATCGAATAACGATGAGTCAACCTGGAGAATGTTATGAAATATGTAGAGCGCTTTTATCAACAATTACACTCATTTTTAATAGAAGAAGATGGCGTAACCGCCATCGAATACGGACTAATTGCCTCATTGATAGGTTTAGCAATTATAGCGGGGACCACTTTATTAGGGAGTAACTTAAATGCCAAATTTACGACGATTGCAACCACTATAGCAGCAGCAGTATAACTATTGGCTTAGGAGAAAATGAATCAATCATTTTCTCCTCAAAACAAATGCCGCCCCTCATGAAATTCGTTCTTTCTATGATAAATCAGTATAAAACCTGGTGGTGGGTATGGATTGTCTCTCTATTAGGAAGTCTCATTACTGGATACTTGGTATTTTTTGCAAACACTCCTCATATTACACTTTATACCGCTAAAAATGACTTATCAGTAGGGCATATTATTAAAGAGAGTGATCTTGTAAAAAATACATGGCCTATTGATACTGCACCTAAAAGTTACTTTACCGAGAGTCAATTGCTTATCAATAAAACCATTACAGAGCCTGTAAATCAAGGGTTACCAATTGTCCCTAATAATATAAAAAACCTATCAACCTCTATAGAGAATCAAATTCATCAAACAAGATTAGTCACTTTAACTATTAACGTAGGAGAGATTGATACCGATATAGTTATGCAAGGGGATAGAATAGATTTATGGTATCGACAAAAAAACAATACTCAACTAAGTCACCTTATTACCAATGTAGAAATACAACATCTACATATAGATACCACGACACATACTATTTACTTAACAATTAAGCTCTCAGCACAACAATTAACACTATTACCTATTAACCACTCAGATTGGCAGTTACAACTACTTCTGCATCCTTCTCATCATAAAGCAATACCAGTCAGACCCACCTCAATAGAGATTATCCGTGGAGTCATACCTTGAAAAACAATCATCACTCATTACAACATGGCAGTATTAGTATTTTGACGCTCATTATCTTACCTTTATCTATAAGCTTAACTGTAATGGTGCTGTTTATTGGCCAAATTACCAAACAAAGAATGGATCTTGATCGAGCAATAGATGATGCTACCCTAGCAGGAGCTATGGAACTAGATCAAACCAATACAAGTTTCACACGATCCATTAATGTTATTAATACTGTTTTACAACATAGTCATCTCAACTCACCCATCGATTTATCTCAAGTACGTATCAGCTTTGGTCACTGCCCTCACCTATCTAGTACGCTTGATGGTGTGATTAATCAACAACAACTTAATTGTACTTTTGTTCCTGCAACAATTGCCGTTACTAATCCACAAGGCTTAATTTATGTGGCCGTTGATAGTGGTAATCAGCAAGGAAGTATTATTTTATCTATTCTTAGTAACTCATTATCACTTCATCCAGGAACGCTGATTCACTCTTTAGCTGTTGCAGGATGGATTAGCCCCTTTTCATCGAGACTAACTCAATGACAACACATCAACGAGGGGGTGCGACTATTGAAATGATTATGGTTTTACCCTTTTTTTTATTGCCACTCTGGCTTACTGTGCATAGCATCATTTTAGAATGCTACCGCTTTCAGTTAAATAGTAAAGCAGAACTCATTGCCCGCTCACTCTCTCTTAGTTCAGCTAGTCAATGGCCAAGCAATCTATCCACTCTCACCACTATGAATAGCTATAACAGTACATTATCTTCCTTTCTCACACTTCAGTATGGCGTGAACTGCTATAACGCTCTGGGACAATTATTTGCAACCACTAATTGCATGGTGACCAATAATATGCCACCCACTTATATTGAGGTGACTATCCAAGGTACATTAAGTGACGCTGAGGTGATACAAGGTATCTCTAATTGGGTTCGTCATGGCTAACACATCATCAGAAGAAGGTGGCGTAATAGTTGAGTTTGCCTTAATTCTCCCTATTTATTTACTCATTATTTTTTTCTATTTAGAGGTATTGCTTGTTTCATGGGACAGCTCAATGAGTCAATGGGTTTTATGGCGAGCAACGCGTTTAGAAAGCACTCAAATCGTATCACCTCAACAACTACTAAATACATTAACAACTAATAGCATAGGACAAAATCTATTATTTAACAGTACATTACTAAATAGTAATAACTTACATATCAACTTTATTAACACAATAGGAGAAACGATTTCCCTACCAGCTAACTTTTCCCCTAGCAACAACGAAACCAATTGCCAGTTAAATAATAGCTTTTGTATCCGTAGTGTTAAGGTGCAGCTATGCCAAGGCGCTGTTACTCCCTGTCAAAACTTAAACTCCCCCTTTGCTTTATTCGGACTTAATTTTAATTTTGTTATGAATCAATTAACACTCATTCGTCCCCTTGAAGCTGCAGGTGGATTCTATTAAGGATATCAATATGGATCTTATTCAACTACGTCAACAACTCCACCAACGTATTATTGATCATCCTCGTATGCTTCAATTGGCATCTTTACCGGAAGAGAACAAACGTTTTGTATTAAAAGGATGGATCAAAGACTCATTGACAGAGTACTCACCTAGCCTATCAAAAGAACATAACAATTGTCTTATTGAACAGCTTGAGAATGAAATATTAGGTTTAGGTCCACTTGAAACACTGCTACAGGATTCCTCTATCAGCGATATATTAGTCAACGGACCTAAACAAATTTATGTTGAAAGACAGGGACTGTTAAGCCTTCATTCTGATACATTTGATAATGAACAACATGTAAAACATACCATTGATAAAATCATTTCTCCTCTTGGTCGACGGTTAGATGAGAGTCATCCTATGGTCGATGCGCGACTTAAAGATGGATCAAGACTCAATGCAATTATTCCACCCCTAGCCCTACACGGACCCATTCTATCTATTCGCCGATTTAACCAACAATGGGCAATGAATTTTGACACATTAGTTGAACACGATACATTAACCTCCATAATGGCTAAGGTATGTTATGACTACGTAAAGTTGGGAGCTAATATTTTAATTAGTGGAGGAACGGGGTCAGGAAAAACCACTTTACTTAATATTCTTGCTTCACATATTGATCCGCTAGAACGATTGATAACCATTGAAGATGCAGCGGAGCTTAATATTCACCATCCCCATGTCGTTAGTCTTGAAACGCGGCCCGCTAATATGGAGGGATCAGGAGAAGTTACCGGTGAACAACTACTAAGAAATGCCCTACGCATGAGGCCCAATCGAATCTTATTTGGAGAATTACGAGGTCGAGAGGCATGGGATTTAATGCAAGCTATGAATACAGGACATCCAGGCTCTATGACTACCATTCATGCTAATAGTGCAGAACATGCTCTTATTCGACTTCAACAATTGATTGAAAGCCACCAAGGTACGCACCTCCATAATCTCAACCAACAGCTAATTCATACTCTAGATGTCATTATTCATCTTGAGCGTGATAAACAAGGGAGACGAAGAGTTATGTCTATTCATGAAATACAACCCAAAAGGCATGCCCCTTTAGTGTGTCTTTTTTATTTTGATGGCGATCGATTTATCAACAAACAACAGCATTCAAAATATCACCCTAAAAAACAATCAATTGTTTTATGACACTCTTATCAGTTCTCTTTTTTATTAATGTTATATTTTGTCTGGTAACAGGGCTAGTTCTATTTAAACGTCATATATCTCAAGGTGAGGATATATCTATTGTTAGTTTGCCCAGCTTTACTCTGGACACGGTCAACTATAAAAATAATTCTCAATCTCTGCTTACCAAACTCTTTCATCGTCGTTCTTATACTATACCAATTGAGGAGTGGTGTCGTTTTTTTGATCTGCTTGGTTTTTCTTTAAAAAGTGGACTTACGCTACGACAAGCATGTGACAGTGTTTCTCCACATATTGATGGACTACAAAAAAAGGGAGTTGAACAACTTTTGCAAGATATGACCTTAGGTTTGTCTTTCGTTAACGCTCTTTGTCGATGGCAAGACACTCTTCACGACCCTCTCCTTAAACGTTTTATTTTTATTGTTGAGCTCCATGAAACCACTGGAGGAGATATTATTCATTTGCTACAAAAATGGACATATCAATTAAGACAATATCAACAAATTCAAATTCATATTGAACAGTCTACCAAAGAGGCTCGTGCATCCGGTGTTATTCTCTCACTGCTCACCCCCTTAATTGCTCTACTCACTTGGTATTTACATCAAGATTTATGGCTTAAGGCATTGCATAGCCATTTAGGATTAAGTCTTTTTATTGCCACATTGTTACTGTGGTTGTCAGGTGTGGTGTGGACAAGATATTTAACCAATATTAAGGTCGGTGATGATGACTAATTATCAACTCATTTATCAACTATTATCTAATAAAACACTTACTAGTAACCTTGCTCTCTCTTTATATCAAAGAGGTTGGGTAAATAACGTATCACAAGAGAAAGTTCAACGTGGCGTGAAGCAGTATGTGACTCTCTTTATTATCTTACTCGTTATAGGTGGAATTAATATATGCATTAAAAGAAACAGCTATATTGAATGGTGCTGTATTTTTCTTGTATTTAGTCCATTATTTTTACTTAATTTATTAGCCAGTCGTAAAGACCTATATCAGCGTCAAATTAATCATAGTCTACCTACTACTTTAGAAGGATTACTGTTGTGTAATGGCGCAGGACTCTCTATTCAACAGAGTATTGACCGATTAAGTCACTTTTTAGATAAACGTTATGTATTACAACGTGAATGGATGATTGCCTCGCACCAATTGCGCTCTGGTCTCAACTTGGATCACGTATTAGATACACTATTACAACGTAATCCTCATATTGGGCTGGAAAGATTGGTTATTTTATTAAAAAGCCAATATCGTTTTGGTCATGAATTAGAAAAGGGCTTACTTGATGAAATAGAACAACATCACCGCGAACGAGAACAACATATCCAACAACTTACTGCTACCCTAAACTTAAAACTTTTAATGCCTCTATTAGGATGCTTTCTCCCTTCTCTTGTCATGATGATTCTCATTCCCTCGATAACACAATTAACCTATCTACTCAACTAAAACGCCTCGCTAAAACATCACGAGGCGTTTTAGGAGAGTGTCATGTGATTATGTTAAAAAGAGGCCACAACCCCATTAGAACGAGGGTCACTTGCCCCTTCAAATAAACCGTTAGGATGACGAACAACGGCTCCGGCATGCCCAACAGTTTCATCAAAGTCATTTAATAATTCAACATCATGACCACGACGCTTTAACTCATTAACAATATCAGCGGAAAAGCGAGACTCCAGTTTTAATGTATCCGAGGTTTGCCCCCAGGTACGACCAAGTAACCAACGAGGTGCAGTCACTGCCTGCTGCAAGGGTTGACCAAATACCACATGGCGGGTAAACACTGCTGCTTGAGTTTGTGGTTGTCCATCCCCACCCATGGTGCCATACACCATAACTCGTCCATCTTTTAATTTAGCTGCCGCTGGGTTCAAAGTATGAAAAGGTTTCTTAAAGGGCGCTAAAGCAAGTAAATGATCCTTATTGAGACTGAAAGATGCCCCTCTATTCTGCCAATTAAGCCCTGTCGTAGGTAATACACAACCGCTACCATATTCGTGATAAATACTCTGAATAAATGAAACGGCCAAACCTGTGTGATCAATTGCTCCTAACCATACTGTATCAGCCGGGCCCTTACCTTGTCCCCAAGCGAGTGCTTGACTTAATTGAATAGCATCAGCTCCGGCAGATAAATGGTCTTCACTTAAAATACGTTGCGGCTCAATCGGGGCTGTCTCAGGGTCAGTCACAAAACGATCTCTTAACTTGAACGCTTGTTTAGTGGATTCCACCAGAAGATGAACATAATCCGCGCTCTCTTCTTCTATACCCTGCCAACCAAAACGCTCAGCAATGCCTAAGATAGCCAGCGACACAGCACCTTGCGTGGGGAGTGTCATGTTGTAAATTGAACCCCATTGCGAATCTAAATACAACGGTTTAACACAAGGGGCTTCATAGCGCTTTAGATCTGCAAGAGAAACGGGGGAACCAATTGCTGCCAAGTCCTTAGCAATATCCTCAGCCAATGGGCCACGATAAAAACTATCTAACCCCTCAGCCACCAAACGCTCGAGAGTAAGAGCTAATTTGGGTTGACAGAATTTATCACCAACCGCATAGGATTGACGGTTCTTTAAAAAAGTCTCTGCAAATCCTGGTTGATCAATCAGTTCTGGTAATTTTTTAGCTGTTAACAGAGATTGGCTGGGCGTTACGGGAATACCTTCTTTAGCATAGGCAATAGCATCCTTAAGGAGAACGGATAAAGGTAATTTACCGCCACGTGATTGACTCACATCTAAAGCGCTTTTCCAGCCACCAATAGTCCCTGCCACCGTATTGGCTGCCCAGGGACCACGAAAGGGGATCGATTTTAAACCTTGGCTTGTATACGCTTCAATGGTGGCTTTTTCAGCAGCGCCACCACAGGCACGTATGGCAATAGGTTCTCCATCAGGAGGAACAATCACCCAAAAACCATCACCACCGATGCTATTCATATGCGGATAGACCACTGCGATAGTGGAGGCTGCTGCCACCATTGCTTCAATAGCATTACCACCTTGTCTTAATACTGCAAGCCCTGCCTGTGATGCAAGAGAATGGGGGGCAGTAACCATTCCCTGTGTGCCATAAACTGTATTGAGCATACCTTTTCCTTAATAATAACGTACCTTACGACGCAAAGGCTTCAATACAAACAAGGCCAATAAAGCTGCCATAATATCCAAAGTGATTACCACTGCAAATACTGGCAACCAACTGTGCGTTGCCTCATGTAATTGAGCTGCCATGGGACCGCCTAAAATAGAACCGACCCCTTGCGCCATGTATAACAATCCATAATTACTGCTGGCGTATTTCTCACCAAACGAATCTGTTAGTGTAGAGGGAAATAAAGAAAAAATCTCGCCCCAACCAAAAAAAACTATACCAGTTAATAGCACAAATAACAGCGGGTCATCGCGAAACTGTAACCAAGCCAACATGGCTAAACCTTCCATTAAAAATGCGATAAACATGGTGTTTTCACGACCGATACGATCTGATAGCCAACCAAAAAATGGACGGGTTAATCCATTGGTTATTCGATCCACCGATAACGCTAACGGCAATGCAGCCATCCCCATGACCAACACATTAGCCACACCAAAATCTCTAGCAATTGCTGCAGTTTGAGAGATTACCATTAACCCTGAGGTGGAAAGCATGGTCATCATGATAAACATCAGCCAAAAAAGCGGAGTTTTTAACATTACATTAGCTCCCACCCCTTGCTCGTGACTCGCCACTTCACTGGTTACGGATCGATCGATTGAGTAATCGGGTTGTTTTAAGCCTTGTGCAGCAACCGCACCGATTAACGCAAAAATTAAACCATAAATAATTAAAGTGGACTGATAACCATAATGACTAATGCCGTAGGCTACTGGAAAGGTGGTTAAGAAAGCACCGAAACCATAGCCTGCCGCAACCATTCCCACCGCAAAACCACGTCGATCAGGAAACCATTTAACCATCTGAGCGATGATACCGATATAGACAATCCCTGTGCCCACCCCGCCAATTAATCCATAGGTTAAATAAAGTCCTGTTAGCGTTGAAACATAAGAGGCCAATACCCAACTTAAGCCACTTAATACTGTGCCAATGGTAATCAAAAAACGTGGTCCAAAGCGGTCAACAAAGTAGCCTTGCAAAGGCGAGAAAAAAGTTTGAATCACAATCAATATGGAGAAAGTAATTTGGATTTCCGATAACTTTGCCCCAATACTAGTCATTAAGGGCTTGGTAAATAAAGTCCATGTATATTGAGGGCTGGCAATGGCCATCATACAAACAATCCCTAATATCAATTGTATCCAACGGGTACGGCCAGTTAGAGGATCGGCAAGGGACTCTGAAGTGTATCTAGCTACTGTGCTCATGGATCATTTCTCCTTATTCACTAAAAATGAAGTACAACTTGAATAAAGCAACTCTCGTGCCACAACAAACAGCTATTACTAAACAACGCCATTGAGGCGTTGTTATGACCTTATTATTTTTAGACTATGTCTCAGAATAGTGCGAATACAGCGTGTTTGTCTATTTGCGGCGCAATAATAGTGCATTCGTCACCACAGTGACGGAGGAGAAGGCCATGGCGAAGCCCGCGAGAACTGGGCTCAAATAGCCCATAGCAGCCAATGGAATACCAATAACGTTATAAAAAAATGCCCAAAAAAGATTTTGTTGAATCGTTCTCCAAGTGACACGGGATAAACGTATGGCCTCTGCCACCAAACGTAAATCGGGACGCAGTAGCGTCACAGATGCAGCAGAATTAGCTACATCAGTACCAGAACCCATGGCTATCCCCACATTAGCTTGCGCTAGTGCGGGAGCATCATTAATGCCATCACCCACCATAGCCACAATATGTTGATGTTGTTGCCACTCTTTTAGTGCGTTGAGTTTTAACTCAGGAGTGAGTTCGGCCTTTACATCAGTAATACCTAATTGTTTAGCAACATGCCAGGCCGACTGGTGATGATCTCCCGAGAGCATACTAATACTTAATGATTGACTTAGTAATTGCAGAATCGCATCCCGGGCTTCAGGACGAATAGGATCTGTAAAAAGAAATAGAGCCAAGGCAGTAAGTTGATTGTCATTCGTCACTAAAGCCAAAACAGATTGCGTGTAGATAGCGTGAGTGTGCTCTGAATAAGACCCATCATTGAGTTCTTCAGGTAGGCTTCCTCCCCACTCCTTAAAGCGATAGAGGCTGATTAATCGATAGCGCTCTGTTAGTCCATCCTTATCAACAATCACTCCCTCTATCCCACTGCCTGCGAGCACAATTGACTCTTTACAAGGTAATGCGACAACCCCTTCTTTATCTGCATAGTGAAGTACCGCCTGAGACAAAGGATGGGTCACCCCCGTCTGAAGCCCTGCACTAATTGCTAGCGCCCGTGCTTTACTCAACGAAGGGACTACCGTCACATCAACTAGCTGGGGAGCTCCTTCAGTTAAGGTTCCTGTCTTATCAAATACCACACGTTCAATACGGTGTGTTTCCTCTAGGGCACTGGCATCACGAATAAGAATCCCCTTCTGCGCTGCCAGTCCAGTCCCTACCATAATCGATACCGGTGTGGCTAAACCCAATGCACACGGACAGGCAATAACTAACACTGATACTGCTCTTATTAAGGACAAATCCCACGTTTTACTGTACCAAAAGTTAAGTATAAATGTGATCAGTGCGATGACCAGTACCACTGGAACAAATACTTGACTTACACGATCAACCAAACGTTGAATAGGGGGTTTATTAGCCTGGGCGTCAATCACTCTACTAATAATTTTAGCTAATACACTCTCTCCAATAGGAGTGGTCACTGTAATAACCAAACGCCCCAAGCCATTTAACGTACCGGCTATAACTTGATCTCCTTGACGTTTTAAAACAGGGTTACTCTCCCCTGTTATCAATGACTCATCCACTTCACTTTGCCCTTCATCCACTAGACCATCACTACCAATACGCTCTCCTGCTGGAACGAGAATACGGTCACCTGGCATGAGGTATTGGGTAGGAATAAGTCGATTAAAACGTACTGGACGACCAGGATCAATTAGACGAGACATCTCGGGTCTTAGGGATTGCAAAGAACGTATTGCTTCACTGGCTTGCCGCCTTGCACGATGTTCTAAGTACTTACCTAAAGATACCAAAGTAATCACCACTGCACTGGCTTCAAAATAAGTTTCGTGACCACCTAATACCAGCCATTGATATGTACTTAGACAAAAAGCCGCAAGCGTACCAAGACTTACTAGTACATCCATGTTGGCGGAGCCATGACTAAGTTGACGCCAAGCTCCTTTTAAAAAGCGCCTACCATAATAAAACTGTACGGGCGTTGCCACCAAAAAGGCGATCCAATTAGGTAACATCCAGTTGATATTAAACAAAGAGACCAGCATTGACAGTACCAATGGGGTTGAGAGAAGAATACTACCCATTAGCTCGCCTCGCTCAGCAGCTAACTCTAGAGCAAAGCGTTCATTTTCTTGATCAAATATATCCTCTTTAGCAAGTTGAGCGCCATAACCTGCTGCCACCACAGCGCGCACTAACTCTGCCTCTATATTGCCTGGCACATTGTCATCAACGACACTCACCTCAGCGCTCTCAGTGGCCAGATTAACCACTGCTTGATTGACCCCTGGTACCCGCAAGAGCGCCCCTTCTACGTGGGCCACACAGGACGCACAGGTCATACCAGAAATAGACAGCTGTTTTTTCATAAAAAAGGGATCGCTCGGGAATTCACTGTTTTTATTGTAGAATAGCCAAATGAATTTGTCAGTGAAAGATCTTAGTTGCCAGCGCGGTGAGCGTTTATTGTTTGAGCATGTTTCCTTTCAATTGGAGCCTCATCAATGGTGTCACGTTACAGGCGAAAATGGTGCCGGGAAAACCAGTTTATTAAGACTGTGTGCCGGGCTAAGCTCGCCACTATCAGGTAGTATTTCTTGGGGGGGAGTCAATATCCCTGATGATCTGGATGGCTTTCACAAAGATCTTTTGTATCTTGGTCATGCCAGTGGATTAAAAGAAGAGTTAACTCCATTAGAAAACCTCACGCTCATGAGCCAAATTGATGGCCAGCCTGCCACGGAAGACACTATTTTAAGTGTTCTATCCTTTTGGGGATTAGCAGGACGTGAGGACTTACCTGTCAGAGTCTTATCAGCAGGACAACGTCGTCGTGTTTTATTATCCCGTTTGTTATTAAAATCCTGTCCATTATGGATTTTAGATGAGCCCTTCAATGCTCTTGATAAAAAGGCTATCAATACACTCTATGACTTGTTGACCAACCATGTATCTAAAGGTGGATTATTACTGGTTACCAGTCATCAACCCATGGAAATGGCTGAAGGAATTGTATTGAGCCTATGAATTTGTTCTCAACCATTTACTGTATGGCGCGTCGTGATTTGACTCTTGCGCTACGTCATAAAACAGAAATTCTTACTGCCCTGTTCTTTTTTGTGATTGTGGTCAACCTATTGCCGCTTGGTGTGGGACCAGACCCTAAATTACTGAGTAAAATAGCGCCTGGAGTAGTATGGATTGGTGCCCTCTTAGCAACGCTTTTAGGTCTACCACGTCTGTTCGCCCATGATTATCAAGACGGGACATTAGAGCAACTCTCCCTCTCTCCTCGCTCATTTACACTCATTGTACTTGGTAAAATCATGGCACACTGGATTGTAGCGGGGCTCCCTGTTGTACTAATTACCCCATTACTTGGAATTCAATTTAATTTATCTGGTCCAATTATTGGTGTATTAATGCTCACCTTAGTGTTAGGTACCCCGGTATTGTCGCTAATTGGAGCCATTGGTGCTGCACTCACTTTAGGCGTACGTGGTGGTGGAGTACTGTTATCATTACTCATTTTGCCTCTGTATATTCCTGTCCTCATTTTTGGGGCAGGAGCGGCGGAAGCCTATCGAGCTGGACTTGATATGACAGGATACTTGTGGTTATTGGCAGCGCTAGATTTATTGGCTTTATTTTTTGCCCCTTGGGTGAGCGCTATTGCCCTCAAGGTTGCTTTGGAGTAGAGAATGTCGATGGTTAATTGGTTTAAATACGCCTCACCGGCTAGTTTTTATCCACTTGCAGGAAAGCTGATTCCTTTTTTTACAGCTATTACTGCTATTTTGTTGGCTGTAGGTCTATGGATTAGTTTTTTTGTGGCCCCCACAGACTTTCAGCAAGGCGAAGGATACCGAATTATTTTTGTTCATGTTCCTGCAAGCTGGATGTCCATGTTTATTTATTGCGTCATGGCCTTTTGGTCAGCTCTCGGTTTTATATTAAATACTCGCTTATCCGGCATGATGACTCAAGCCTTAGCACCAACTGGGGCTATGTTTGCTTTTCTCTCTTTGGTGACTGGTTCTCTCTGGGGTAAGCCCATGTGGGGGACTTGGTGGGTATGGGATGCGCGCTTAACCTCTCAATTAATTTTATTTTTCTTATATTTGGGCTTTCTTGCACTGACCTCAGCGATTGACGACCCACGTCGTCGTGATAAAGCTGGCGCTATCTTGTCATTAGTGGGAGTTGTTAATATTCCCATTATTTATTTTTCTGTTATTTGGTGGAATACCCTCCATCAAGGTGCCACGGTTTCCATGACTAAAGCCCCTACCATGGCGCATACCATGCTAATGGGTATGTTAATTATGGCGTTGGCTTTTTGGGGGTACACCATAGCTATTGTATTAAAACGTGTACGTTGTATTATTCTAGAACGTGAAATTGCTAGTGAATGGGTTAAGAAAAATGCATTGGAATAGTCTGTCAGAGTTTTTTCATATGGGTGGTTATGGCCTCTATGTATGGGGGAGTTTTGGTATTTGTACCGTTGCTATGATCATTGAACCCATAGTACTTAATGCCCGTAATCAAAAAATAAGACGTCAAGTGAAACGTCAAGGAGGACAGTGGTGAAACCGCGTCAAAAACGTATTATGTTTATTGTTGGCGGCATGCTAGTGCTTGCCGTTGCAGCAACCTTTGTTGTCAAAGCGTTTCGCAGTAATCTTGTATTTTTTTATACTCCAACACAAATTGCCGATGGCCAAGCACCCCATGACAAAGCCTTTCGTATTGGTGGATTAGTGAAACAAGGCTCTTTGAAACACGAAGGGGTTATCTCTTATTTTGTGGTCACTGATACCCGTAAAGATTTTCCAGTCAGCTATACCGGTATTTTGCCTGATTTATTCAAGGAAGGACGGGGAGTCGTGGCAGAAGGAAAGCTTGGTAATAATGGCGTCTTTGTGGCTTCAGAAGTCTTAGCAAAACATGATTCAAACTATATGCCACCAGAAGCTAAGGCAGCTCTAGATCAAGCTAAACAAGTTGAAGAAACCACTAAAACACTCAAAATGAATTAACTAAAAACCATTCATATAAAAAGGGGCTTTGCTTAAGCCCCTTTTTTATTTTCTCCATTATTGTGAGCGTTCAATCCAACACCCAACTTAACTAGTTTTAAAATACTATTGAGCCACTTGATTAATAATCAATTTAATCCCTGAACTACCTGGCTTCACAGGTTCGCTTTTACCGAATAAATCACCAGCAGAAGGAGTAGCCGATCCTGACTTACTAATTTTTGCTTCTACAGTGACTTCACTTACAGTAGCCAAATTAAAATTAGGACTCATAGCCATATTTTTAGTCAGTTCAAAATGATAAGGCAATTGAGACACTGGCACACGAAGAACAGCCAAAGGCATACGTGGTCCATTGGTGGCTCTTGCAAAAATAAAGACTATTTCTTGACCGGTTAACTGTGCTTTCAGTTTAGGATCCAATGATACTTCACCACTCAGAGAAGTCGCCTTTAAATCTTTAGATGATGCCAATGTCTCGGGAGTGGTTACCGGCCCCTCCTCCCCTTGAAAATCGTTCATTGTTAAAGCAGCCAAGTGTTGTTTTATCCGCGCTTGATTAATACTATCCAAAACAAACTTGGCATCAGGCGATGAGGGATCAATCAACGGCATGAGTTTTTTCCAACTCTGCTCAGCACCTTTATAATCATTTTGTGCAAACAAAAATCCGCCATGTAAATACAATCCTTTAGGATTCCCTGGTTCAAGTTTTAACACCTGGGTAACCAACACCTGCGCATGCACGAAGCCTTTATCAACACCACTTGCAACCAAGGCTTCTGCATAATCTGCCATCAGAGTGGGATCATCCTTCATGGTGCTTTCAATATGAGCAAAAGCATTTACTGCATCAATGGGACGATTGAGTGTCATGTAGGAGTGAGCCAGCATGGCCCATCCTTTAGCGTCATTGGGGTTCTTAGCCAACTTTGCCGCTAACCCTTCAACCATGGCACTGATTTGTTGGTCGGACATTGGGGTATTGTCTGGATTAAACACTTCTTTATGTCCGCGCCACATATAAATTGATACACTTAACACTGGAATAAGTACTACAGCACCCCACACCCATCGACGATCAGATTTGTTTTCTTTCACCGCAGACTCGTCAGTGGTATCTTCCAATAAACGTCGTTGTATTTCACTATTGGCCTGCTCAAAGTCTTCTTTAGAGATAGACCCTGCATCAAGTTCTGCCTGTAACTCAAGCAATTGATCTTTGTACACGGCTATATTAAGAGCTTGCTGATTATTGTTAACTTGGGTTTGGCGACGAGCTACCCAGACTAAAACACCAATAATAACGAGTATGAGAACAGCAGCAGAAATAATAAAAGAAATCATAAATTACTCACGTAAGAGTTCTGTGGCATGTTGTTGTTGTTGAGCTGACAAAGGAGCTTCTTCTGATTGGCTATTACGCTTTCGCACTACCGAAATCAATACTCCGATACCCACTAATAGCAATAGGAACGGGCCAAACCAAAGAGCATAGGTAGTGGCATCAACAGGGGGTTTATAACGGATAAAATTACCATATCGTTGAACCATATAGTCAGTTATTTCTTTATCTGTTTTACCTTGATTAATCAATTGACGAATCTGATCACGTAAATCTTTCGCGAGATCGGCATCGGAGGCAGCGAGTGATTCATTTTGGCAGACCAAACAACGCATATCCTTTGATAGATCAATAAGACGTGCCTCTGTAACAGGGTCACGGGCAACAGGGGTTGCTTCTTTGGCTAAAACAGAGACTGAGATAAATAGCGCAACTAAAAGAGTACCTAGTGTTTTCATTGTTGTAGCTCTTTAATTAAAGGTAACAAGGTATTTTTAAGTGCATCCTCTGTGATAGGGCCAATTTGCTTATAACGAATCACCCCTTTTTTATCGATCACATAGGTTTCTGGTACTCCATACACACCATAATTAATACCAACACGCCCATCTAAATCAACAGCAATTTTAGTATAAGGATTACCATAATTCGTCACCCAACCCTCACCATCTTGCGGCCGGTCTTTGTAGTCAAGGCCGATTAAAGGAATGGAGTAGTCACGAGCAAATTTTAATAAAATCGGATGCTCATCGCGGCACGACACACACCAAGAGGCCCACACATTTAGAAGCCATACTTGTCCTAATAAATCATGCGGAGAGAAGGTTTCACTCTTCCCTAATTGAGGCAAAGTAAAGTCAGGGGCGCTCTTGTTAATTAAAGGAGAAGGGACTTCATGTGGATCATGGCGTAACCCTAACCCCATGAAAGCCACCAATCCAATAAAAACCAATAAGGGAATCACATACCAAAAGTTGATGGGTTTTTTCATGCTATCTTTTTCTCCCGTTTTGCCTGGATACGATAGCGTTTATCGCTGGCAGCTAGAATACCCCCTAAGGCCATAAAGATGCATCCACCCCAAATCCAATTAACAAATGGTTTGACATACACTCTCATACTCCAAGAACCATCACCCAATGGTTGTCCCAAAGAGACATAAATATCACGGGATAAGCTTGAATGTATAGCAGCTTCTGTGGTGGGCATGGCAGAGGAAAAATAAGAGCGTTTTTCTGGAAAAAGCTGGCCATCTAATTGACCGTTATTCGCGTAGGTGACAGTTCCTCTGACAGCTGAATAATTAGGCCCAGGCACCTGCTCAATGCCTACCAATCTAAAAGTAGTGCCGTCAACCGTTAATGTATCTCCAGGGCCCATTTTCACATCGCGCTCTAACTCATAGCTTTTAACCATGGTGACACCAATCACAAATAACGCCAAGCCAAAGTGAGCAAGTTGCATTCCCCAAAACCAAGAAGGAATTTGTGACATCTTTCGCCACGCCCAGAGTTGTTTGGTTACCGCAAGAATGATCCAAGCGGCCACAGCAATACCCACAGCAGACATGAGATGAAATTGTCCCATTAAGACTGGAGTGACTCCCCCCACCACCAATGCAATCACGAAGTCCCAGCGTAAATCCTTAATCAATTGCCAGATTTTATCGCGCTTCCAATTAGAGGCTGTTCCAAGAGGTAAAACCAATAGCAACGGTAACATTAATGGTACAAAAACCAAATCAAAATAAGGAGGGCCTACCGAGATTTTCCCCATGTTCATGGCATCAACGATCATTGGGTAGATGGTTCCTAATAGTACAGAGGCCGCAGCCACCACCAACAACACGTTATTAACTAACAGAAACGTTTCTCGTGAGACAAGTTTAAAGGTACCGCCATCACCCACCTTAGGAGCGCGCCAAGCAAAGAGTGTTAATGACCCGCCAATAACAAAAGCTAAAAATATCAAGACAAAAATACCGCGTTTAGGATCAGAGGCAAAAGCGTGTACTGATGTAAGTACTCCTGAGCGTACAATAAAAGTACCTAACAAAGATAAAGAAAAAGCACTGATTGCAAGTAATACAGTCCAGCGTTTAAAAGCGCCTCTTTTCTCTGTCACGACTAAAGAATGAATTAGCGCTGTTCCCATCAACCAAGGCATAAATGATGCATTTTCCACTGGATCCCAAAACCACCAACCACCCCATCCTAATTCGTAATAAGCCCAATGGGATCCAAAGCAAATGCCTAGTGTCAAGAAAATCCACGCTGCTAGAGTCCATGGACGTGACCATCTAGCCCATGCTGCATCGAGTTTCCCAGAAATCAACGCAGCAATAGCAAAAGCAAAAGCTACCGAAAAGCCCACATATCCCATATACAGCATAGGTGGGTGGTAAACCAAGCCAGGATCCTGTAGCAATGGATTTAAATCTCGTCCCTCAGTTGCAGCTGGGATTAATCGATCAAAGGGGTTAGACGTTAATAAAATAAACAATAAGAAACCTAGTACAACTAATGCCAGTACACCTAATACTCTTGATACAACTGGATCAGGCAGGCGCTGAGAAAACACTGCCACGGCAGCAGTCCAAAGAGTTAAGAGTAACACCCATAAGAGCAATGATCCCTCATGACCACCCCATACCGCAGACAATTTATATTGAACAGGAAGTTGCGAGTTAGAGTGTTGTGAGACATACAACACGGAAAAATCATTAGTAATGAATGCGTAGGCTAGACAAACAAATGACAATCCCACCGTCAAGAAAAGCAATATTGCCATAGGTCGAGATAATGCAATCCACAACGCTGAGCCTCTCTGCGCGCCCGCAAGAGAAAAAAACGATAAAAACAAAGACAAACACAAAGCAACGATAAGTGAAAAGTGGCCAAGTTCTGGAATCATTCTTTTATAACCTTTCTAAAAACCTATAACAGTTTACCTTGAGATGAACGCTCACGCTATAATTGATTTGTATCTTATATTTCAGTTCCGGGAGATTGTCATGTTTCAACATATTCTTATTCCCATTGATGGGTCTACCCTATCCCACAAAGCCTTAGTAGGAGGTATTGCTATGGCTAAAGCGCTCAATGCAAAAATTACCATTTATACGGCCGTAGTTGAGTTTTTACCTATGACTGAGTTTGCTGTGGAGACTCCGCAAAGCGTCATGGAAGAATTAGAAAAAGAAGCCAATAAACACCTTAAAGTAGCACAAAAAGAAGCTACAACTGCAGGAGTTCCTGTCAATGTAATTAAAACCACTGAATTCTCACCTTATCAAGGGATTATTAATACGGCAAAAGCCGAAAAATGCGATTTAATTTTAATGGCCTCTCACGGAAGACGTGGCCTAACAGGATTCTTGCTGGGCAGTGAAACACAAAAAGTTCTCACTCACTCAGAAATCCCTGTATTAGTTTACCGCTAAACAATTATCTAACTGCTCCGGGCGGTACTAAGGGCAAATGTTGCCATGCTCCAGGACAGTTCTTAACTTGCGGATAGATGCCTTTATTGTCTGGACAGAAAAAATAGCCTGTATTTTGTGCTGGTACAGATGAAGGAGCCATTGTGTTCAACCCAGTAGGAGGAATGTAAGTTGTTCCTTGAGGTGTTATGGGAGGCGATGGCGGTTGTGTTACCACGACTGTTGGAGCAGGAGGATAATACATAGGAGCGTAATAAGGAAAAGGCGACCAGAACGGATCTCCCCAAAAAGGTGGGCCAAAACCAAAACCAAAGCCTACGTAATTTCTTTCAAACCCCTCACGACCATACCATCCTTCACGACCACCCCATCCCTCATGGCCGTAAAAACCACCACGCTCATAACCTCGCCCCTGAAATGCTGCATGTCCTCTACCGCCACCATGGCCAGCAAAAGCCCATGCACTGGCTGATAGAGCACAAAATAAAGTTAAAAAGGCTATTTTGGATAAAGTGATAATTGTATTTTTAGTCATGATCGTTCCCATTTATATCCCTTACCAATTTGACTTGAGTCAATAAGGTAAGTTCTTCATATTATTAGGGAAAATGTTAATAAAAGTAAATCTGTTATGGCTAAGATTCTTTATATCGAATTGAATAAGAGGCCACAAATACTTCAATCAATAAACACAGCAATGACAATACAAATGAGCCAATCCCTACAACGAAAGTATTTAATACCACGTGGGACAGCTGCAAGCGTCCTGAGGCTGTCTCACTAACAAATAGGCCTAACACAGTAAGGCCGATAGATAACCCACAAAAAACCACTAATGCCATGGAAACATTAATAAGTTTTCCGCGCAGAGCAAGGTGTCCTAATTCTTTTCGATAGTCCTCTTTATCATAATGTGGATGAATTTCGTCTTTTAATAAACCCTGTAAAAAACGTGAGCGATCCACAACGCGCGATAAGCGTGAGGTCAGTGCTGATACTAAGGTTGCCACGGCAGTTAATAAAAACACGGGCGCTAAGGCTAGTTGTATACCTTGGCTTAAGAAAGAAGGTTCTAAATTATTCATAGCGCAAACTTAGTAAGGGATATATGATGCAATAAAAGGAATCACGACTGCCCCTAAAATACCATGTAATCCCATGGCAAGACTTGCATAGGTACCCGCTTCAGGATGCACACTAAAAGCTCTTGAAGTACCAATACCGTGAGCGGCAAGCCCAATAGCAAACCCTCTTTGCCACCAAACTTTCATACCTAAAATATCAAATACATAACGCGCAAATACAGCACCTAATATGCCAGTAATCACGGCAAATACTGCTGTCAGGGTAGGTGAAGTATGAATACGCTCAGCAACTCCCATGGCAATAGGCGCTGTTACAGATTTAGCTATTAATGCACCAATAATATCGTTACTGGCCCCCATGTAACGAGCCACTGATACGGCAGAGAATATTGATGTCATCGCACCACATACCAATGCAATCACTAAGGGAATCATTCTACCTTTCAAGCCTCTGATCCCACGATAAATTGGGATAGCTAAAGCAACAGTTGCTGTGCCCAATAAAAAGTGTACAAATTGTGCTCCTTGAAAGTACTTAGAGTAAGGCATATCAATGACCTCTAAAGCACTTGCTACTAAAATAACTGCAATAGCAACGGGGTTAGCAATAGGTAGTCGATTACTCTTTTGATAGATAGTAAAACCAATTTGATAAGCAGACAGGGTTAGAATTAAAGCCAGTAATGGACTACCTGACAAATACACCCAAATCTCATGAATTTGTAATGGTTTATTCATGGGGTGTATTCCCACTCAGTAACCTTAATACAATCACTGTAACCGCTACGGTCGCAATAACACTTACTACTAAGGCCGTGAATACTGCAAGTGCATGTTCTCTGAGTTGCGGTAAAAACAAAATAACACCGGTTGCCGCAGGAACAAACAATAACCCCAAATGCTGGCTTAATCCATCGGCGACCAAGCCCATTGCATCAGGTACACGATCACGCCAAATTAAAAAAACCAGTAGTAGAACAAGCCCTATAACGGGGCCTGGAATGGTTTTTAACCATTCGTGAGAGATCAACTCCCCTAGTCCTTGCCACAATAATATTTGAACAAGTCCTGAAATCATGACTCAAGAAGAGATCTCAACATCCAAGCTGTTTTCTCATGAATATCCATACGTTGAGTAAGTAGATCAGCTGTAGGTTGGTCATTCGCTTCACTCGCTACAGCAAAAATACGTCTGGCTGTAGCGGCCACTTTTTCATGGCCTTTAATAAGTGTTTCTATCATTGTCACTGCTTTGGGAGGTTTAGCGGGAACATCCGAAAGGCTCGTTAATTTTGTAAATTGAGCATAGGAGCCGGGCGCAAAAAAACCCAGAGAACGAATACGCTCAGCAATAGGATCCACAGCATTCCACAATTCTGTATATTGCCCCATAAACATCGTGTGTAACGTATTAAACTGAGGACCTGTTACATTCCAGTGAAAGTTATGAGTGGTTAAATAGAGTGTATAGGTATCAGCTAGTAATTGACTTAAACCATCGGCAATATGCTTGCGTTGCTTTTCAGGTATACCAATTTGAATGGACGTAGTTTTAGCCATAATCAGCTCCTTGTACTTATTAGTTAAATAACTTTAACTTTAAGACCAATCTGATCCACCGCCAGAATCAAATCCACCACCTAAATCACCACTGTTATCCCATGATGAACCAGAGGAATCATCCCATGACCCTGAGTTAGACACACCAAAATCTTGTCCACCCATGTCATTATTAACATTCGAGGATCCAGTAAATCCGTCATTAACCACTTGATTAGAGCCTGGGGCACCATCAACCAAACGGTGAGCAAGCGCTTCTCCCGCAACCATGCCCGCACCTAAGGCCGCACCTGTAGCAAGAGAGCCCATTAACCCTGACCCCATCCCTCCACCACCTGATGGATACATGGGTTGACCTCCGCCCATTGGCATACCATTGGGATAATAGCCACCACCCTGTGGATTTTGAGTAACTACCACAGGATTTTGTTGTGTCATACGGCGCACCATCCAGACAATAACAAACAACGCGATGATCCCGATAATTAAAATAGTACCCCATGAAGTACCTGATTCACGGTGGGATGGTAGCGCTTGAGGGGACAAAGCAATCTCTTGTTTTAATGCCGTTACAGCATTGGGGTTTGCAAAGGGCAATCCTGGCTCAAGTTTCTCTGCAACAGCCAACTCAGAGCGAGCTGTCGACATATCACCTGAGCGCGCTAATACTTCGGCATTAACGTAATGTGCTTTAGCGCTGTTAGGGTGAGCTTGAACAACCTCAGCCATCATGCTTCTGGCTTCAGACAAATGACCAGTTTTGGCTGCGTTATATACCTGATCCATAGTAGGTTCAGCAAAAGCAGTATAAGTAAATCCCAAAAAAAGTATTACGAAAAAATAACTTACAATACGCTTCATAAGGTCACCTCAAAATTGGGAAGCAAATCACTTTATTAATCATGCCATATTTTGATAGATTGGGATAATAATCATAATTTCAAGTATATAAGCTTTACTTATATACTTTGATAAAAACTCGACAAAACAAACAAAATTCTGACATATAATAGTTCAATTCATCTAAATGCATTTTTGTTGTGTTAGAAAACAATAACTCTAATTTATCCAAATCGACGGTTTTATTTTTAGTATGTCTAATTCATATAGTTATTGTCTATACAATTAACCATCAAAAACCGATTAAAAGTAATACAAGCAAAACAGTAACCATTGAGTTATTTACTATTCCACGCAGCATTAACAGTATAGAAAAAACAAAACCAGCACAACAACCCGTTCAAAAGAAAATAGTAAAACCTATTTTCAAAAAGCCACTAATTTCAACACCTATTAAAGAAAATACCAAGCCTATTACACCTAAAATTGAAGACACCACAACGTCGAGTGTTTCTAATAATACCTCTAATAGCGCAAAAAAACTGTATATAGCCCCAACCAATGATAAAACAATACAAATACCAAAAGCATTATTCAATCCTAAACCGCCTTACCCAGGGGAAGCATTTGATAAAAAACAAGAAGGCACGGTTATACTTGACATAAAAGTTACAAAAAATGGCCGAATAAAGGATGTAAAAATTTACAAATCCAGTGGTTACACATTACTTGATGAATCAGCTTTAGAAACAGTCAAAATTTGGATTTTTGATCCTTACTCAATAGATCAAGCCAATGATTTCCAATGGATAAGAATTCCCATCAACTTCAATATTGTTAAAAACTAAATACAGAAATAATAAATTTGAGCAATCCAATTAGCACTAAAAGTTAATTAATTTAAATCCAGCTAACCAATCTAGATAACTTTGATAGATACAGTCAATTGGTATCCTTCACCACGAATAGCTTTTAAACAATCAGGAAGCGCACCTGCTTCAATTAGTTTTTTTCTAAGACGTGTAATTTGTACTTCGAGCGTAGATTTAGAACGATCATCTACCTCCTTACCGGTAACCTCTAACAATCGAAAGTAAGGTAAACGATGCGATTCTGATTCTGCCAACGATTTTAATGTTGCTGTTTCTTCTTGATTAAGATTAATAACTTCCTTACCTTTAAGAAACATCTTTCTAACATCTAAAATTATTTGGTCTTTAGAAAAAACGCGGCTTTTAATGCGCCTTTCAATTGTCTTAATCGTAGCCAATAGCTCATCTTGAGAAATGGGTTTAGATAAATAAATATCTGCACCTTGGTTATATCCGTTTATTCTATCTTTTTCAGTGCGTCTTGCTGTGAGCATGATAATAAATAAGTTAGGATTTACATCTTTAGTTCTTAATGCAATACTTAAACCATCTTCTCCAGGAAGGTTAAGATCTAAAATTAATAAATCAAAATGGTTTTTTGCACTTAATTCATCAAATGCTTCTGCGCAGTCCGCCTCAAAAACTGAGTAACCTTGTGTTCGTAAACCACATGCAATCAACTCTCTTAAGTCCTGATTGTCTTCAATTAGTGCAATAGTTAGATTGGTATCCATACCTCAAAAGCTACCTTATTATTTTTATGACTAAACTCAATCTCACCATTAAGAAGATTAACCAGTGAGTGAACTAAATATAGACCAAGACCTGTACCTGGAACTCTTGATGCTTTAGTATTTCTATAATATTTTTTAAACACAAAATCAACATCGGGGATCCCTGCAATACCAACGTCATTGGTAACGGAGAAATAATATCGCTGATCTTTAATCCTTGAGCTAACCTTAATAGGAGAATCTACTTGTGAATACTTTAATGCGTTCTCTAGTAAATTATTAAAGATTAATTTTAAAAGAGAAAGGTCTGATGAAATAACAATTGCGCTTTCCTGTGTGAAAACAAATCGGTCAAACTTATTTGTTGCTGCAATTAATTCAGTGATTAACTGATTAATATTTATCTTTGTAAAATGTAGAGTGATTGAATCACTATCTAATTTGTCGCACTCTACAATACGATTTATCAACTCATCAATATTGTTGATTGCGCGATTGGCATACCCCTCTACTTCGCTATGTTTTAAGTGACGATCAACAGCCAATTTTAATACAGACAGCGGAGTCTTAATTTCATGTACCAGTATAGACATGAGCTGTTTTTGTTGATTATGGGCCCATTTTTCTTTCTCATGCTCTAAGGAGAGTCGGTTTAATTTTGCTTCTATAGACAAATTACGATCATAAACTAATTTTAGTAATAAAATTGTAGACAGAAAGCCATTACCCAAGTTGGCATACAAACTCCATATTGACGCATTTCTTAAACCATAAAATGGCATTAAACCAAATGTGAGGGCTGGTCCGACAATAAAATAAATAACAGCAACGCTTAATGTATAAGTTTTTTCTTTTCGTAAAAAATAATCAATCGGCACAGCAACTAACAATATACCTACGATAATTACAATTAGTACATTATATTTGAGTGCCAATTGCTGGTAGCCTAATATATATAGAATTATCAATATACAATCCCATATTATAAAAAGGGTAATCCCTTGTACAAATAGTTTATTTTTAATTTCTTGTTGTATAAACTCTCGGTGAAATAAGAGTCCAAATAAAACACTAAATAAAACTGATAAGCTTGTTACTTTATCGTTAATTAACGCTGAGCCTGGTAATAAATAGTGACCACCTAATCCTTCAATAAATAGTACAAATAAAAACTCTACTAAAATCATCAAAACAAAGAAGAAAATGGTTTTTTCACGAAATCGAAAAAGCATAAATAGAGACCAAATCGATGTCATTAGAATCATTGCAAGATAAGCACTTAAAATAAGATCCCTAGCACTTTCACTTTCAAGTAGTTCTTTTTCATTTATGATTTCCGTTGAAATCAAACTAGTACTGGTAGTAGTTAATTTTATATAAATATCAGACTGGTTAAGACGTGGATCTACCTTAATTGCAAACGCTGTTACTGGATAATCAAAAGCCTCGTAGTTATGACGGTCACCTACTTTGTTAACTAGCCATTGATGGTTAATGTGTTGATAAACTTCTATATTGTCCAAATAAGTTGGCAGTATACGAATAGCTAATTGTTGCGTTATAGGGAGACTGACACGTAAACGAATCCATAAAGGATAACCTATATATCCTTTATTAATTAACTGTGATTGATAGCCTGTAAATAATTGCTTATTAATATCAGCTATAGTAAAGCTATTGGTTTTATCAACCAAATAAGCACGATCAATGATGTAATTTGATTTAGAAAAACTATATTTAGGTAGAAACAATAAAAAAAGGGCTACGAGCCCTAAAAATAACCACCCATTGTATTTTAGACTTCTAATATGTATTGACATGGGTGGTATTCATTATTTATTTTCAACAAATAAGTTTTAAAAAGGTAACATCGCTGACATCCAAAATTGATTATAAATCAATGAACCAGCTTGATCTAAACCAGTTGTAGTTGGATTTGGATTACCGCCAATACGATGTGACCATATTAGCTTGAGTAATGACTTATAAGGTCCAATATACGTTGCCATTAAACCATAACCACTTAAATGATATGCATTCACGAGATTTAATGCTTGCCCAGATGCAGAGTAGTTATTTTTATTTTGTGAAACCATACCATTATCTAAAAAACCTGCAAACTGCAGTCGATTATTAACCTGTTTTCTTAATTCTAAATTTTCTATATAACCCACATCTCCACCACCTTCACTCAAAGGATATGCTCTAACACCAGTTGGTCCACCTAAATATAGTTTTTCAGAGGGATCTAAGTTTTTATTGGCAAATTGTCCTTGAAAAGAAAAATACATTGAGTAATCTTGCGTTAATGTTTGCGTTCTATTGAGCGCCAATCTTAAGCGCTGATAACCACCATTCGTTTGTGCATTCAATGAATCAGATACAAAGTTTGGTGAATTAGCCAAATCAACACTACCAATACCATAATTTAACGATGTTACTGTTGTACCACCACCTAACCAGTCGTCCGTTTTAACTTCAGTTAAACCAATCGTATATACCTGAATGGTGTAATCACTACTTGGTACAAACCCTCCCGTAGAACTGAGATATTGGTTATTAAAATACTTGTAATCGAAGGTACTGGTAAGTGTCAGATTATAAGATTGTGTTCTAACTAACGGATATTGCGTATCCAATCCATATGTTGATGAAAGACCTTTAGGTTGAGTTGCTACGAAGTCTGAAGTAATTAAGTGATAATTTAAATGACTGGTATTAACACCCAATCTCCATCCGTCATATCCCAAAGGTAATGCGTATTCTAGTCGACCGTACTGACTACCATCAGTGTATAAACCAGATAGGCTAACTAGATCACCAATCCCTGTTGGACTTGCTATCAATAAATCAGCCAAAGCTCTGTTTTGACCAGTTGCTCGAGATCCCCAATTATCAATTGTTACATCACCTGATAGAAGAGGCTTATCACGAGCGTCAACCGCAACTTTAGTTTCTCCTTCAACATCTCCAGGGACCAAGTTACCTTGAGCCTCTACACCGGGAAGATCATTGGTAATAAGAATTGCACGATCAAGTTTTTGTAATGACAAGGGTTGCGTTACCTGTTGACCGTTACCCATGAAGCTTTCTAGGACATCAGGATTAACTCGGTGTAAGTTATTTTCTATTCTCTCAGGAAGTAAAATTCCACCGTATTTAGCCTCATCTACCTCTATTGTAATAACACCATCAGTAACATCCTGTTTAGGTAAACGAGCAACGGCCAGGTACCCTTTATTTCTATAGAAAGTAGATACTTCTGCTGCTACGTTTTGCAAATCCTCAATAGTCAACTCTTTACCAATATATTGCTTAACAATACCAGCAAGTTCATCTTGAGTAAATAAATGGTTACCTTTGAAACGAAAACCCTTTACCATAACTTTGGCTGTGGATTTCTGAATCTCTTTGGGAGCTGGTTTAACTTCTGGAGTAGTTGGCAACACCTGTTGAGGTTGTAGTTGCTCAATTTGCCTTAATATAGATCCAGCTGATGGAGTACCTAAGGGAAGAGGATCTGTTGTATTACCGGCTAAGGCAAAATCAGACAAAAAAATACTCGTTAAAACAACCGTAAGTTGTGATTTTCTATAGAAAAAAGACATACCAACCTCAATTTAATTTTATTTTGAGGCTGATTGTCTAGATATCCATAAGAAAAGTCAAATAATTTTTAAATAACAAATAAATTTTCTTTATTTTTCAAAGTATTACAAAAAAACTACATTTTATTTTTACACCTTATAAATCAAAGAGATGTTTGATTGACTCCTCCCTTTATAGACGAATTGTCAGGAAAGGTTGATGGCGCAGGTCTTGATGGCATCAATTCAGGAGCTGGAATAGGATTAGGCTTAACAGGTGTTACTGTTCCAATATTAATATCAGATGAAGAACTATTTGAAGACGATCCTGTTGTTGCGTTTTGACTTGTTTGTTCTTGATTAGAACCGACCTGATTTGATTGTTGCTGTTGTTTTTGTATTTGATCAATTTGCTGTGAATTTTGATGTTGTCCTTGTTTTACGCCATTTACTTCAGCCTCTAATTCCTGAAATGCTTTAGATTCACGTACTTTTGAATCCAAAACCGCATCATGCTTAGCTTTTTCTACGATAATACGGTTAGCTTCACCCAAGGGATAACGTATTAATACAAATGTGCGATAACCATTAAGTTGTTGCTGTACTTCTTTTTTCTCTATGACGTAACCTGCAATGTCTGCTCCATTAACTAGCTCTGAAGCGACTTTCTCTACTTCACGCACTAATACAGGATCATTGGCAGTCCCCGTCTCTCTCGCAAAAGATTTAAACTTCATACTCACTTTATCACTGAGTTGACTGGCAATCTCCCCTTTAGCATCTACTGCCGCTTTCTCTATCGAGAATTGTAAGTCTCTAGAAAATGCTGTAGCAACACCATAGATGGCATCATTGGCTACGGGTGGTTTTAAATACCAACTAGGCGCATTATCTAAGGTTTGCGTGGCAGCCCTACTTTGTTCCTTATAGGTATGTTCAGCTTGTTCTTGTGCATATTCTGCCGTACCGTATTTAGGGCCACAGGCACTAAGTAACACGGCGGAACCTGTAAGTAACATAATTAATAATTGTCGATTCATCATCTTCTCCCTTACTGAGCCTGTTGAGGGACCATAATCTGAAACCCTCGTTTAAATAAACGTACTTGATCGATAGGTAGTTCTGCTAATTTGTTTCTGAATTCATCAAATGAATAATGATCCTGCCAAGCAATAGGGTTTTGTGACACCACGACCATGACATACTCATCAAGTACTCGGCGATTTGCCGGGATCCTGTCAGGTAAATCCACACGCCAATGATCATATTGTTTACTTGGTAGGGTTAACTCATGACTTACGTGATTGTTCTGTTCCATCTTGTTCGGAAAAATTCTTGTTACTTGTTCTGCTTCTTTCTCATAAGGAATCCAATTAAATACAGTCAAATAAACCGGTTGCTGTGGTGCTATTTGAAGAGTTAACTCTTCTCCTGGACGATAAATAGATTGGTTGAGTGATACCATAGAGTCTAGTGCTGGATTATTTACTCCAGGTATAACGCTGACTTGAGCAGTAATGTTCACTTCGCAACGACGTTTACCTAGCTCATCACTGACCACTTGTTTGATCACATGTAATGATTGGATATCTCCACCAATTTGCGACCACGTCAATTTATTCAGTAAACATTGCGTTGCTGCATCCCCACTCTTTTCATTCTCACTACACATCATGGTTTCATCTTGACTAAAACGCTCACCACCCACGTTTCTTAAAGCATCTAATTTGGCGGCCTCAAGGGCTGCTTGGCAGGCACTGGCTTCAGAGGTCTCTGGACCAAAGTAATACACTCCATTTCCTTCTTCGTTCTTTGACCACGCATATTGAACTGAACACAGCAACAGAAGAGCAATAATACTTTTTCTAAGTTGGTTGTTATTGTCCATAAATTATTACCTCATTTATATTGCCTATTACCACAGGGGTCTGCTCTAGTCCCTGACGAATTGACTCTTTACTAACATGTTGCTCAACATATTGATAAAGTTCTTCTGCAGTAATATTGTGGTCATGATTAATGTCAGCATCTCCTTGCATACCACGCATCAAGTAATAAGAAAAAATACCATGCTGCGCACTCACTGATACACCAGACAATTGGTCTCCCTTTGATGAACTAAAAATAGTGACATCTTTAGGTGGTGCCTCTAGATCGGAGTACACCATAATAGGGCGCATTGCTGACAGTAATGTATTACCCGTTTTAGTTCGGCCTGAATAACAACTGTCTAAAAACAAGGTTAATGATGAAGGTTGATAACTTTCTATAATGTTAATTAATTGATTTTGTGAAATAGCAGTATCTTCAAGTAGTGACACATTGGTATCAACAGGTAATAAATATCTCTTTTTTCCATCAAAGGATGCAAGGCCATGCCCAGAATAATACACATATACTTTTGTCGAACCGTGATTCACTTCTGCAGCAAGCCAATTTTTAAGTGTTAATAGAATATTACTTCGGCTTGCCTCCCCTCCTGTTAACAATTTTATTTTTTCTGGCGCAACACCAAGCCCTCTTACTGCATAATCATAAAAGCTTCTCGCATCGTTATCTGAAAACTCTGACTGCGGTAATTGGGTATATTGTTGTGCTCCAATGATTATCGCTACTGCGTCCTGTCTTTTAGCTAGCGGCACTTGCTGAGGATTTAATGCTGGTAACTCTACACCTGCATTACTAACAGTACGATGTACCAAATACTGTTTAGTGAAATGATGTTGTTCACTATCTTGGGCATAAACATCCACATAACTATCACCTACAGGTACATAGCGGGTTATGGATAAATTAACTTGGTTTTGTGTGTTTATTTCCTGACCATTGATTCTTAATAAAGATATGGGCAATTGATTGATGGCACTAATTGTTAAGGCAACATTTCCTAAAGGATCAACCTGACTTATATTAACTTGTAATGGTAAGGTGTTATTAACAGGTGGTAGCGCAGAAGGCAATAAACCTAAGTTTACTAAATTATTTTGAGCTAAACGCTTTGCTTCACTATTTTGTTGTTGATCAACTGCTCTTTGTAACCAATACTGCGCTTGCAATGGATCCATAGCAACACCTCGTCCTGTAGCGTAAGCCCAACCCAAGTTGTTTTCTGCCATAGGCTCATTTTGCTCAGCAGCTTTCTTCCACCATTGAGTTGCCTCTTGATCACTTTGGATCACTCCCATTCCTTGACTATAGAGTGTTCCTAAGATGTTTTGCGCTTTAGGTAGTCCTGCAACAGCAGCTTTAGTCATCCACAGTGCTTGTGTTTGTAAATCAGTTTTACCTAATTCGCCAGAACCAAACAATACCGCAAGATTATATTGAGCAGAAGCCAAATTCTGTTGTGCTGCTAATAAAAACCATTTCTCTGCTTCTTGGCTATTTTTTTCAACTGCTAATCCCTGGCGATATAAAAATCCGATGGCATTTTGGCAATCACGATTACCACGAGTCGCTGAGTCAATACATTGTTGATAGGCTTTGGGATAATCATGTTGTAAAAATGCTTGTTTAGATTCCATGTAGCCTGCAAGTGCGGAGTTGTTTATTCCCCACAAAACCATTAAAAATGATAAAGATGTTGAGTTTAGTTTTATCATTTAATACTCCAAACTCTGATCTGATCCGATTGGAGAAGTCGTGGTGTTAGGCTGATTGATTTTTTGTACTTCCTTTTGATTCACGTTACCAGGCGTTTGGTCTTCAATAGGAGGTGATGCTTTAGCACTACTATCCCCGGTAAAGAGATATATCAACAGTCCAGCCACTAATACGCCTGCGATAGCTAATCCCGCTCCCCCGCCACCCCCTCCACCTCCACCACTGGAAGAAGTTGAGTCATGGGCGATAACTTGACCGCCATCTGCAAAAACTGATGTATGTGTTGATAAAAAAACAACAGTCAACAAAGCAATTAAGATACGTTTCATTATAAGCACGTTAATTTATGTGAATTTTTCCCATATTTCACATGAGTTTACCAAGTAATGCAAGTTATTTTTATTTTTTTAAATAATAAAACCAGTATTAAATTAAGAACCTTAACCTATGCTTAAGGACAACTTTAAAGCTAACAATTAACTACGGTAATCACTCTGGGGTTTGTACAGTTTAGATGACGTACAAATATTGTGTAATCGACTGAATACAGTTTTATATATATAAAACAATTATTATTTTGGATTGTAGAGATCAGTCTGGTCAAACCAATGATATTAAAACAGCGAAAATTAGCCAAGCCATTATAGGATTAAAACTGCTCCCTTAAAAGAGAAAGAGCCAAAGAACCTGGAACTGGTAAAAGGAATAAGAGTGTGTAGTAAGTGTATAGTAAAAGAAAAAGCGGGCAATTGCCCGCTAATCTTTGTTATTTGGTGGGTCGGGCGAGACTCGAACTCGCGACCAACGGATTAAAAGTCCGCTGCTCTACCGACTGAGCTACCGACCCTCAAAATCAATCCAAAATTTTAGCTCGACTTAGGGTCTCTAGTCAAATAAAAAATACATTATTGATGATGTTTTTTAAGCTTTGCCGCTGCATCGCTATCTGGATATTTGGTTTCTAATTGATGTTCAACGCTTTTTGCTTTACTTGTATCACCTAACGCTTTGTAAGCGCGGGATAAGTTAAGCATTGCATCAGGGACTTTACTTGAATTGGGGTAGTCTTTAATAACACGTTTATTTACTAATACCGCTTCTTTATAATTTTTCAGAACGATATCGTTCAAACCAATCCAAAAAAGTGCATTGGGTACTTTTTCATCATCTGGATTAGCAATAATAAAGGCTTTAAGTAGTTTAACTGACTGCTCATAGTTGCCTGCATTAAAGGCATTTAACCCACTATCGTAACTCGGTCCCTTTTGAGCTGGCGCTTCTTTTATTTTACTTTCATTACTACTGGCTTTGTCAGCTGCAGCCTTATCGTCTTTTTTTCCATCAGCAGATTTTGTCTCACTATTGGTAGGATTAGCATCTGCCAATACTTTATCTGTTTTAGTTGCTTTTACTTCGTCACCAGGCTTGGCTGATTTGCTGGTATTAGCTTGAGGATTTCCGCCTTCAAGCACTTTTAGACGTGAATCAA
This sequence comes from Ferrovum sp. PN-J185, assembly GCF_001581925.1. Classification (NCBI taxonomy): domain Bacteria; kingdom Pseudomonadati; phylum Pseudomonadota; class Betaproteobacteria; order Ferrovales; family Ferrovaceae; genus Ferrovum; species Ferrovum sp. PN-J185. Next base: position 63,495 of record NZ_LQZA01000005.1, read on the forward strand.
GATCAAGATAGAGCTCTTGGTTTCTTTTGGTTATTTGATCTAACCGATTGTTAAGTTCATCTAACTTACCTTTCATTTCCGCCAAACTTTGCGTCATATGATCAAACTGACTAACCATATCTGGCAGATTTTGATTGGCTGACTCCATTCGGCCAACACGATCTAATAAATCCTGTACCTCTTTATTGAGGTTATTTTGTACTGCTTTAATGTCAGCTAACTGCTGATCATCAGAAAAAATACCTGCCCAAGCACTGTTAATGCTCAGAAAAATAAAAACAATAGCCCCGAGAAACCTCGGGGCTAGAGCTGTATAACGAACCGCTTTCAACTAATTACTCACCACGGTAAACGATGTCGGTACGACGGTTTTCAGCCCAAGCTGCTTTGTTATGACCTGGGTTACGTGGTTTTTCTTTACCAAAAGAAATGGTATCAATTTGGTTGGCGCTAACACCACTTGCCATCATTAGTTTTTTAACGCTATCAGCACGACGTTGACCTAAAGCCAAGTTGTATTCACGGCTACCGCGCTCATCGCAGTTACCTTGTAAGGTAACGTGAGCAGCTTTGTGGCTGGTCAAGAAGTTAGAATGAGCATTTACGATAGGAGCATATTGCTCTTTAACAGCAAATTTGTCGAAATCATAATATACGCTACGTTGACCTAACGCACCGCCTACACCTTTGGCTGGGAACAATGCTTCAGCTGCAGTATTGGTATTTGCAGCTTCAGTTTTAGAACCGGTATCAGCGGTTGGTGCTGGGGTTGGGGTTGAGCTACATGCAGCTAATGCACCAGTCATAGCTAGAGCTAACATTAATTTTTTCATAATTATCCTCAGGTTGTTTGTTTAAAGTGAAATAAGCTTACAAAAAAAACCATTATAAATCAAAATTTTCTACAAGTGTAACGCACAATAACAATTTTGGTTTACTCGAAAGGGCCCCATACGGGTTCATACACATCCCCTTTGGTGGTTGCCAAGGACTGGCGGCTTCGTCCATCACTACTGACAATAGCCAACTCACCTCTCTCATGAATCCTTGTGGCGTATAGAATATACTGCCCATTAGGAGCAAAAGTAGGAGATTCATCCAAATCTGTATCAGTCATAATTTGACTGGTATTGGTACCCAAATCCATTTGCATTACATGAAATGACCCTTGATCACGTTCAATATAAACCATCTTTCTACCATCTGGACTTAATCGTGGTGAAACACAATAAGTACTACCGTAAGTTAAACGAGTTGCATCCCCCCCATTAACTGGGATGCGGTAAATTTGAGCATTACCCCCACGATCTGAGGTGAAATAAATAGATTGCCCATCAGGGGAAAAGGTTGGTTCGGTATCTATACTTTCGCTGTAGGTAATACGCTTTGGATAGCCTCTTCCGTCTGATGGAATTAAATACATTTGAGCAATACCTTCCTTAGACAACACCACTGCTAAATATTTTCCATCAGGAGACCAGGCAGGAGCACTATTATTACCACGGTACTTAGCAACAATGACTCTTTTTCCGGTAGCTAAAGTTTGAATCACAACCATAGGCCTACCGAGCTCAAAGGTCACATAAGCAATCTTTTTTCCATCAGGTGACCAACGTGGTGAAATAATCGGCGCTTTGGCACTTAAAATAGTGATTTCATTATACCCATCACTATCAGCAATTTTTAATGCCCTCAATTCACCTTGTTGTTCTACATAAGCTATTTTGGTACTAAAAATCCCTCTAATGCCTGTTACATCCTCATAAATCACATCTGCGATATGATGCGCCAATGCGCGATATTGGTTGGGAGTACCTGTAAAAGATAACGCTTTACGAGATACTTGACCGTTTACATCCCATAATCTAAAAGACACTTGGAACTGACCATTACCCGTTGAGGTCACGCTGCCATCAACCAAATATTGCGCATTACGAGACTTCCAATCAGCCCAGGCAATGTTGGGTGAATCAGGAGCGATTGGTTTCACTTCAGTGGCATCTATTACTGAAAAAATACCAGAGCGTTTCAAGTCAGCTCTTACTACATCAGTTAAGCCTTTACCTAAATTTTGTTCATCCACAAAATTTAGTACCGCTATTGGATACTGCTGGGCACCCTCTGTAGTGATATCAAGGGCAAGCTCCGCATGGGCCTCAGTAAAACATAATGCCAATACAATTAACACACAACGAAGTAGTTTATTTTTCATGGGTAAAGTTGAGTTCCATATCTCTAAATTGTCGACGCAATTTTACGTCATTTGGCAATGGTAGTGGTTGAGATCGATCAATCCCATCCAATACCGCCTGATCATATGCTGGATTACCACTAGCATGAGTAATCACTTTATTTAAAACTGTGCCATCAGGTAAAACTGTAATTTTAACTACCGTAGTGCTTCCTTTGGGCACAGTCAAAGGGACTTTTGTATGATGTTTAATTTTAGCAATAATCGCCAATTTAAATGCATCCAATTGTACTTCTTGCTCTGCAGCCTGCTGAGCGGCGGCGGCTGCAGCTTTTTTCTCTTCTAATGCTTTAATCTTTGCTGCAGCGGCTTTTGCTTTCTGACGCTTTTGATCATCAAGAAGTTCTTTTCTGGCTTCCTCTTGTTCTTGTTTAAGCATTTCTTTCATTTGTTTTTCATGCGCTGCTTTTTTCGCCTTTGCTTCTTCAGCTTTTTTCTTTTTCTTTAACGCAATATCACTATTTTCCTCTTTAACATCCACTTTGGGCGGCGTAGTAACTTGCTTTTGTGGCACCACTTTTTCAGGCACGGGTTTAGGCTGAGGAGGAATAGGTTTGGGTGGCTCAGGCTTAGGGGGCTCAGGTTTAGGGTGAGGCTGAGGCGGTTCAGGTTGAGGCTGAAGTGTAGGATGACGACTACCTGGCTCTTCTGGTTTTGGTAAATCAGTCCATATCTCAGCCTGGAATGTTCCGCTCACAGAACGATGCCAAGACACACCAAAGATTAAAAATACAATAAATGCAGCATGAACCAATAAAGCCAATATCAGTGACTTGGTTTTATCTTGATCAACTGAAGAACGTGAAACTGATCGCTGCATCAAAGTGCCTTAGGAGTAGCTAGTAGACCAATATGTTTGACCTGAGCTTGTTTGAGAATATCCATCACTTTGAGAACTTCTTGGTAACGGATATTTTTGTCAGCAGCAATCACAACCGGACGATTAGCATTGGTTTTTTGCAAATCAGTAATTTTTGCAGCTAAATCTCCTCGCGCAATGGTTACCTCTCCAGAACCATCATAAATAAGGCTCACATCGCCATTGAGGTGGAGGTTGACTTGGATAGGAGTGGCAGGGGTGGCCATACTCTGCCCCACACTAGGTAAATCTATTTGCCCAGGATTAATCATGGGGGCTGTAACCATAAAAATGATTAACAACACCAACATCACATCAATGTAGGGCACCACATTGATTTGGTTCATTAAACGACGGGGTTTACGCAACATGGATTATTTTCCTTGTTGAATTTGTCGTTGCAAAATATTAGAAAATTCTTCCATAAAGCTCTCAAAACGAATGGCCAAACGATCAACTTCGTGAGCGTAACGGTTATACGCTATCACAGCAGGAATAGCAGCAAACAATCCCATGGCAGTGGTAACTAAGGCCTCTGAAATACCTGGTGCCACACTAGCTAAGGTTGCTTGACCTACGTTTGATAAACCACGAAACGCATTCATGATCCCCCATACCGTTCCAAACAAGCCTACGTAGGGACTAACTGATCCCACAGAGGCTAGAAAAGCAAGCCCATACTCAAGCATATCCATTTCTCGTTGAAAGGTGGCTTTCATGGCACGTCCCACACTACTTGTGACCATTGCTGGATCAGCATAACCTGCTTTTAAGTGACGCATAAATTCACGAAAGCCTGCTTCAAAAATCTTATCTAGAGAACCACTGTAGCGATCAGAAGAGACTCGTTGATACAGCGCATTTAAATCTTTAGCTGCCCAAAACTCTTCTTCAAATAAAGTCGTATCCTGTTTGGCACGCTTTAGCATGAACATTTTTCTAAAAATAGATGTCCAAGAAAATAGTGAAGCTAACAACAATAGCGCCATTACAATCTGTACTAACACACTGGCATTAGTTACCAGAGACATCAAAGATATATCCGTTGTTACGTTCACAGTATCACTCCTAAAGCTTGTTTCATTGAATCGGGCACATTAATTGATTTGAAGGTTTCTGTCGAGACACTGACTACCCGCACCAATGCTCTAGATAACTCTTGTTCGCCACGCCATACTCGCTGATCAAAGGTAAGTAACCCACGGTCAAGTGATACAAGCTCTGCACCGACAGTTAATAAATCAGCTAGTATAGCAGGGGCTAAATATTTAATTTCAATTGATCGCACAACAAATAACAATTGATGCTGTTCTTTTAGAGTATGCGGATCAAACCCTCTTTCTCTTAACCACTCAGATCGAGCACGTTCCATAAAACGTAAATAGTTGGCGTGATAAACCACTCCACCTGCATCGGTATCTTCATAATACACACGACAGGACAGTGTTGTTATTTTATGTGTTGAATCAGTCATCATTATTTATCCAACAGAATGCCTAAATGGTTGTAAGCCAGAGGGGTTGCCACTCGACCTCGAGGTGTGCGTTGTAAAAATCCTTGCTGTATTAGGTAAGGTTCCAAGACATCTTCAATAGTATCTCGTGCCTCACCTAATGCTGCAGCCAAATTATCCACCCCCACAGGACCACCGGCGAACTTTTCAATAATAAGAGTTAATAGTTTGGCATCCATGATATCTAAACCCTGCGTATCCACTTCAAGCAATGTTAATGCCTGTTGGGCAACCGACAAATCAACCACACCACGCGCTTTAACTTCTGCAAAATCTCTCACTCGTTTTAATAAACGATTGGCAATACGTGGGGTACCGCGAGAACGACTTGCCAACTCTTTAACACTCACCTCATCAATATTCATCTGCATTAATTGAGATGATCGGCCAACAATTTTCGCTAAGTCGGTTGTATTATAAAATTCAAGGCGCGCCACAATACCAAAGCGATCACGTAACGGATTAGTTAACATACCAGCGCGCGTTGTCGCTCCTACTAGGGTAAAGGGAGGTAAATCAATTTTTACAGAACGGGCTGCAGGTCCTTCACCGATCATAATATCAATTTGATAGTCTTCCATTGCAGGATATAGGATCTCTTCCACCACAGGACTTAAGCGGTGAATTTCATCTATAAATAATACATCCCCCGCTTCCAAATTAGTCAACAAAGCGGCCAAGTCCCCAGCTCTCTCTAAAACAGGGCCAGAAGTTTGTCTTAACTGCACGCCCATTTCATGAGCAATAATATGTGCAAGAGTGGTTTTCCCCAGACCAGGTGGGCCAAACAACAAGGTATGATCGAGTGCTTCCCCCCTTAATTTAGCCGCCTCTATAAAAATAGAGAGTTGCTCACGAACCTTGTGCTGACCAATATAATCATTGAGCTGTTTTGGGCGTAGAGCGCGATCAAGCATGTCCTCATCACGCGACTGACTTTTTGCATCTAACAATCGTTCTGATTCAATCACCGTGTGCCTCCTGTGCGCATTAACAATTTAAGCGTCGCTCGAATTCCCTCTTCAACAGAAGATACATCGTTAACCTGTTCGATAACTTTGGTCGCTTCCCGCTCTTGATAACCTAAAGCCAATAAAGCCTCAATAACTTCGTCTTTAACAGAGGGCGTGTATATGGTAGGGGATGCTGTTAACTCAGCAAATTTCACTACACTTTGCTTAAGTTCTAGCATTAAGCGCTCAGCTGTTTTCTTGCCCACTCCAGGAATATGCGTCAGTCTCACATGATCTTGCGTTAAAATTGCTCGATGCAACTCTTCAACGGAAAGACCTGAGAGTACGCTCAAAGCCAGTTTGGGCCCTACTCCAGTAATTTTTAATAACTGTCGAAACCATTGACGCTCAAGATCAGTATAAAAACCATATAATAATTGGGCATCTTCCCGCACCACGTGATGAATAAGTAAGGTAACACTTTGATTAAGTGGTGGCAGTTGATAGAAGGTACTCATGGGTACATCAACTTCGTATCCCACTCCCGCCACATCAATCATTATTTGTGGTGGCTTAGTCTCAATCAGAACCCCTTGCAGACGGCCAATCATTGTTTCACCCATCGACCATGACGCCAGCTCATGCCTTGTAAACGATTAGGAAGTGTTGGGTTAGCTTGTTCATGAGCATGTCTGATAGCGCAAGCCAAGGCGTCAGCAGGATCAGTCGCAGGTCGTTTGGGCAATTGTAATAGTCGCATAACCATTTCTTGAATTTGTGCTTTTTGGGCGTGGCCATAGCCTACCACCCCTTGTTTAATTTGTAACGCAGTGTATTCAGCAACAGGGAGGTGATGATGAACCGCCGCAGCAATAGCCACCCCTCTGGCCTGCCCTAACAATAACGTTGATTTTGGATTAATGTTGACAAACACACTTTCAATTGCCACCTGATGAGGTTGATATTCCTCAATAACCTGACACACTCCTTCGAAAATAACTTTTAGTCGTTCAGGTAGCGTGTCAGTAACCGTTTTTATAGTACCGCTAGCAACATAGGTCATGTGTGATCGTTGTTGATCGATCACACCAAAACCTGTGTTTCTCAAACCAGGATCAAGTCCTAAAATACGAATCGGGTTTTCTCCCCTTGTTATTCATCAACGATCACAGCCGTCGTATAGACAGCCTGAACATCATCCAAATTCTCAAGTGCATCGAGTAATTTTTGCATTTTAACTGCATCATCACCGGTTAATTCCGTTTCATTTGCGGGTTTCATCGTGACTTCAGCAAACTCTGCAGTAATACCTGCCTTTTCTAACGCGCCTTTGATCTGTGAAAACTCATATGGCGGAGTAATCACCTCAATACTTCCATCATCATTAGTCACTACATCTAGCGCACCTGTATCAAGAGCAATTTCCATAACGAGATTTTCATCCGTACCTGGAGCATACATTAACTGCCCACAATGAGTAAAAAGGAAAGCAACTGATCCATCTGTACCCAAGTTACCACCGTGTTTAGTGAAAGCATGACGTACATCAGCAACAGTTCTAACTCGATTATCTGTTAAGCAGTCCACCATGACTGCAGCACCATTAATTCCGTATCCTTCGTAGCGTACCTCTTCATAATTGACGCCTTCTAAATCACCAGAGCCGCGCTTAATTGCTCGCTCAATGGTGTCTTTCGGCATGTTTTGGTCATAGGCTTTATCCACAGCCAAACGTAACCTAGGGTTAGTAGATAAGTCTCCTCCACCTAACCGTGCTGCAACCGTAATCTCTTTAATTAGACGTGTAAAAATTTTGCCACGTTTTGCATCTGCCGCTGCTTTTTTATGCTTAATATTGGCCCATTTAGAATGTCCTGCCACAATTGCCACCATCTAAAATATCAAAACAGTATTTTAACATGGATGTTCAATTTGACACCCTGTTAAAAAACTCTAAACGCTTTTCCTGTGATACCATGCCACAATAAATAACTAATTCGTGACAGTTTATTATGAGTGGCGAAAGACGCAATCAAATTCTCCAAGCGCTAGCTAGTATTTTAGAGCAACCCCTGCTAGCTAAAACCACCACAGCATATTTAGCTGAAAAACTAAATTTGTCTGAAGCGGCACTCTATAGACACTTTGCCAGTAAAGCACAAATGTTTGAAGGGTTAATTGAGTTTATTGAAGAAACACTCTTTACCCGCATGAATCGAATCATTGAAGAGCAGCCTCAGCCACTCAATCAAATTGAATCCATTCTGACTTTACTGCTCGCATTTGCTGAAAAAAACCCTGGTATGACACGGGTATTAATTGGTGACGCTCTGGTTCATGAGAACGATCGCTTACAAGTACGCGTTAATCAAGTTCATGACCGAATAGAGGCCACACTAAGACAGGCGATACGATTACGCTTTACTGAACTTAACCAATTGACTACTCCACAACCCTCAATTCATGCCAACACATTAATGTGTATTATTATTGGCCGTTGGCATCAATTCGCCAAAACAGGATTCAAACGTCGACCTCTTGAAGGATGGGATGAACAGTGGCGACAACTAAATAGAATTCTTTAAACCAAATTAGTTTAACCATTATCCGACTTCGATGACCAATAAAAAACCCTGCTTAAATTAGACAGGGTTTTTTATTTAGTACAACAAAGAAAGCCAGTAACTATTTGGCAACTTGACGTTCACGCATTTCTTCAAGCTGTTTACAGTCAATACATAAACTTGCCGTGGGACGAGCCTGTAAGCGATTCAAACCAATTTCCACCCCGCAACTGGCGCAGTAACCATAATCTCCTGCTTCAATTTTAGCGATGGTTTCATCGATTTTTTTAATCAATTTACGCTCTCTATCACGGTTACGTAACTCTAAGGCCATGTCGGATTCTTGACTAGCACGGTCATTAGGATCAGCAAACACAGTGGCCTCATCCTGCATGGTATGAACCGTACGATCAATATCCTGACTCAACTCAGATTTCCAGTCCTCAAGGAGAGCCTGGAAATGCTCAAGCTGCTTTTTGTTCATGTAGCTTTCGCCCTTTTTGGGTACGTAGGGCTTAAATTGTTTTAATGTTTCAGCCATAACCTTGAACTCATTTTTATGTTAATCAAGTTAACTCACTATTCTAAAGAATTAGTCTAACACAGCAAATTGAAAGCTGTGTTACACCCCTTCTTCTTGAGTAGGCTCTGGTGCAACAGGAGGTTCCACCAATGCCTTCATACTCAAGCGCAAGCGTCCCTTCTCATCAGCCTCTAGTACTTTCACTTTAACCTGCTGTCCTTCTTTCAAGTAATCACCCACTGCATTAACACGCTCGTGAGCAATTTGAGAAATATGCAACAAACCATCGCGTCCTGGTAATACACTGACTATAGCACCAAAATCTAACAACTTAAGAACAGTCCCTTCATATACATGACCCACTTCTACTTCCGCTGTTAAATCTTGAATACGTTTTTTCGCTAACTCACCTGCTTCACCATTTACACAGGCGATACTAACAGTACCATCATCCTGAATCTCAATAGTGGTTCCAGTCTCTTCTGTTAGAGCACGAATCACTGCCCCGCCCTTACCAATCACATCACGAATTTTTTCTGGATTGATTTTCATGGTAATGATACGTGGTGCAAAACTAGATAACTCCTCACGCACACTGGGTACAGCTTGCTTCATAATGCCTAAAATGTGCATACGTGCTTCCTTAGCTTGCGCTAGGGCCACTTGCATGATCTCTTTGGTAATACCGGTGATTTTGATATCCATTTGCAGGGCTGTGACACCACTATCCGTTCCTGCTACTTTAAAATCCATATCACCTAAGTGATCTTCATCGCCCAAGATATCTGTTAATACAGCAAAACGATTGCCTTCTTTAATCAAACCCATGGCTACACCAGCTGTATGCGCTTTAACAGGAACGCCTGCATCCATTAATGCAAGGGAGCCACCGCATACTGAGGCCATAGAACTTGAACCATTTGATTCGGTGATTTCTGACACCACGCGCATGGTATAGGAGAAATCTTCAGGTTTAGGTAGCGTTGCCACAAGAGCGCGTTTTGCGAGACGACCATGTCCAATTTCACGACGCTTAGGACTACCCACACGTCCTGTTTCTCCAGTGGAGTAAGGTGGGAAGTTATAATGCAACATAAAACGTTCTTTATATTCACCTTGAACGGCATCGATAATTTGTTCATCTTTGGCGGTCCCAAGGGTAGCAATAACTAAAGCTTGTGTTTCTCCACGGGTAAATAAAGCTGAGCCGTGGGTACGAGGTAACACTCCAACACGTACAGTAATTGGACGAACAGTTCTGGTATCACGTCCATCGATACGTGGTTCACCATCTAAAATCTGACCGCGCACGATACGCGCTTCAAGATCACCAAACAATGTTTTAATACGGTTTTCGGTATCAGCATCAGCACCTTCTGCTAACAATGCTGTTAAAGCCTTTTCACGTAACTCGCCAATTCTCGTGTTTCTCTCTTGCTTTGCGCGGATACGATAAGCTACTCTCAAGTCTTCTTTAACCAAAGCCTCTAACTGACTAATTAGTGCTTCATCTTTTGGTGCCGCTTGCCAATCCCAATCATCACGACCAGCCTCTTGAGCCAACTCATTAATTGCTTGGATTGCTGCCTGCATTTGTTCATGACCAAATACCACTGCACCTAACATCACATCTTCCGGTAATTCATTGGCTTCTGACTCAACCATCAAAACAGCATCTTTAGTCCCTGCTACAACCAAGTCCATTTGTGACTGAGGTAATTCGCTAGCTAATGGGTTTAGCACATACTGGCCATTGATATAACCGACACGGGCGGCACCAATAGGTCCATTAAATGGAATACCTGCTAGAGCCACAGCAGCAGAGGCACCAATCATGGAAGGAATATCGGGATCAATTTCATTGTTACTGGACATTACAGTAGCAATAATCTGCACTTCGTTATAAAACCCTTCTGGAAACAAGGGACGCAATGGACGATCAATTAAACGTGATGTCAGCGTTTCTTTTTCTGTTGGACGTCCTTCGCGCTTAAAGAAGCCACCAGGAATTCTACCGCCTGCATAAAAGCGCTCTTGATAGTCAACTGTTAAAGGGAAAAAATCTTGACCAGGTTTAGCTGATTTTTGTGCAACACAAGTAACAAGTACCACTGTATCGTCTACGCTGATCATCACAGCGCCATCGGCTTGGCGAGCAATCTCACCTGTTTCAAGTGTTACCTGATGACGACCCCACTGAAATGTTTTTGTGACTTTATTCACAGGACAATCCTCCTGAATGCTGAATTAAAATTAAAACGCGGTGTACCTTAGTGAGGCAACACCGCGTTTATCAATGATTGGGAAAGAATCCCAATTACTTACGAATACCTAAACGACCGATCAATTGACGATAGCCGTCAACGTTCTTACGCTTAAAATAATCAAGCAAACTACGACGTTGGCTCACGAGCTTGAGCAAACCACGACGTGAATGATGATCTTTAACATGTGATTTAAAATGCTCAGTCAACTGATTGATGCGGTTGGTTAACAACGCGATCTGAACTTCAGGTGACCCAGTATCATTAGGGGCACGACGGTAATCTGCCATGATTTGTGCTTTTTCTGCTGCACTGCTTGCCATGGATATCTCCAAACTGTATTAACTTTATAAGAAAGCTTTGCATTATACGTCTAAAACATACTTTTTTGCAAACTAATGATTAGGTTCGATTTTCTCACTTATTTACGGGACTTAAAAAGGTTTTTTCTTTTCCGATTATGAGAAAGCCCTAATTTAGCTCATTCTGTTTAACTTAAAAGATAACTATTTTTCTTAATTATTGCGCTAATACGTTTGGCTGTATTGCGCCGAACCGGATAATTCAAGAAAAGTCCAATCTGGTCATGGATGATATTAATAATACGATCAATAGTATGTTGCGCGAAGCGTTGCGTTAATCCTGAATTCAGCGCCAAGTCAATAATATGCTGACGTGTTGGCTGCCTACTTTCACCTTCGATATCCATCTGATGATGTCCATTGATTCCTGTGTTAAATGTTAAATCATAAGCAGGAGAGAGCGTCCAATTTCCGCGACTATCCATTAAATAGCTAAAGTTCTTAGTGTGATCATCGCGATTATTCATGCATACATTAAAAACGCAACGTATAAATGCATTTTGTACTTCAACTTCACTCTTAGTCAAAAAACGTGTTGTGCGCAAAAACGTGCTATAGCTACAATCAGGTACACGAAAATTTGCATGCAATACGCCAGCCAGACTATGCATAGGCACACGTGTCTCACCATGACGATCAAAACGACGTATTAACAGGGCGCTTAGTTTATTGTTGATGGAAAAAAAATGGTTCTCAGGAACAACCAGATTACAAAGTTGCGCTACATGTAAATATGCTGCCTCAAGCGCACTGACTTCTTTATGTTCATTTTGTCCAGGAAACTTAACTAGCCAAGGCTCAGAACCAACAAAAGGATGAGTGCTCATCGCCTTTGTTGCAGGTGAATAATACACAAGGGCTTTCGGTCTCGCCCCTTGTGGCGATCCACCCATTAGCGCTAACTCCTTGAGAATTACAGTATCCCTGTCTTGTTGTACATTCACAACTGCCTTAGCAAGATCCACCATATTTAAATCTATAAGGTTGCTATCGAGACCCATACTAGGTTGGTAAGTTAAGGCTCCCATAGTATGCTGCCCTAAAAAAGCCAATCGCTCCAAGGGGTGGATTAAATGGGATTCTCGATTATGATAACGTTTAAAATATCGATCTATTAGCAGCATTCCCCAGCCATCTGGCAAGCTATCGGTGAATAACCCCGCCAACTGAAAAGGTTGATCTTTAAAACTAAAAGTTTGGCTTGATAAAGGTAAATGACGAGGAGAGAATTCCAAACCATGGGCTAGCGCTTCCTTAGAATATTCAAACAAAGTCTGCTTTCTATCTGAGATAAGTGTACCAAGCGGCCAGCTCTCACCCCAACCTTGATATTGAACCGTCAGTTTATAAAGCTTATCACCTGTCTTAATAGACACCATAGTCATTAGGATTTCTTTTTCGCAACACGTTTACGATCTTTTAATGCATGGTATTGCTCTAAGGCATTAATTGTCACATCTTTAGTTTGCGCCAAAATATCTAATTCTTGAATCGCGCCAAGAGCTGTCATCAAACGAATAAAAGTACTGAGCGTTGCCCCCTCACCCTGCTCAAAGCGTTGCAATGTGGCGATACCAACACCAGCTTTTAAAGCCAACTCTGACTGAGTCAAGCTTTTGGCTATACGTAATTTCGCTAAACGTTGACCAAGCTCCACTCTGATTTCTGATTCAGTTGAAAAATAAAAGTCCATACCAGCATTATATCATTTTTGATGTTTATAATTCATTTTAATTACTTAAAAAATCAATAATGATTTTTTAAAATGGTATAGGCTGTTAAATTGTCTTTATTGATATCCGACCGTTCCATCGCGTCTTGGGTCTGCAGCCCCCCAATAACTCTTATGCTCCTCATCGAACCCCACTGCTTGAACAGACCCCTGCGCTTCAGGATTAATTGTAAATTGATGTCCTAACTGCTCTAGATCTGCTTTAAGTTGCTGCGGAAAGTTTTTTTCAATAAAGGTTAAGCCGCTACCATTCATGACTGCGTAACGAGGTGTATCAATAACCTGTTGCGGAATGTCATGTAGATCAAGTAATCCTTGGCTAACCTGTACGAGAGTACTGATTATAGTCGGCCCACCTGGAGAGCCATAGGCCAATAGCCAATGACCTTTGTGAAATACCATAATAGGAGACATACTACTGCGCGGGCGAAGTCCCGCTTTAACTTGATTAGGTGACGCCTTACCGTTAGGTAGAGTAGGATTGGCATCAAAATCAGTTAATTCGTTATTCAAGAAAAACCCATATTGTGGCACCCATAATCCACTACCCCACAATTGCTCAACAGTACTCGTGCAACTCACCACATTACCCTCTTTATCAACAATTGAAAAATGGGTGGTATTAGTTCCACTTGGTGTGGGTGGTAATACAGTGTGAACTGGCAACTGTCCTTCCACTAACAAACGTGAGCGCTGCGCTAAAAATGAACGATTGAGTACTTGCGTTGGATCAATAAGCATTTGTTGAGGATCACCAAAATAATCGGCTCGATCCTGGAAAGCCAATGACAACGCTTGTAATGACATATGGTCTCGATACAGCGCATCATGCCAATTGTTTTTGGTGGCGTAGGATTCGAGTAAACCCAATGTTTCAAATAAAGTGCTGGCTCCAGATGAAGGAGGGGGCATCCCTACAATATGATAATCACGGTAATTGAAACTCAACACTTTTCTGAAATAAACGTGATAGTGATCAAGATCATTTAAGGTCATCCGCCCCCAACCTGCCGGCCCCATACTTGAGTGGCGTTGAGTGCTGACAATAGCCTGAGCAATCTCTCCTTTATAAAAAGGATCGATCCCTTCTTTTGCAATCAACTCAAATGCGTGAGCCAGTTCTGGCTGAACTAAACGTTGTCCTACATGTAAAGGTGTTCCATCTTGATTAAAAAACCGCTCTTTTGCCTCTTTGGACAGCGTTGCTCGTGAATCCTTTAATGCTCCCGCCAAATAGGGGGTAACAATAAACCCCTCAGCAGCCAAATGAATTGCAGGTTGTAACACTTGACCTAAAGACAACTTACCCCATTGAGAGACAATAGCGTTAAATCCTGCCAAGGTTCCTGGGACGCCCACGCTAATTCCACTTGTTGAATTTTGTGCAAAGCTATGACCCATAAATTGATCAGGAGTGGCCATCAGAGGAGCAGATTCTCTGGCATCAATAGCGTAGACTTGATGAGTTTTGGCAAGATACACCAAAATAAATGCGCCACCACCAATACCTGAAGATTGGGGTTCCACTACATTTAATGCAAACTGAACAGCTGCGGCGGCATCAATGGCATTACCCCCAGAGCGCAAGACAGATAGACCCGCTTGTGTTGCAAGGGGATGAGAAGTAGATACAACACCATCTAATGAATCAGCGTGAACCGTGATTGAAAGAACTGTCACTATCTGCAACAAAGCAATAACAAAAAAATTCTTTATAAAAATCAGTCTGTTAAAAATATTTAAACGGATTGGTTTCATGGTTTCGTTATAAATATTTACAATTAAGTTAATGGAAAAAGAGGTTTTTTAAAGTCACCTCTGTTATTGTAATAGGGCAGACAGTGAAATCAGAGCTATAAGTTAAGGACAATTTGTAACCCAAGTTGTCCTTTTTTTTAACTGTTAGCTTGTTTTTGTTGTTGTCTACTTATCCAGCCTTTAATGGAAACCACATAGCCTGAAACGGCGTAGATCAAAAAGAAACCCCACAGTACGCGGGCTTGATCAATACTAACCACAACAAAACCCAACAAAATCAACAGTACAGCCCAAAAAGGGACGCTACGTCTTAAATTTAAGTCTTTAAAACTGTAAAAACGAACGTTAGACACCATAGACAAACCGGCAAATACAGTTAACGCCCATACTAACCATGCGATTTTTCCACCAGGAACCTGATAACTGGCATCCATAACCCACACCATTCCTGATAACAGTGCCGCAGCAGCAGGGCTTGGCAGACCAGTAAACCAGCGTTTATCTGCTACCCCTAATTGAGTATTAAAGCGCGCTAAACGAAGAGCTGCTCCTGCACAGTAAACAAAAGCAGCAATCCAACCAAGCTTACCTAAACCACGCAAAGACCATTCATATATCACTAACGAAGGTGCTGCACCAAAAGACACCATATCAGAGAGAGAGTCATATTCTGCACCAAACGCACTCTGCGTGTGCGTTAAACGGGCTACTCGACCATCTAATCCATCAAATATCATGGCAATGAAAATGGCCTCGGCTGCCATCTCAAAGTGTCCGTTCATACCTTGGACGATAGCAAAGAATCCGGCAAACAATGCAGCAGTAGTGAATAAATTAGGTAATAAATAGATACCGCGACGACGCGAGGCGCGCTCTTTCAAAGACATATTCAGATACGCCTGAGAGTGCTCTTCTTGTTCCTCCACGCTTACTCTCCCCATTGAGCTAATATGGTACTACCTGCCCATACTCTATCACCAATAGCAACCTTAATGACAGAATTTGTCGGTAAATACAAATCAACTCGAGAACCAAAGCGAATGAAACCGTAACGCTGTCCAGGTAAAAGACTCTGGCCAACATTGACATAACAAAGTATTCGGCGTGCAATTAACCCTGCCACTTGAACACAGGATAAGCGCTTACCATTTTCAGCTCGGATAACGAGCGCATTGCGCTCATTGGCTTCAGAGGCTTTATCTAGATCTGCATTCACAAATGCGCCAGGAAAATAACGAATCTCTTCAACCACCCCAGATACAGGGCTGCGATTTGAATGCACATTAAATACATTCATGAATACACTCACTTTAATAGCGTCACATTGAAGATAGGGATCACGGCAAGGCATAACAGCAACAATACGACCATCTGCAGGTGAGATGATGCCAGGCTCACTTGGTAGCTCACGCGCTGGATCTCTAAAAAACTGTACTACAAATAGTAAAATCAAATAGAGAGGCAACGCCACAACCCACCCAAAATAATGAGTAGTAAAGAGCGAAAGAAGGGCGACACCCACAATATAGGGCCACCCTTCGCGAGCAATAATAGGGTAAGGGTAAGGTGCTTTCAAGGATTAATTTTTAGTTTGATCAACTAATTTATTTTTCTTAATCCAAGGCATCATTTCACGTAGCTTAGCACCCACAACTTCAATGGTTGACTCAGCACCGATACGACGCATTGCGTGCATTGAAGCAGCACCTGCTTTATTTTCTAAAATAAACTCTTTAGCAAACTGACCGGTTTGAATTTCTGTCAGAATTTTACGCATCTCCCGGCGAGTTTCTTCTGTAATAACACGTGGGCCACGAGTCAAATCACCGTACTCTGCCGTATTGGAAATTGAATAACGCATGTTAGCAATACCGCCTTCATACATTAAATCAACAATCAATTTCAATTCATGTAAGCACTCGAAGTAAGCCATTTCAGGAGCATAACCAGCTTCAACGAGTGTATCAAAACCTGCCTGAACTAAGGCTGTAGCACCACCACACAAGACAGCCTGTTCGCCAAATAAATCGGTTTCAGTTTCTTCACGGAATGACGTCTCAATCACCCCTGCTCTTGCGCCACCATTTGCTGCCGCATAGGAAAGCGCTATATCACGCGCTTTACCTGATGCGTTTTGGTAAACAGCGATCAGACTAGGCACTCCACCACCTTGCGTATAGGTTGAACGAACTAAGTGTCCTGGACCCTTTGGTGCAATCATAATGACGTCAATGTCTGCACGGGGAACAATTTGCCCAAAATGAACATTAAAACCATGTGCAAAAGCAAGAGCTGCTCCTGCCTTAATGTTTGGAGCAATCTCATCTTGATACACTTGCGGCTGACTTTCATCTGGTAACAGAATCATTACGAGATCAGCACCTTTAACGGCCTCAGCCACTGTTTGTACTTTCAAACCCGCTGCCTCTGCTTTCTTCCAGGATGCACCACCACTACGTAATGCCACAGTCACATCTACACCAGAATCTTTTAAATTATTGGCATGTGCATGCCCCTGAGAGCCATATCCAACAATAACAACTTTCTTACCTTTAATTAATGATAAGTCAGCATCTTTTTCATAAAACACGTTCATCTTCATTATCTCCCAGTTAAACTCTTAATATCCATTCACCACGACCAATACCGGATGCACCCGTTCTAACAGTCTCAAGAATCAAACTGTTATCAATGGCTTCTAAAAATGCATCTAATTTATCGCGTGGACCAGTAAGCTCAATAGTATAAGTACGATCAGTCACATCAATCACACGCCCTCTGAAAATATCAGCAGTACGCTTAATTTCCTCACGGTCAGTTCCTTCAGCGCGTATTTTAACAAGCATTAACTCACGCTCTATATAGCGACCTTCATTTAAATCAAAGACTTTAACTACATCAATTAATTTATTTAATTGTTTTGTGATTTGCTCGATCACATCATCTGAACCACTTGTCACAATAGTCATACGTGATAAGGTAGGATCTTCTGTTGGAGCCACACTTAAGGCTTCAATGTTATAACCACGAGCAGAAAATAAACCGGCAACTCGAGACAATGCTCCCGATTCATTTTCAAGTAATAAAGACAAAATATGACGCATTATTAACAATCCTAATTTTTACAGATCTTCAGCGCCGAGTAACATTTCAGTTAAACCGGCTCCAGCTTTAACCATAGGGAATACATTTTCCGTTTGGTCGGTGAGAAAGTCTAAGAATACGACACGATCTTTGAGCGAAAAAGCTTCTTTAAGAGCACCTTCAACATCAGCTGGGTTCTCAATTCTCATACCAACGTGACCATAGCTTTCCGCTAATTTCACAAAGTCTGGCAAGGCATCCATATATGACTCAGAATAGCGATTACCATGTAAGATCTCTTGCCACTGACGAACCATACCCAAATAACGATTATTCAAGTTCACAATTTTCACCGGCAAATGATATTGTTTACAGGTAGACAATTCTTGAATACACATTTGTATACTGGCTTCTCCTGTCACACAGGCAACTGGCATATCAGGAAACGCTAACTGAGCTCCCATTGCAGCAGGAAGACCAAACCCCATTGTCCCCAAACCACCTGAGTTCAACCAACGGCGAGGTTTATCAAATTTATAATATTGTGCTGCCCACATTTGATGCTGCCCCACGTCTGAGGTCACAATGGCATCACCCTGTGTTGCCTCGTACAATTTTTCAATGACGTACTGAGGTTTAATAATTTCAGTTGAATTGGTATATTTAAGACACTGACGCTCACGCCACGTATTAATTTGCTGCCACCATTGTTTTAAGGCTAATGCATCAACACTTACTGTACTTTCTTCAACAAGTTTTAACATCTCATTGAGTACGTCAATTATGTTTCCCACAATAGGTACATCCACACGTACTCGTTTTGAAATACTTGAAGGATCAATATCAATATGAATAATACGACGACCTTCAACGTAAAAATGCTGGGGATTACCAATAACACGGTCATCAAAGCGGGCCCCTACTGCTAGCAATACATCACAGTGCTGCATAGCAAGGTTAGCTTCATAAGTACCATGCATACCGAGCATCCCTACAAACTGCGGATCAGTCGCTGGAAATGCGCCTAGTCCCATCAATGTGTTGGTACAAGGATAACCTAAATCTTTTACAAGCTTTGTGACCAAATGAGATGCGTCACCAAGAATAGCTCCACCGCCAACATAAATCATGGGGCGCTTGGCTTCCATCAGCATTTGAACGGCTTTTTTAATTTGACCAGTATGACCCTTGTTAACAGGGTTATAAGAACGCATAGAAACTGACTTTGGATAGTCAAATTCAGTGATGTGCTGAGACACATCTTTAGGAATATCAACAAGCACCGGACCAGGACGTCCTGAAGTAGCCACATAAAAGGCTTTTTTCATAGTCGAGGCTAACTCATCCACATGCTTAACTAAAAAGTTATGCTTTACACAAGGGCGAGTAATACCAACAGTATCCACTTCTTGGAAAGCATCCAACCCAATTGCAGGGGTTGGCACTTGACCAGAGATAATAACCATTGGAATAGAATCCATATATGCAGTGGCAATCCCTGTTACAGCATTGGTTACCCCAGGACCGCTAGTTACTAACGCCACTCCTGGTCGACCCGTGGCTCTTGCATAGGCATCAGCCGCATGCAAAGCCGCTTGCTCATGACGCACCAGAATATGTCTGACCTTATCTTGATTAAAAAGGGCGTCATAAATATGGAGCACCGCTCCGCCTGGATACCCAAAGACGTAGGGAACGTTCTCTTCAACTAAACATTGAATTGCTATTTCTGCACCGGTTAATCGCATGAGCCAATCACTTTCTATCTAAGTTAAAGTTAAATTTATGTCTAGTACGAATACTTAAAGGCAACACGTACTGAAAACCTATCAGCGTATCCTTTTCAGCGCCTGCGGTCAAGAGCTGACCTCAATTACACCCTAATGCTTAAGCGCATACTAAGCGAAAACGTTATTTAATTTCTGTTTTTCAATACTCTTTTCTTATAAAGCCAAAAAATCACTTAAAATTAGTTAGCAAACACCCAATAGGCCATTGCTTCACACTCTATCTGTTACACTACGCAATTTTAAGGAAGTAATTACTCTGGCTACAGCACAAGAATTGTCGACATTTTTAACGGAAGTTCAACAACGGGCTTTCAAACACGCTCTATTTGCCGTTAAAGATGAGGCATCAGCATTAGATTTAGTGCAAGAGTCCATGTTTAAATTGGCTGAAAAATATAGCCATCTTCCTGCAGCAGAATTACCCCCTGTATTTCAACGTATTTTACAAAACACCATTCGTGACTATTACCGTCGTCAAAAAATACGCAATTGGTGGACGCCCTTATTTAGCAGCTTCCAAAACCAAGATGAAGAAACAACAGACCAAGAGTGGATTGAACAACTTCACCAGCAACCAGAGCAAGCAACACGACCAGACAACTCATTAGAACAAAAGCAAGTTATTGAAATCATTGAAAAAGCTGTAGAAAAGCTACCTTTACGTCAACGCGAAGCTTTTTTGCTGCGTTATTGGGAAGGACTCGATGTGAGAGAGACGGCAGAGGCCATGGGTTGCTCTGAGGGTAGCGTTAAAACCCATAGCTCTCGCGCCCTAGCAAGCTTAACTGCTCTACTCCGTCAAAAAGGAATAACACCATGAATGATGAGCAAATAATTCAATTTGTGCGCAACTCGCTAAATCATAGTAGCCAGCAAATTTCTGATAAAACACGTGAAAAACTCGATAAAATCCGAGAAAATGCGCTTAAAATAAGCTTAAAGAACAACAAAAAACCAGCTTACACTGGTTACAGTATCGCCTTGAGTAGCGATACACTGCGCCAACAATTTGTTGCCATTGTCAGTTCTTTATTACTTATCTCAGCCATAGCAACTTATAGTGCTTGGATACATGAAAAAAACGAGGATGATCAAGGTTTTTTAGATGCCAAATTATTAGCCAGTGATTTACCAATTCAAGCTTTCACCACCTCAGAGCTTAGTCAATGGTTAGAAAAATAATCCTCATCGTGATGACCAGTGGGCTCATTTTATTCACGTCATTCATTCCGGCCCATGAACCTAATATGCATTGGGATAGTTTGAGTCCTGAACAACAACGTATTTTAGAGCCTGCTCACACTAACTGGGAACATCTTTCCTTACAAAGACGGCAACGTTTAATTAATGCTGCAAAACATTACAATAAACTCAATGCCCAACAACAAAAACGTTTCCAAAAAAATATTATTGTTTGGTCTAAACTGCCCACGGACGCGCAAGAAAGAGCACGTAAAAACTATAAAAAATGGCATCATTTACCTAAAGCTAAAAAAGAAGCCATCAAATCTCAGTGGTCTGAAAAACACACTACCCCAGAACCAAACACGATCAACCCCTAATTCATGCCGGCTAACATTTCTACTCGTCTGATCTGCCTTGTCTACGAAACACTTATCGTACTTGGACTTGGCGTACTCTCTGGGCTCCCTTTCGTCTACCTAACTGATTACCCACATCATCCAGAGCTGCGCTCATGGTATCGTGGGTATCTTTTTATTATCTACGCCATCTACTTCGCTTACCAATGGCATCACACAGGACAAACTGTGGCCATGAAAACCTGGCGTCTAAAAATAATCGATAGACAAACACACACTCCCCCAACTTATTTACAAGCATTGAGACGCTATGTTCTAGCCACCTGTTTATTGTTTTCGGGGATAAGTTTGATATGGCTTGTTATTGACAGGCAACATCGCTGGCTACACGACATATTAAGTGGTACTGAAACCGTCCGCATACAACCTACAAACGTTGCTCCTGCCAACGATTAATAGCAAAGGCCAATAATAAAAACATTAAGCTTGGGGTAATAGTACTAAATAATGGCCACCAGTCATTTAATTGCCCTAGGTATGCAAAAAAACGACTCAGTAAATAAAAACTTAAACCAAGCGCTATACCAATTAACATACGCGTTCCCACGGCTCCTGAGCGAGGTCTTGATAAAGAAAATGGCACCGCTAACATCATCATGACCAATATAGAAAACGGATAAATTAACTTACTATATTGAGCAATTTCAAAACGACTGGTTTGCTGATTATTTTCTTTTAAATGTTTAATGTAACCAAACAAATTCCATATGGACATTTGCTCAGGCTCCACCAGTAAAGTAGATAGCACCGAAGGAGTCAGCACCGAGTTCCATTCCTCACTGGCATCTTGGCTCACACTGACTCCATCTTGATTAAAAAAAGTATGTTCAACTTTGATTAAACGCCATTTATGCTCACTAATAAACGTCGCCTTATGAGCACGAGAAATTTCCTTTAAGCGGCGGTTATCATCAAAACGATAAATACGAATATCATGCAGCGAGTTATCCGGCAACATTTCACGTACATTGATAAAACTACCACTGTCTTTAACCCAAATACCCGAACGAAATTGAGTGGCCACAAAATTATTTAATGCTTTCAAACGCCACTGTTGAGCTGCTTCTTCGGTAGCTGGAACGATAAACTCCCCCAATACAAAAGCAAAGAGAACAAAGTACAGCCCTATTTTAATCATCGACTGATTGAGCTGTGCTTTAGACATACCTGAAGCTCGCATCACAGTAATTTCAGAGTGTTGCGCTAAATTATTTAAACCATACAAGGTGCCAATTAAAGCAGCGATAGGAAATAATTCATAGCCATGCCCTGGCATGGCGAGTAATACATACACAACAATTTGAGTAATCTGATAACTGCCTTTACCCAAATCATTCAATTCATGAATAAAATCGAAAAAAGAAAACAACGACACCAATGCAGCAAACACCAGTGCCGTCCCAAATATGACCTCTCGGGCAAGATAACGATGTAATAACCTCACCCGAGAATCACTCCTTATGCGCTTTCTTTAAGTTGTTGCAAAATAGCAGGGTTTTCGAGAGTTGATACGTCCTGAGTAATTTCCTCGCCTTTGGCAATCACTCTCAACAAACGACGCATGATTTTACCAGAACGGGTTTTAGGTAGGTTGTCACCAAAGCGAATTTCTTTTGGTTTCGCAATGGGGCCAATCTCTTTACCCACCCAATTTCTTAACTCATTAGCGATTGCTTTTGCCTGTTCACCAGTTGGACGAGGTTGTTTTAGTACCACGTAAGCGACAATCGCCTCCCCAGTTAAGTCATCAGGGCGTCCCACTACAGCGGCTTCTGCCACCAAGGTATTGGCAACCAAGGCTGACTCAATCTCCATGGTCCCCATACGGTGTCCCGACACATTCAACACGTCATCAATACGACCTGTGATAGTAAAGTTACCCGTATCCTTATCACGTATCGCCCCATCACCTGCTAAATAGTATCCCTTTAATTCATCAGGATAGTAACTCTTACGAAAACGTTCAGGGTCGCCCCAAATGGTTCGAATCATCGAAGGCCAAGGTCTTTTTATAACCAAAATACCACCTTGTCCATTTGCCATATCTTGACCTGTTTCATCAACAATAGCGGCTTCAATACCAGGTAAAGGTAGCGTACAAGAACCCGGTACCATAGGAGTTGCCCCAGGCAGAGGAGTAATCATATGCCCACCTGTTTCTGTTTGCCAGAAGGTGTCAGCAATGGGGCAACGCTCCCCGCCCACTTCTCGGTAATACCACATCCAAGCTTCTGGATTAATGGGTTCTCCCACTGACCCTAACAGTCTAAGACTAGATAAATCAAAATGTTTTGGATGGACATTCACATCACCATCAGAGGCTTTTATTAATGAGCGTATTGCAGTAGGAGCCGTATAAAAAATTGACACCTTATGTTTCGCGATCATTTCCCAGAATCGTCCAGCATGAGGATAAGTGGGGACCCCTTCAAAAACAATTTCAGTAGCCCCTGCCGCAAGCGGTCCATACACAATATAAGAGTGCCCGGTTACCCAACCAATATCTGCCGTACACCAGAAAATATCCTGATCTTTGATATCAAAAGTCCAACGCATAGTCAGTAATGCCCACAGTAAATATCCTCCTGTGGCATGTTGTACTCCTTTAGGCTTACCTGTGGAGCCACTGGTGTAAAGTACGAATAAGGGATGCTCAGCCTCAACCCATTCAGGCTCACACTGATCATTTTGACCGTTTTCAACATCATGAAACCAAATATCACGCCCACTCACAAAAGGAATATCCCCTCCCGTGCGACGATATACAATCACTGTCTTTAAAGCGTCACAACCTCCTAGGGCAATTGCATCATCGACAATGCTTTTAAGTGGTAAGCGTTTACCACCACGCACTTGCTCATCTGCAGTAATAAGAGCAATAGCGCCGACATCAACAATCCGTTCTTGTAAGGATTTTGCTGAAAAACCACCAAACACCACAGAATGAGTAGCGCCAATTCTGGCACAGGCTTGCATAGCCACAATGCCTTCAATGGACATGGCCATATAAATAACCACACGGTCACCCTTTTTAATCCCTTGGGCTTTTAATCCATTGGCAAAGCGGCATACTCGAGTGTACAACTCTTGATAACTTACGCGTGTGACATTGCCATCATCAGCCTCAAAAATAATTGCCGTTTTATTACCCAGACCTTTTGCAAGGTTTCGGTCTAAACAGTTATAAGAGGCATTAATCAAACCATCATCAAACCATCGGTAAAAAGGAGCCTGTGATTCGTCTAGTACACGCGTAAAAGGTTTATGCCAATCTAAGTTTTCTTTTGCTAATCTTCCCCAAAACGCCTGAGGATCGCGTCGCGCTTCGTCACATAGCGCTTGATATTGGGCCATACCTTGAATATTTGCTTGAGAGACAAACTCAGGACTTGGGTGAAATACACGGGTTTCGTGTAATAGAGCTTCTGTAGACATAAACCTCCTCCGTATTTTATTTTATTTGGTTTTTAAAATTATTTTAATGTTAAAGGCATAACCAATACTATTTCAACCCTCATTATAGCCATGAGATACCTGTTTTGAGGATCCTTCCGTAAAATATCTACACAGGTTATAGTAGAGGGCTTAATGTTTAACCACTTCAGGAACAAAACATGACTACTCTCATTCGCGAAGAAGACTTTATTCAAAGTATCGCTGATAGTTTGCAGTTTATCTCCTATTACCACCCTGTAGATTACATCAAAGCGCTCGGCAAAGCCTATGAGCTTGAAGAGTCTGAAGCAGCAAAAGATGCTATTGCACAAATTTTAACCAATTCTCGTATGTGTGCTGAAGGTCATCGGCCTATCTGCCAAGATACGGGGATTGTTGTTGTCTTTGTTAAAGTAGGCATGAACGTGCGTTTTGAGACTAACAAGAGTATTGAGGAACTAGTTAATGAGGGAGTACGCCAAGCCTATACCAATCCCCTTAATCCATTACGAGCCTCAATTTTATCTGATCCTGCGGGAGCAAGAAAAAACACGAAAGACAATACTCCAGCAGTTGTCCATATCAATCTTGTTCCCGGTAATACAGTAAGTATTGATATCGCCGCTAAGGGAGGAGGATCTGAGAATAAATCTAAATTCGTTATGTTAAACCCCTCAGATTCGATTGTGGATTGGGTACTAAAAACTGTACCTACTATGGGCGCTGGGTGGTGTCCCCCTGGAATGCTTGGCATTGGTATTGGTGGCAGTGCTGAAAAAGCGATGCTACTTGCTAAAGAGTCTCTTATGCAGCCCATCGATATGGCTGAACTTAAACAACGAGGACCTCAAAACCGTGCTGAGGAATTACGCATAGAGATTTACGATAAAGTTAATGCACTTGGAATCGGTGCTCAGGGGCTTGGTGGATTGTCAACTGTTCTTGATGTGAAAATAATGGATTACCCCACTCACGCAGCAAGCTTACCTGTGGCCATGATTCCCAATTGTGCAGCGACACGCCATACTCATTTTGTACTCACAGGTGAAGGCCCTGCAACGTTTATCCCGCCCTCCTTAAGCGACTGGCCTCAAGTAACCTGGAGTCCTTCCGCCAATTCACGCCACGTTAATCTTGACGAGATTACTGCAGAGGAAGTGCATTCATGGAAGCCAGGGGACACCCTTCTTTTGTCAGGGAAATTATTAACAGGCCGTGATGCCGCACATAAACGCATACAAGACTTACTTAATCAAGGGCTCCCTCTTCCCGAGGGACTGGACTTTAAAGGGCGCTTTATTTATTACGTAGGACCAGTAGATCCAGTGGGTCAAGAGGTAGTCGGTCCAGCCGGTCCTACCACAGCAACTCGTATGGATAAGTTCACTGGCATGATGTTAGAAAAAACAGGATTACTTGGCATGATTGGTAAGGCTGAGCGAGGGCCTACAGCCATTGAGGAGATTAAAAAACATCGCTCTGTTTACTTGATCGCTGTAGGTGGAGCAGCTTATCTTGTGGCTAAGGCAATCCGTGCTTCACGCGTCGTGGCTTTTCCTGAACTTGGCATGGAAGCTGTGTATGAATTCACTGTGGAAAACATGCCAGTTACCGTTGCGGTTGATAGTCAGGGTGATTCAGTGCATCAGTCAGGCCCCAAACAATGGCAAGGTAAGTTTAAAGGAATATCCGTGGTTAGTGCTTAACAACCAGTTTTTCCAAGTCGGCTAATACCTCTTTGACATGAGTCACTCGCTCTAATGGCGAGTGACTCTCGCGATTGACACGTAATTTATCTTGCCCTGACAAACGGTATCGACCATCGCGTTGTAACAACATAATTAAATCCTGTGGCTCTAAAGGTGTATCTTTACCAAACTGTAAAACTATATTTTCATCATTGGCATCAATTTTTTGGACTGCCAAAGGCTGCCCTAACAACCTTAACGCATGGCATTCAAGTAATAATTGTGCCGGTTCTGGTAACAAACCAAAACGATCAATCAACTCGATTCTTAATTCATCAAGAGAGGCCATATCATCACAATTAGATAAACGTTTATACAATACTAAACGCTCTTGTACATCCCCACAAAAATCATTAGGCAATAGCGCTGGAGCATGTAAATTAATTTCTGTGCTAATACTCAATGGTGCTTCAAGATCCCAGTTATCTCCTTTTTTCAACGCTTTAACGGCTTGAGTGAGCAAATCATTGTATAAAGAAAATCCCACTTCAATCATATCGCCACTTTGTGAATCACCTAGAACTTCACCAGCACCACGAATCTCTAAATCTTGCATCGCCAAATAAAATCCTGACCCCAATTCCTCCATCATTTGAATGGCCTCTAACCTCTTTTTTGCAGCAGCAGTTAACGCATCACTTGGAGGAGTAAGTAAATAGGCATAGGCTTGATGATGAGAGCGACCAACTCGACCTCTTAATTGGTGAAGTTGAGCTAAACCAAAACGGTCTGCACGATTAATTAATATAGTATTCGCAGAAGGAACATCAATACCAGTTTCAATAATAGTGGAACACAACAAAATATTAGCTTGCTGATGATAAAAATCACGCATCACTTGTTCCAACTCTCGTTCTCTTAACTGACCATGAGCAACAGCAATACGCGCCTCTGGCAATAACTTGACCAAATGATCACGCATGTTTTCAATGGTATCAACTTCATTGTGTAAGAAATATAACTGCCCACCACGTTTAAGCTCTCTCAGCGCCGCCTCACGAACTAGACTATCACTATAGGGATAAACAAAAGTTTTAATTGCAAGACGCTTTTGTGGGGCGGTAGCAATCACAGAAAAATCTCTCAATCCCTCAAGAGACATGGCTAGCGTTCTTGGGATAGGAGTTGCTGTTAGGGTTAATACATCTACTTCAGCACGTAACGCTTTTAAACGCTCTTTTTGACGAACCCCGAAGCGGTGCTCTTCATCAATAATCACCAAGCCTAAATTTGCAAACTGTACCTCATCAGAGATTAATTTATGAGTACCAATTACAATATCTACCACACCTTGACGGATACCCTCAAGGCTTGCGGCCATTTCTTTACTCGAACGAAAACGGGAAAGTTCCGCAATTCTTACAGGCCAATCTGCAAAACGATCTGAAAAATTATTAAAGTGTTGCTCTGCAAGTAGCGTGGTTGGCACTAAAATAGCCACTTGTTTACCAGCACTCACTGCAAGAAATGCAGCACGCATAGCGACTTCTGTTTTACCAAAACCGACATCACCGCAAATAAGTCGATCCATTGGCCTGCCAGAACGCATGTCATTCATTACAGACTCAATAGCTGACAGTTGATCGGGCGTTTCTTCAAATGCAAATCCTTCGATAAATGCCTCGTAATCATGATCCTTAATGGGAAAAGCAAAACCTTCTCTAGCCTGTCTTTTGGCGTATAAATCTAATAACTCCGCTGCTGTATCACGGGCACGCGTAGCCGCTCTTTTCTTGGCTTTTTGCCATTGCCCACTACCTAACTTATGAAGTGGTGCCTGATCCTGTGGGCCACCAGTGTAACGAGTGATAAGATGCAATTGAGTCACTGGCACATACAGTACATCATTATCTGCGTACTGTAAGTGCATGTATTCATTCACTCCTTCACCAAAATCCAGATTAACAAGCCCACAGAATCGTCCAATACCATGATCTAAATGGACCACAGGATCATTAATTTTTACCTCGGATAAATCTTTGAACAACGTATCTGTTGAACGAGTGTTACCTTGCCGTCGTCTTGTTTGACGTATCTGGCTTGCAAACAATTCAGCTTCAGTTATTAAAGCAATCTCATCGGCAATAAAAATAAACCCGTTGGCAATAGGGCCAACCAATAACGAAACTTTTGATGTTGAGCTCAGCGCCTCCTGCCAGGTTTGTACTAATTTAAATGATAAACTATGTTCATTAAGTAACGTCATCAAACTCTCACGGCGTCCAAGACTCTCCGCCATGATAATTAAACGTCCATTAAACTGTTCTGAGAATTCTCTTAAGTATTTAACAGGATCTTGATCGCGACGATTTACAGATAAAGCAGGTAGTGCCTGTGAATCCAGTAACAGTGGATAGTTACCTGTAGCGCATAATTGATGAGGTTTTATATCAATACGTTCAACGCCCTGTATGCCCTTAAAAAACTCTTCTTCAGTTAAAAATAATTCATTGGGGTCCAAAACAGGATGAGCACGATTACCTTTTAATAACTCCCAGCGAGGTTTTACAGATTGCCAGAATGATTGAATAACCTCAGCCACATCGGCGTTGAGATAGACCAAACTTGATTCAGGTAAGTAATCAAATATACTCGCCATACCCTCAAAGAAAAGCGGTAAATAATATTCAATACCGCCTGGAGCAAGGCCATTACTGACATCCTTATAGAAGTCAGAGCGTGACGGATCACCTTCAAATCGATCACGAAAACGCTGGCGAAACATTTTTCTGCCAGCATCATCCATTGGGTATTCACGAGCAGGGAGTAAACGTATTTCACTTACAGGATAAAGTGTTCTTTGGCTATCTACGTCAAAGGTACGAATACTTTCAACTTCCGTATCCATTAACTCAATACGAAATGGCAACACACTGCCGGTTGCAAACAAATCAATTAGCCCCCCACGCACACAATACTCACCTGGCCGCAAAACTTGCGTCACGTGAGTATAGCCTGCAGTAAGCATTTGCTCTTGAAAAGCCTCGCGATCAAACTCTTGTTTACGCGTGATAAAAAAGGTTCTTGCTGCCAAATAAGAGTGGGGAGGCAAACGATTTAACGCTGTTGCTAATGGAATGAGCGCCACATCAAATTGTTTTTGACTAAATTGCCAAAGCGTAGCTAAGCGCTCAGAAACAAGATCTGGATGAGGAGAGAAATGATCATAAGGTAGCGTTTCCCAATCAGGAAAAAAGTAAACTCCCGCTTCTGGGTTAAGCCATTTTAATTCTTCAAGCAAACGTTGGGCATGGGCAACGTTCTCTGTAAAAACAACTAACGGCTGTCCTTTTCCAATTTTTTTAGAAAAATAGAACGCGTCAGCCGATCCATGCGGAGCACAAAATACTTCCTTCAAGATAATAACTCGTTAAATTTATGCGTTGTCTGAGCGGGTGGTAAAACTTTCACCACAACCACAAGCATCAGTTACATTGGGATTATTAAACTTGAATACAGAATTAAGCCCTTCTCGACGATAATCTAACTCAGTTCCATCAACGAAAGGGAGATCGGTTTGTTTTACAAGAATCACCACATTATCTTCTTGTTTAAAAGTAATATCCTCTGGATCAACCTGGTCAGCATAATCCAAAATATAGGCCAAACCAGAACAACCAGATTGCTTGACACCAAAGCGTAAGCCAATGCCTCCGCCACGTTTATTGAGCGCTTGTCGCACATGTTGAAGTGCTGCTGGAGTTAATGTAATCGCCATAATTAATGTCCTTCTTGACTACGATTAAGACTATCTAACTGTTTTGAAAGTTCTTGGCTCTTTTC
Organism: Ferrovum sp. PN-J185; assembly: GCF_001581925.1. Lineage (NCBI taxonomy): Bacteria > Pseudomonadati > Pseudomonadota > Betaproteobacteria > Ferrovales > Ferrovaceae > Ferrovum > Ferrovum sp. PN-J185. The sequence goes on from NZ_LQZA01000005.1 coordinate 93,715, forward strand.
TTCTAACTCTCGACATTGTTCCATTAACTGATTGACTAGCACAACTAATGGATCTTTATCATTGTCAGTGGGACCATAGGCACTAAATTGCATCGCCTCTTTTTTGATTTTTTGTGAAAGATCTTCCTCAACCACTCGCCCAGGAATACCAATCACTGTAGCGCCTTGAGGGACTTCTTTTACCACCACCGCATTCGAGCCAACCTTAGCCCCCTCACCTATCACAATGGGGCCTATAATTTTAGCACCAGCTCCTACAATGACACCAGGCATGAGTGTAGGGTGACGTTTTCCTTTTTGCCATGAGGTGCCGCCGAGCGTCACTCCTTGGTAAAGGGTGCAGTCATCACCAATTTCAGCAGTTTCACCCACCACCACACCCATCCCATGGTCAATAAATACTCGTCGTCCTACCTTGGCACCAGGATGAATCTCAATACCCGTTATCCCCCTTGATAACTGAGAGATAAAACGAGCTAACCAAAACCACTGTTTACCCCACAACCAATGAGCTAACCAATGTAATAAAATGGCATGAAAACCCGGATATAAAGATACCACTTCCCAACGACTTCTCACCGCAGGATCACGGTCGAAAACGATATCAATTTGTTCACATACTCTAGACCATATTGCCATTTTTACTGTCAACCATTAATCACTTTTATTTTGCGAGCGATGGCGCTCACTACCTAGCATTTTCACATCAGGAACTAATGCATTTAGCATACCACGAAGGATATTAACTTCCTCATGTTCTAATCGTGCTCTTGCAAACAAACGTCGTAAACGCGTAGTTAAACGTCCTGGATTGCTTGGGTCTAGAAATCCTGTATGTAGTAGTACTTTTTCTAGATGAGCGTAAAAATACTCTACTTCATCGTGACGCGCCAAAGTGGGTTTATCTGTACTGACTATTTGTTGATCAAATAACGCCATACGTGCCTCGTAACAGGCTATTTGTATTGCTGCAGCCACGTTTAATGAACCAAAATGTTGTTCTGTGGGAATGGTACATAACACCTGGCATAAGTCACATTCAGCGTTACTTAATCCAGACATTTCGGTACCAAAAACCAAAGCCACCTTACCTTCTTTTACTTCCTGTGGAAGACGTTGGGCCAGTTCTTTAATGTTAATTTGTTCATGAGACAACTCTCGAGAACGCACCGTCATTGCCACAGCATAGGTAGTACCTTGCAAGGCCTGAGCGAGTGAGCTTACCACCTCAGCTTGTTCTAATATATCGTCAGCACCTGATGCCAACGCGCTAGCTTGATCGTCAGGAAAATATTTGGGTTGAACCAAAACCAGATGACTCAGACCCATTGTTTTCATGGCACGCGCTGCTGCCCCAATATTGCCTGGGTGTGTTGTTTGACACATGACAATACGGATATGTTGTAATCCGTTGGACTCAGACATGGGAATCTATGCTTTGGTAACCAACGTTAACAATTGCGAGAAAATTTTAGGATTACCCGCCACAATATGACCTGTTTCTAAATAACGTTGTTCACCATCTAAATCCGTAACCAATCCACCCGCCTCTTGAATTAACAAAACACCAGCGGCCATATCCCATGGTTTTAACCCTAGCTCCCAAAAACCATCGTAGCGCCCTGCAGCCACGTAAGCTAAATCTAAGGCAGCGGATCCTGGTCGACGTATTCCTGCACTTTCACGCATTATCACAGAGAGCATTCTCATATAGCGCTCTTGATTTTCCATGCTGCTATAAGGGAACCCCGAACCGATCAACGCGTCTTCCATCTTGATTTGTTGACTGACCCGAATGCGTCTTTCATTAAGATAAGCCCCTGCACCACGTGTTGCAGTGAAAAGATCATTTTTGACAGGGTCATAAATCACGCCCTGCGTTAACACTCCCTTGTGCGCTAAGGCAATGGATACCGCGTACATGGGGAAGCCATGTATAAAATTGGTTGTCCCATCAATAGGATCAATTATCCACTGATAGTCAGACTGACCTAAAGCACCTGACTCCTCTCCCAAAAAAGAATGATCAGGATAAGCATCCTGTAGAACGCTTATGATTGCCTCTTCCGCCATTTTGTCTATTTCCGAGACGTAGTCTGCCGGCCCTTTTTTAGCAACTTTTAAGCGTTCTAAGTCAAGCGCCGCACGATTAATAATGTGCCCAGCACGTCGTGCGGCCTTTACCGCTGTGTTCAGCATAGGATGCATAACAGTCCTCTACTTCATGGTTGGCATAGCAAATTGAGCACCTGCCTCAATACTTGCTGGCCAACGTTGAGTAACTGCTTTTTGGCGAGTATAAAAACGAACTGCCTCTGGGCCATGTGCATGATGATCACCAAACAAGCTACGTTTCCAACCACCAAAACTATGGAATGCCATGGGTACAGGGATTGGCACATTTACACCAACCATCCCTACTTTCACACGTGAAGCATATTCACGCGCAAAACCACCATCACGGGTGAAGATCGCGGTACCATTACCAAACTCATGGTTATTAACAAGTTCTAATGCAGCGGCAAAGTTAGGTACGCGAACCACACACAATACTGGGCCAAAAATTTCTTCTTTGTAAATAACCATGTCAGGGGTAACGTGATCGAACAAGGTACCGCCCAAGAAGAAACCATCCTCAAAACCAGGCACTGTAAAACCACGACCATCAACAACGAGTTTAGCGCCTTCTTTAACGCCCGTGTCAATATAACCTTGAATTTTTTGACGATGAGCAGCAGTCACAACAGGTCCCATTTCAGCGGATAAATCCATTCCTTGGGTCACTTTCAATTCTTTAATACGTGGCACCAATGCTTCAATAAGAGGTTCAGCAATATCGCCCACTGCCACAGCAACTGAAATTGCCATACAACGCTCACCTGCAGAACCATAGGCAGCTCCCATCAAAGCATCGACTGTTTGATTAAGATCAGCATCAGGCATCACAACCATATGGTTTTTAGCACCACCAAGCGCTTGCACACGTTTACCTTGAGCTGTACCTGTTTCATAAATATATTGAGCAATTGGGGTTGATCCCACAAAACTAATCGCATCTACATCAGGATGATTCAGTAATGCATCAACGGCTACTTTGTCACCATTAACCACATTGAAAACTCCATCAGGAAGCCCCGCTTCTTTAAGTAACTCAGCCATAAAAAGACTGGCTGAAGGATCACGCTCGGAAGGCTTTAATACGAAGGTGTTACCACAGGCAATAGCCATTGGTAGCATCCACAAAGGAACCATTACTGGAAAATTAAAAGGAGTAATACCAACAGTGACACCAATAGGTTGACGCATGGTCCAACCATCAACGCCTGTTGCGATTTGTTCTGTATATTCGCCCTTAAGCATTTCAGGAATACCACAGGCGTACTCCACCACTTCTAAACCACGAATCACTTCACCCTTGGCGTCAGTGAATACCTTACCGTGTTCTGAAGTAATGATCTCAGCCAAACGATCGTGGTTTTTTTCAAGTAATTCCTTAAACTTGAACATGACACGTGCGCGACGCAATGGGGATAGCCCTGCCCATGCCGGGAAAGCTGCTTTTGCTGATGCGACCGCTTGGTTGACTTCATCGGTCGATGCCAACGCCACTTGTCCAGACACTCTACCTGTAGCTGGATTAAAAACATCAGATTGTCGACCACTAGTTCCCGCAACGGGACGACCTTGAATATAATGTCCAATTAAAGCAATTGATTGAGTCATAATGAATCCTGTTGTACAAGAGTAAAGAACCTTTTATTTTACGCCAATTCTAATCATTTAGGCGAGCTTCATTACAAATAAAGTAATATTTAACAGTAGGAACTCTATGATTTTTATAAGAAAACTACAATTAATACTGGTTACGCTGTGTGTTTTTATAAGCCTTGATTCAGGCGCGACTTTAGGTGGCGTGCCTTTGGCTTTAATTGATCCATATACCATCCTTAACCAAACAGTAGAGCAAACAAATCAAGGTATTCCTTATCAAGTTGTTATTCAACAAAACACTCGAGGTATGGTTTTAAAAGAATTTGTTTACCAAGGTAGTGTTTTTGCTCAATTATGGTTTGGAGCAGCGGTACCTGATTTAACAGTTCTACTTGGAGACACCTATTATCCCCGCTTTAATAATGCATTGAGTCAGGCTACACTAAAAAATCACCGCCAACTTAAAGTGATCGATAATGAATTAGTTGTTTCTAATTACGGGCGTATGGGAGACTTTTGGGGAATGAGTTATTTAAGCAATCGCTTTCCAGTAGGCTTTTCAGTCAATAATATTCAATAAACAAATTATGAAAAAATCATACTGTTGGTTATTTACCATCATATTTGTTGCTTTATTAAACGCTTGCGGAGGTGGCGGTGGTGGTGGTGGAAGCACAACTTCTGTTACACCGACAAGCGTTAGTTTAACCAATCCAGCTAGTGGCAACAATGTTGCTAATATAACGGTCAGCTCTCAGCCACAATCCTCAGGACTGCCTAATAATGTAAACATTCCTATGGTCAGCGTTACAGTTTGCCAACCAGGCTCCAACACCCAATGTCAAACAATTGATAATGTACTGGTTGACTCAGGTTCTTACGGGCTCAGAATTTTTAGCAATCAAATTACTAATTTTACTCCTAGCTTTTTACAGTCTGGGTCGAGTACGGTCACTGAATGCGTTCAATTTGCAGATGGCTACACCTATGGTCCAATCGCCAATTTGGACGTAGCAATCGCAGGGGAAAAAGCCAGCAATATTCCGGTTAATATTATGGCATCGCCAAGCTTCACTTCTACCCCAAGTGGCTGCTCAACGGGCTTACAAAGCTTACAAAGTCCAACTAGTTTTGGTTCAAATGGGGTACTGGGTATTGGTGATAATGCCAACGATGGCGCATATGGCTTATATTACTTTTGTAATGGCAATACATGTACTTATCAGAACAACGTCACTAACACTTCATCATTTGTTGTGGTGAATCCTGTATCTAAATTTGTTGTTGATAACAATGGTGTCATCATTTCAATGCCTTCTATCACCGCGGCCACAGGAAACAGCAGCGCCTCCGGACAATTAATATTTGGGATTGGAACACAATCAAATAACGCACTTCCAAGTAACGCCAACGTCATCACTCCTGATGCGAATAACTATTTTGTTACAACACTTAACGGCACAACTTACAACTCTTCATTTATAGACAGTGGTTCTAACGGACTCTTTTTTAATACTAATATCAATCTTAATCTTTGCTCACAAAACAGTAATTGGTATGGTTTTTATTGTCCTAACACAACACAAAATTTAACGGCACAAATTACATTGTCAAATAATACAACGACAGGGGTTAATTTTTCTGTTACCAGTCCGCTAAACTATCCCAATACTGCTTTTGCTTTTGATGATCTGGCAGGAACTCAACTCAACGGCAATATTTATAACAATTCTTTTGATTGGGGACTACCCTTCTTTTATGGAAAACAAGTATTTGTCAGTATTTCTAATAATCCTTATATCGCTTTTGTAAATAATTAATGACCACCCTACAGCATACTCCCATGATGGCCCAATACTGGACTATCAAAAACAATCATCCTGATTACCTATTATTTTATCGTATGGGAGACTTTTATGAGCTCTTCTATGAAGATGCAGAAAAAGCTTCTAGGCTGTTAGATATCACGTTAACTCGACGCGGACAATCAGCAGGACAACCTGTTCCGATGGCTGGCGTCCCTGTTCATGCAGCAGAGCAGTATCTAGCAAAATTAGTTCGTCTTGGTGAATCTGTGGCTATCTGCGAGCAAGTAGGGGACCCTGCCACAAGTAAAGGTCCTGTTGCCCGTGAAGTGGTAAAAATTATTACCCCAGGCACTTTAACTGACTCCTCTTTATTAGATGAAAACAAAGATACCTTACTCGCTGCTGTGTTTTTTCATGAAAATTTAATTGGTATTGCTGTTATAAATGTATTAACCGGTATGCTGACTCTAACTGAACAGTCGTTATTTGATTTATCTTCTACCATAGAGCGTATCGGTCCTGCTGAAATACTCATTTCAGAGGGACAAAAAAATTCCCATCAAGAATTACCATACTGTTTTGTAGAACGTCCTCACTTTCATTTTGATGCCGAACGCGGAAAAAAAATGCTATGCGAGCAACTTGGGACTTTCGATCTTAATGGCTTTGGCGCCCAATCCTTAGCTCTCGCACACAGTGCAGCGAGTGCACTCATTTACTATATAGAGCACACACAAAAACAAACCAATCGAATTATTCATGCCATTACTGTAGAAAACCCTACTGATTTTGTACAGATGGATCCCAATACTCGTCGTCATCTTGAACTCACAGAGACGTTGTCAGGAGACATGAGCCCCACCTTACTCTCTGTCATGGATACCTGTAAGAATCCTATGGGGAGGCGCCTATTACGTCATTGGTTACATCATCCTTTGCGTGATATAACTCAGATTAAACAGCGTCAAACTTGGATTGAGGTGTTGGTTGCTCCTGAACACTATGACAGCCTACAACAATTAAGAAAAATACTACAACATATTGCTGATATAGAAAGAATTGTAGGACGCATAGGTCTAAAACAAGCCCGCCCTCGAGATTTAAGCGCCTTAAGAGAGTCTCTTGCTCTACTTCCCTCTATTGAAGCACTTTTAATAAATTGTAATCAGTATGTATTTGGAAATTTCATTAATGCACTAAAAAACACTCCCAGTGAACCCTTAACACTATTACAACGTGCCATCAAGATTGAACCTGCTGTGTCACTTAAGGACGGCGGGGTAATCGCAGAGGGTTTTGATACAGAATTAGATGAACTGCGTCTTATTCAACACAATCAGGGAGAGTTTTTAGTTGCTCTTGAGCAACAAGAAAAAGAACGCACTAATATTCCCACGCTAAGAGTGGAATATAATCGAATTCATGGCTTTTTTATAGAAGTATCACGATCCTACTCTGATCAAGTTCCTCTTGACTATCAACGTCGGCAAACACTAAAAAACAGTGAACGCTACACCACAGAGTATTTAAGTGCTTTTGAAGAAAAAATTCTTCATGCTAATGAAAGAGCGCTTTCACGCGAGAAGTATCTTTTCGATCAGGTCATCGAAGAACTGAATAACTCTCTCTCAGCGCTTAAATCTCTCTCAGTACAACTTGCTACGGTTGATGTTATTTGCACTTTGGCTGATAGAGCAATCGCTCTCAATCTTGTTAAACCTATTATGACAACAGAGCATGAGATTCTCATCACCGAGGGACGCCATATTGTCATTGAAGGACAAGTTGAACGATTCATCGCCAACCACATTGAACTTCATACACAACGTCGTTTATTAATGATTACAGGACCTAATATGGGTGGTAAGTCCACCTACATGCGTCAATGTGCTCTGATTGCGTTATTAGCCCATGTGGGTAGTTTTGTTCCTGCCAAAAGTGCCACCATTACTCTCCTCGATCAAATTTTCACTCGCATCGGTGCCAACGATGATCTGGCCTCTGGTCGCTCTACATTTTTAGTGGAAATGTCAGAGGCTGCCACTATTCTTAATCGAGCCACTCTAAATAGCCTCGTGCTAATTGATGAAATAGGTCGTGGGACATCAACCTATGACGGACTGTCATTGGCCCATGCCATTGCCACCGATTTAGCTCAGCGTATTGGTTGTTTTACGCTGTTTGCTACTCACTATTTTGAGTTAACAGAATTAGCAACGCAACTAGAGGGAATCGTCAATGTGCACTTTGATGCCGTTGAACACGGGGAACATATTGTCTTTCTTCATACGCTAGAGGAAGGGCCTGCCTCACGCAGTTATGGTATTCAAGTGGCTCGTCTTGCAGGTATACCGAGAGACGTCATTTATCAAGCACAACGCAAACTAAACATGCTTGAAAACTTTACGCCAACAACTAAACCTACCACCCCTCATTTAGCCGTTGTAACACAACAGGATTTATTTCAAACTGATCCCATTCTTGAAGAATTAAAACAACTTAAGGTCGATGAGCTTACTGCGCGCCAAGCATTAGAGATACTCTACCGTTGGCGCGAGGAATTAGATCAGAATTAATGGTGATGACCGTGTTCACCATGGACATGACCATGAGCCAATTCTTCTTGTGAAGCTTGACGTACTTCTTCAATTTTACAACTTATAGTTAGTGTTTTTCCCACTAAAGGATGGTTCCCGTCCACCGTCACCTTGTCATCAGTAATTTCAGTGACTGTATATAAAATAGTTTCTTCCACTCCGCCGCCTTCAGGTTGCCCTTCAAACTGCATACCTACTTTAACATGTTGAGGAAATAAATTACGTGGTTCAATACGCATTAAACTCTCGTCATACTCACCAAATGCTTCATCAGGTGCCATTGTAATAGTACATTCATACCCTACGTTTTGACCTTCTAACGCTTCTTCTACAATCGGAAAAATACCGTCATATCCACCATGTAAATAACTGATGGTTGGATCGCTTTGCTCAAGCAGTGTGCCGTCAGAGTCGGTTAGTGTATAACTTAACGTCACCACAGAATCTTTACAAATTTGCATTGTTAATTTAGCTCCTTCACAAGTTTTAACACCTCTGCAATATGCTCCTTACCATGCAACGAGGCGGGTATTGCATAGCGAACTACTCCTTGGCGATCAATAATATAAGTGACTCGATCCACACAAGTTCTTTTAAAACCATCTGAGTTTTTTTCATGGAGGACGCCATAGCGTTTACATACTTCTCCATCCACATCAGATAACAACTTGGCATTTAAACCATTGGCTTCACAAAAATCCGCATGACACATCACATCATCTTGCGATACACCGATAAGTACTGCTCCTTGATCTAGAAAATCCTCTTCTCTATCACTAAAGTTGATCGCTTCATCAGCACATTGAGGCATACTATCATGCGCATAGAAAAACAGAACAACTTTATTTTTCCCTTTAAAGCGCCCCAATGACACCATTTCCATGGTCGCGTCCGGCAACTCAAATGAAGGGGCTTTCTGTCCAGTTTTCAGCATACCGCTCTCCTTGATATCAATAGAATTCTATCTAAGGCAAACTTCCCTGTATCATAAGACAACATAATCATACTGCGAGAAATAGTTTTATGGGTAATCAGGTACTTGGTTCTTTAGGTATAAAAACATTTTTACAACACTATTGGCAAAAAAAGGCCCATTTGTTTCAACAAACTGTACCAGATTTTTTAGGCTTTCTCACTGCCAAAGAAATCAAACAACTTGCCACCCAAAAAGATGTGCAATCACGCCTTGTTATTCGTCAAGGAAAAAACTATACCCTCAATCACGGTCCTTTTCGTCCCATTGATTTAAAGGGGCTAGGAAACAAAAATTGGACTCTACTCATCCAATCACTTAATCATTGGCTACCGGAAGCGGATAGTTTATTACAGGATTTTCGTTTTATTCCTTACGCTCGCCTTGACGATATCATGGTAAGTTACGCCACACCAGGAGGCGGAGTAGGCCCTCACTATGATCATTATGATGTGTTTTTATTACAAGGCTATGGAGTGAGGCGCTGGCAGATTGCCAATACAGAGGATTTAGCCATTCGTCCTAACCAATCACTTAAATTATTACAACGATTTAAAGCACAGCAAACCTGGGATTTAGAAGCGGGTGATATGTTATATCTTCCCCCTAAATGGGCGCATCATGGCATAGCGCAAACAGAATGTTTTACCTATTCAATCGGCTTTAGGGCCCCAACATATCAAGAGTGGGTTAATGCTATGCTTGATTACTTAAGGGATGAATTTCAAATTGAAGGGAATTACACTGACCCTAACTTGAAAGAACAGCGCCATCCTGCCAAATTACCAGACGAGTTAATTGATCAAGTTTACGCTATAACTCAAAAAATCAAATGGGGAAAAAAAGATATCGCCAATATGGTTGGGCGGTATTTAAGTGAACCTAAACCGCACGTATTTTTTGATCCAGAGTTTGAACCCGTATCGTTACTACAATTTAGTCAACACTGGGCCAAATACGGGCTCAGATTGGATGCAAAAACACAAATTCTTTTCCATCAGGCTCATTTTTTTATTAATGGTGAAAAACTAACTCCACCAATTAACTGTTTTCCACTATTGACCAAATTGGCTGATCATAAAATACTGTCACCTATGGAAAAAAGCAAACAACCGAAAGAGCTAACTTTACTCTTACACGAATGGTATACCCAGGGCTGGTTACATTTAGGCTAGTTGCAAAGCAACAAATTTAATTCTATAATTTTTTTATAAGATTAGTAGAATCTTATTTTAGCTCTGTTTTTTTAACTATCGATAGGAACAAAATCATGAAACGTAATCTTCTCATCGCTGCCTTATTTGCTGTTGCATTGGCTGCATGCAGCAAACCTGAAGCTCCAAAAACCGACGCTGCTGCTCCTGCACCTGCCGCTGCTCCTGCACCTGCCGCTGCTCCTGCTGCTGATGCAAACGCACCTGCAGCTGCTCCAGCCGCACCTGCTGCTGCTCCAGCTGCTGCTCCTGCAGACAAGAAGTAATTCTTATTTAGCAGATAAAAAAGCCGATCAATTGATCGGCTTTTTTTTGAGCTATACAGTCAAAGTATTACCCAACCCAATCCTTCTTCTTGCGTTGCAATAGCAAAACGTTCTTTCTCCTTAATGACCGCCATAAATAATTCTTCAACAATTTCTGGTTTATTATTGTGTTGGCTTAAGTGAGCTGCCACCACATTAGCTAATCGTTCATGATTAAGTTGTTGTAATAGGCTTACTGCTTGATCATTACTTAAATGACCAAACTCACCTTTTACGCGTGCTTTTAAATGCTGTGGATAGCGTCCTTGCACCAGCATCTGTTCATCATGATTACTTTCTATTGCTAACCCATCAAGATCACTAAGACTGACTAACATATGTTGCGTCACGTGCCCTACATCAGTAACAATCCCCAAACGATGGTTATAATCATCAAAGACAAATTGCAAAGGTTCTCTCGCATCATGAGGTACCAAAAAAGGATTAACTTGAATGTCTCCTATTACCACTGGACTATCGCTAAACAGCTCATTACAAAGATGAGAGGGAATATCGTCGCGGCAAAAAGATAGCGTACCAAAACTTGCGTAAACGGGTATATTGAAACGCTTAGCAAGACGAGCGACACCTGACATGTGATCACTGTGCTCGTGAGTAACGAGAATTGCCGTTAAGTCCTCTGCTAGTAATTCTAAACGCGCCATACGGCGTACGACTTCGTTAACAGAAAACCCGCAATCAACCATTAAGCGGGTTTTATTTGACTCAACCAGCCATGCGTTACCTTCACTACCACTTCCAAGTGAGGCGAAACGCATGGTGTATTACTGTAATTGTGCTGAAATCAACTTCAAGATTTCTTGGTTAATTGAACTCGCGACAGGCTGGTTTAATTCATTACGCACATGAACTTCGGAAGGCGTACCCACTCCCTTGGCACTCACCACCACACGATAAGTTTGCGTTTCCTTAGACTTATCATCGGAGCGCCAGAAAGCAAGGTTTTGTAAAAAGGTTTTTTTCTTAGCCAGTACACCTTCAGTATCGGTATAACGAACATAGTAAATACCAGCCTCTCTATCCCTATCTTGTACAGTGAATCCTGCACGATCAAGAGCAAGCCCCACTGATCGCCATGCTCGATCAAAAGGATCATTGACAACCAAATACTCTTCACCATTATCTGTTTTACTTAAAGTACGTTCTGCGGGTGCTTTTTGAGCAACCTGCTTATCTTCTTTAATTTCTTTATCGATAACGGGTTGCTGAACACCAAGGCTTAAGGCTAGACGACGAATAAATTCATCCTCAAGCTCAGGGTCAGAGGGACGCAGCTCCCATACAGAACTCGATGCATCATTACTTAACACCTCTTCCATCCCTTTGTGAGTAATAAAGACCTCAGTGGTGCCTGGTGTTTTACCTTGCTCAATTCGTGTTCTGAATCGATCTCTTAGTGATGAAGAATATAAATTAGTAATCACTTTACTTAGCATTCTCTGCACAAAGTCTTGCGGCATATTGGCACGGTTTTCGTTCCAATTGGTTTCCATCACCCCAATTTTTGGATCATCTGTAGTGAGGGTAAACCCATTTTTAATCCAAAAATCATGCAGTTTAGGCCATAACTGTTGAGGGGTTTGATGAATCACTAACCAACGCTGCGCTCCATCTCTTTCAATTGTCACCATGGAAGAGGTTTTAGGTAAAACTTGGGCATCCGCTGCAGACAGTGTTTCAACTGGTGTGGTCTTTTGATGTTTTTGGTATTGAGAGTAAGTCTGCCCCTCTTGCCCTGGAACGCTATAGCGATCATCTTCTTGAGCTGGAGTTAAATCAGGAGGAACCTCTAATCCTTGTTGAGGAACAGTCTTTGCATCACTTTGATAGTCAACCTTTTTGGATTTAAATAAGGTGCTGTTGGTCGTGGAGCAAGCGGATAACACGCAAACCAATAATATTAACCAACTGTGTTTTTTTTCACTTATTTTGCGTATTAAACCCATAATCTCCCTCGTAATCAAACTGGTTCAAACTAGTTACACTATGTCGGCACGGCGTAAAGCGGCGCGGATTGTGTCATGATGTTGTTCAGACAACGCTGTTAAGGGTAAGCGGATATATCCACTCATTTTCCCCATTTCAGCCAAAGCCCATTTAACAGGAATCGGATTGGCTTCAACAAACAAGTCGCGATGCAGCGCCAAAAGCTTATCATTTACTGCGCGAGCGATCTTCGTATCCCCTTGAATAGCATGGTGACATAATTGAGCCATTAAAGCGGGCGCCACATTGGCCGTTACAGAGATAACTCCGTGCCCACCCATTAGCATGAATGCAGCAGCACTGCCATCATCGCCAGTGTAACAAGCAAAATTTGCCGGGACACGAGAAAAAAGATCACTGGCCCGATATAAGTCAGCGGTTGCATCTTTAATACCAACAATATTGGAAATTACAGACAATTTGATGACAGTATCATTGGCTAAATCAGCAACGGTGCGTCCCGGTACATTGTAAAGAATAATTGGAATAGATACCGCTTCGGCAATAGCTTTAAAGTGTTCGTACATCCCCTGCTGAGTAGGTTTGTTGTAATAAGGAACAACGGATAAACTATAATCAGCACCGACACTTTCAGCGTAACGAGTTAATTCAATGGCTTCAGCTGTTGAATTAGCGCCTGTACCTGCTATAACAGCCACACGACCACGAGTATATTTGACTGTGGCTGCAATTAATTCTTTATGTTCTTCCACAGATACCGTCGGTGACTCGCCTGTGGTTCCAACAATCACAATTCCTGCTGTGCCTGATTCAATATGCCATTCAATCAATGACTCTAGCGCAGCAAAGTCTAACTCACCATTGTCTTTCATGGGAGTCACAATGGCCACAAGACTACCTTGTAACATACGTCTAATTCCCAAACATAAAAGTTCAATTCTACACTAAAATAGGTATGATTCAGTTCTTACTTCTTTATTTAATAATCGACTATGAAAATCCTCATCACAGGTGCCAATGGACAATTGGCTACGAGTCTTATTGCCCACCTAGCTCCCTTAGGGGCCGTTGTGGCTTTAACCCGCCAAGAGTTTGATTTATGTCATTGGGAAGAAAGCGTTGCCACACTGACGCGGCTGCAACCTGACTTAATTGTCAATGCCGCTGCTTATACGGCTGTAGACCGGGCTGAAGAAGAACAGGATCTGGCTTTTCAAATCAATGGTATAGCCCCAACCCGTATGGCAGAGTATTGTCAAAACAATCACTGTGCACTCATTCATTACTCTACTGACTATGTATTTAATGGCCAGCAAAACACCCCTTATCGAGAACAAGACCCCACTGATCCAATCAATGTATATGGGCAAAGTAAACGCCAGGGAGAAGTTGGGATACTAGAGAGTAACTGTGCTGCCTTAATATTCAGAACAAGTTGGGTATACAGTCTTGTCGGGCGCAATTTTTTAAACACTATGTTAAAGCTTGGTTTAGAGCGCGATGAACTACGAATTATTGATGACCAACGTGGCAGTCCTACTTACACTGAGTCTATTGCTGAAGCCACAGCCTTAATTCTGAGTCAAAAACCCGCCCACCAATCTATCGTGAATTATTTAGACCAATACCGTGGCATTTATCATATGACCAATCAATCTGATACCACATGGTATGGTTTTGCCCAGGCTATTTTTGCTTTGCGTCCTACACGGGCACGATTAACTGCTATTACAACAGATCAGTATCCTACTCCAGCCCAACGCCCGCACATGAGCTGTCTTGATAATAGTAAGTTAAAACAGACCTTTGACATAACGCTTCCTCATTGGCATGATGCCCTTGTAGCTTGCTTAACTCAATCATTATGAAAATTATACCTACTGCAATTAACGATGTATTGATCATTGAACCCACTGTATACGGGGACGACCGCGGCTTTTTCTTTGAAAGTTTTAACCAAAGAGTGTTTGAGCAGTTAACAGGTGTCAAAGAATCCTTCGTGCAAGACAACCACTCCTCATCTGTACGGGGTGTATTAAGGGGATTACATTATCAACATCAATTTCCTCAGGGGAAGTTAGTACGTGTCATTGAAGGAGAGGTCTTTGATGTGGCAGTGGATTTACGACAACATTCACCCCATTTTGGTCAGTGGGTTGGGGTAAATTTATCAGCAAGTAACAAACAAATGCTGTGGATTCCAAAGGGCTTTGCTCATGGTTTTGTCACGCTAAGTGAACGCGCTCAATTTTTATACAAAACCACTGATTACTGGCATCCTGAAGATGAGAACGCCATTCAATGGAACGATACAACTTTAAATATTTCCTGGCCCATCGATAATCCACCTACACTTTCAAAAAAAGACAGTCTGGGTGTGGCCTTTGACAAAGCCCTTTATTATCCATAACAGCGCTAGCGTAGAAAAAGCCACAGGGTTAATACTAAACCAATCACAACCACATAGGTTTTTAACCAACGGTTAGGGATATGTTGAATTAACCATGCGCCAATCCAAGAACCACCCAAGGCCCCAATAGCAAGAGCGATGGCGATAGGCCAGTTTACTCGCGCTGACAAACTATAAATCACAAAAGACATGGAAGTGATTGCCACCACCAAGACATTTTTTGTGGCGATAGCGCGTCTTGCCTCAAGACCACTCATGGTTAATGCAGCAAGCATTAAAAAACCAATCCCAGCTGCAAAATATCCCCCATAAACAGCAATTAAACTTTGCGAAAACAGTAACCGCTTTTCAATTACTTGGCGTTTTTCTTCCTCATGAATACCAGGCCCTGCTAATACCGGATTTGGTCGCATCAGTGAACCCCATGCAAATAAGACGGTTGCAAAAAGAGTTAACCAAGGGACCAGATGACTAAATATTTTAGAGGGCGTGATACTCAATAAAATAGATCCTGTACAGCCACCTAATACGCTAATAATCAGTAACTTTTTTAATGACAGTGTATGTACTCCGGAGGCAAGCTGTCGGCTAACATGAGCTGAACTCAATTGATTAGGAAACAGCCCCATCGCTGCAGTCATACTCGCTGTAACTGGATCAAGACCAATTAACAACAGTACGGGAAAAATAATAAATGTCCCACCCCCTGCCATAAAATTTTGTGCTCCGGTATACACTCCCAACAGCACCACCCCAATTAACACTGACATCGGCTCCATGGACTAACCCCAACGTTGTAACCAATCAAGTACAGCCTCGTCATGACTAAATTCGTCTATTGAACGTGCCATAATAGAAGAATCCAATTCACGAATCATTTTAGCTAACGCATTTCCAGGTCCTATTTCCAATACCACATCAGGACGATACTCACTAATTACTGACAAACAGTGTTGCCAATTTAATGTATGGCATGTTTGATAGCAAAATGCGCGAGCCAACTCCTCGGGCGAACTCATTACCGATGCACTCCCTCCAGCCAACAATGGGATAGTAGGTATGGACCATGGCAATGTAGATAAATACTCAAATAGCGATTGTTCGACAGTGTGTAAGAGTGGGGTATGTGATGGAATACTAATTGGCAACCAGCGCATAACATCTGACTTTGTTAACACCTGCTGTTCAAATGCCAATAAATGCTTATGTAACCCTGCAATCACTGCTCCACCATGAGGCAGACGAATTGCCTCATACACATGATGCTGAATCATTGCCTTCTGAATCCACTGATCATCACTGTGTTCTAAATAAGCCATGGCACAGGTGCCAATACTTCCTACTGCACTATCCATTAAGTGTGCTCGGGTACGTGCTATTTGTAAGGCCGCGATATCACTCCATACCCCCGCGGCATAATAGGAAGCAGTTTCTCCTGCGGAGTAACCTGCTATGAGTAGTGGCGCGTGAGTGAGTTGACGACTAAAGCGTTGCCAACGTGATAATTGAATGGCAGTAATGAGTGGTTGCGCAATGCTATTCACTGATAATTCTTTTTCACTAAGGGATGAATGGCTAAAAAGTGGCTCATAAAGTAGCGCTTTATACTCTTCATGTACGGTCAACTGTAATTCTTCATAATGGGTTGATTGCTGGGCGCCTTGTCCACTAAACATGACCACTAAACGCATAGTAATTCTCGCGTATTCATAGAGCCGGTTTGACTATGTACGTCACTGTCTGTGGCATAGTTATTGAGCGCCATGATAAATGCCAACAAATCAGCACTACCACCTGGACTTAATTTATTGTTAATCATGCGATAATGAAAAGCTAACCACCTTGCCCATACTTTACTGTTTGTCATTGGTCCCATCTTCAAAATGTATCGGGCTTCTTCTTGCACCGCCATTAATGCTCCCTCTCCACCGCGCCATAAAATAGTTGAATCATCCACATACGCGATTAAAAACAATAAGGTACGCGATCGTGCGTAAAACTCATGATCTTGTGCTAGAGCTTGACGATAAAAAGGGAGCGCGTCATTAACCACAAAAGCATATCCAGACAAGGCCATCTCGAGAGCCCCTGGTCTATGCCATTGTTTAAATACCAATTGTCCATGACTATTTAGTGCGCGCGTTTGCATTTGGTGTCTTGTTAATTCCTCTCCCCACAGCTCTAAAATTCTGGCACATATTTTTTGAGCAGTAGTAGCAGGTTGAGAGGCGCGCGCAGCAAGTAACAATCCCAAATGAAAAATCCCACCGCGATGGGTATTCACTCCAGCAGTTCTTGCCAGCATCTTGTTTTCAGCTACTATACCTTGCTCTCTTAACTTATCAAAGGGAGCCTGTTGTTGGCCAAGATCAATAATGGCTAAAAAATAATGGCGTAGAGCAAAGACACTTCGCCATAACAAGTGCATGTCCATATCATGGTGAGATCCCGTATCAAGTGGATTGACCAAACCGGGCTTTGGACATAAACGTAATTCATCATATAGCGCTGTTAGGGTAATTTTTGCTAACCGTATACGCTCTTGCCCTACCCTACTTGCTAAACTACTACGCTCCACCAATTTAACCTCATTGATTGATTTCACCAGACATTGTTTAAACTTGATTTCAGCATATTCTCGCCACGGAACATCTGTGTCTAACCAACGAATTTCTCCATCAATCATGGGCTTGGGATAAACACGGGTAAGCTCAATCAGCTCTGCTAAAAACCCATCAACTTGGGAACGTTTAGATGGGACAAACAAGAGATCGACATCACTCTTCTCTCTAAATAGGTCATGCGCCAATAGTGGTGCATAAGCCGCGGCGCCAAAAACACGAACTATTATGTGATACTGTTCGGCTAACCGAATAACTGTATTGAGGGGTTCTTGCCAAGACGGCGGAACATACTTAACGACATTCTTTAATAGAGGTGGTGCTTGATAGTTCTTTATGTATGACCAAGGAACACTAATAGAAATACGTTTTTTATCCCCAGCGGTATAAAGACTTACTCCTAGCACACATTGTGTCGTATCTGATTGACGTGTTACCCAAAAAGGACGCCCTGTCTTATGCCAATTGATCACCCATGGCGATTCTGTAACTGGAGTGATGGAACACGCTTCATCTATGGTTTTTTAAAAAAACCAAATCATGTCTTTGTAGAGGAAGTGGTAGCATGTATTACTCGTTTGGCCACTGACGATGCCAGCTTTCTTCCTTGTCGCTCTAACCCAAGCTGGGGCCGTTGATCCTCAGTTGATCCATGTAACTCTTTCAGTAAGCACTCTTCCCAATTATCCTCAAGCCTCCAGATTTCATGAATACCACCCATACGCCAATAATTTTCGGGGCCAGGAGCAAACACAGGAGAATGTTGAGCAAGCTCTGTTAGACGAGTGTAATCAATACGAGTGATTCTCGACATGGCTCGTAAATCCATGACGCGCACTTCCACTTGCGGTAGAGCAATAATACGGTCAGCCAACAAACCAAAGGCAAGAAAACCACCCGACACAGCTTCTCCATGGATTAATGTAATCAGCCGATGTCCCTTGATACGGGCCGCTTCAACACAACGTGCAAGATGGGCAAAATAGCCATTTAATCCTAATAATTCCTCACGTCTTGATAACTCTTGTCCTTGCGTATCAGCGATCATCACAATAGGTAAAGGATGACTCTGATCTTGTTCAATACAGTTAAGAATTAACTGAGACAAATCTAAAGCAATCTTAGAGTTCACTGCCACATGATTAGTGGTTCCAATAACATGCACCGTCCCCTCTCGTGTTTGCCCCACACCAGAGAGAGTGTTACCTGTTACTTGTATATCAAACCCTGACGGGAATAAACGTGCCCAAAGAGAGGTTAAGAGATCAGTCATGGGTTGTCTCCGCCAATTGTTGATTAAATTGGGCAACACTCATTAGCGATACCTCATCACGGCCCAACCCCATACTTGCCCATACTTCGCTACCCTCGCGTATATGAGCGGGCATCAGCGAGCGATTAAGTAAGTCCTGTTGTTGCCTCATCAACTCATCTACTGCAAAGCTTTTTTTCTTAACCCCATCCACAATCAAACCTTCTAATGCCGCTCTGAAAGAAGGAATGCTATCCTCTACCAGCACTTGAGCTTCGTTAAGAGTACGACGAATTTTGCCACCGGTGACACGCCATACTAATGCGCGGTCTTTAGCATCAAACTCGTCGACTCCTTTAACAGTCTCAATGACTTCTGGGCCAGATAAACCCATTCGTCCTTCCTCAGACATAACAATCACATCACACAAGCGCGTCACAATACCCATTCCGCCAAAGGCACCGCAACTGCCGCCCACTAAAGCAATGACTGGAATACCCGCTTGTTGTACACTAAAGAGTGCGCGCATGATCTCGGAAATGGCAATCAATCCAGCATTGGCTTCATGTAAACGCACACCACCTGAATCAACAGCGAACACCACATAATCCACAGAAGTAGTGACCGCCCTTAATAAAGCGCCACGGATTTTAGCACCATGTACCTCACCTACAGCGCCACCATTGAAGAGTCCCTCCTGGGCAATCATAACGGCTTTTCTGCTCATTATGGTTCCTTCACCGACAACAACTCCATCATCAAAGGAGAGAGGCGCACCCAATGCTTCCAGGTGAGGACTGGTAAGTCGTTCCACAGGACCCAACCATTCGTTAAAACTACCTAAGTCACACAGACCACTAATTCGCTGCCTAGCTGAGGCTTCTCGATAACTGCGTTTGAGTGAGTTCATGATGGTTGACACCAATTTTGAAAAGCTTGATCCAAACGCAAACTAACTACTGCAGGTGTTGCCCCGGCATCATTGATAGCAAAGGACAACCCTCCCACAGGGTGGCGTTGCGCAAAATCATGTAATACCGCTTGCCAGACCTCAGTAAAACCATGGGCAGCTGTCTCTACGTCAAAGAATGCATGAGTGTGGTCAGTATGAGTTTCAACTAATATCTCTAAGTTACCAGAAGCCACCACGCCACATAATATCGATGCGGCAAGAGAGTGGGGGTGCGGTTGAGATGGGCATGAAAGAGTAATGTGTTCCATAAATCACCAGTTTCTAAAACGTTTCGGAGGTTGATAGAGTCCGTGTGACGCAATGACTAAGTCCTTAATGGACCTTGCTGCAAGCCAATCACGATTGGCTTGCGCGGCATTGATACCGATATCTTGAGGGCGTTGAATGACACCACGATCACGTAAGTTTTCCACCATCCGATGATCTCTTTTCATACCCACAGGGGTATAGCCTGCGACACCACGAATAGCGTGCTCACGTTCTTCAAGATTACGCGTTAACAATAAGTTAGCTATTCCCTCTTCAGTGATCACATGGGTAACATCGTCGCCATAGATCATAATTGGTGGCAATGCCATGGCCATGTCATCCATTAATTGCCAGGCGTCCAAGCGTTCAACAAAAGTAGGTTGGTTCGGGGCTTGCCATGTTTCAAACATTTGTACTACTAATTTTTGTCCGCGAATGAGTGGCGCATCTCCTGCTTTTTGCTGCCCCGCCTTAAGCCATGCATGACTTGCATGGCGTCTACCTCTGGCATCAGAGCCCATATTTGGCGCTCCACCAAAACCGGTAATTCTCCCTAGCGTGGCAGTTGAACTATTAGCCTG
Source organism: Ferrovum sp. PN-J185 (assembly GCF_001581925.1). Taxonomy (NCBI): domain Bacteria; kingdom Pseudomonadati; phylum Pseudomonadota; class Betaproteobacteria; order Ferrovales; family Ferrovaceae; genus Ferrovum; species Ferrovum sp. PN-J185. Next base: position 114,377 of record NZ_LQZA01000005.1, read on the forward strand.
TAAATCCATTTGTAGGGTTGAGCCTATAAATAAGTCACAGCCATATAAGCCAGCGGTTTGACAAAAGGCTCGATTCGAGCGCATTGACCCATCTCGCCCGGTAAAAAACACATCAGGGCGGGCTTTGATATAGTTTTCCATACCCACTTCTGAACCAAAACTATGAATACTTTTTACAAACCCAGCTTCAATGGCGGGAATTAGTGTAGGATGCGGATTAAGTGCCCAGTGCTGGCAAATTTTTCCACGCAAACCAAGCTCAGTGGCATAAGTGGGTAACAATAATTCAATCGCTGCCGTATCAAAGCCAATACCATGGTTCAAACGTTGAATGTGATAGGGAGCATAAATTCCTTTGATCGCCATCATCGCCATTAATACTTGAACTTCAGTAATATGTTGAGGATCTCGCGTAAATAAGGGCTCCACATAACTAGGACGTGGTGCTTTGACACAAATATCTACCCAATCGCGCGGTATATCAATACGTGGTACCTGTTCGACAATCTCATCCACCTGCACAATGACAATACCACTTTTAAATGCAGTGGCTTCAATAATGACAGGGGTGTCTTCTGTATTAGGACCTAAATATAAATTCCCCTCACGATCAGCACTTGCAGCTGCAACCAAACAAATATGGGGAGTTAAATCAATAAAATATCGACCGAATAATTCAAGATAAGTGTGTATTGCTCCAATCTCAATTTTCTTGTTAGTAACAAGACGAGCTAATTGATGTGATTGTGGCCCTGAAAAAGAAAAATCAACTTTTTTAGCAATACCTTTTTCAAATAACGCAATATGACTGGGTAAGGCTAAAACAGACTGCACAATATGTAAGTCATGCACTTTATCAGGCTGACACCGACTTAATGCGTCAGCAAGAAAGTCAGCTTGCTTTTGGTTGTTTCCTTCGAGGCATACACGGTCTCCCGGTTCACAGAGTGCCTCAAGTACCTCGGTAATCTGTCCCGCCTCAATCCACTTACCTTGAAGCCAGCTTTTTATACGCGCTAAACGCTCTTGTCTTTTTTGTAACTGTGAGTCCCACATATTCAATGCTTTATACCTATTAGGAGAGAGCCATACCCAACATAGAATTAGGTATTGCAGACACAATCGCCGGAAAAACAGATAACAATATCAAAGATAAAATCATCAATATAATAAATGGCAACACACCCCACACCACCTCTTTAAGCGGAATATCTGGGGCAACACTTTTGATAACAAATAAATTGAGCCCCACTGGCGGATGAATTAACCCCATCTCCATGACGATGGTCATCATCACACCAAACCAAATCAAATCAAATCCCGCTGCTTTAAGCGGCGGCAGAATAATCGGAGAGGTCATTAAAATAATAGAGACTGGAGGTAAGAAAAAACCTAATACGACAATAAAAACCAAAATAGCAATCAATAAAAACCATTTTGATAAATGTAAACCCACTACCCACTGCGCGGCTGATTGGCTGATTTGCAAGTAGCTCATGACATAAGAATAGAGTAGTGACATACCGACAATTAACATCAGCATACTGGATTCTTTAAGTGTTGCACCTAGAATCGGGGAGAGATCGCGAGGACGCCATACACGATAAATAATAAAAATAAGTAGCAGTGCTAGTACGCCCCCTAACCCTGCTGTTTCAGAGGGGGTGGCATACCCACCATAAAGGGCAATCATGACACCAATTAATAAAATCACAAAAGGCAGAATACGCGGTAACATCGCTGTTTTTTGTTTCAGCGTAAGTACTTCATTATCAAGATAAGCTGATTTCACTCCACCTGACTGATAAATACGAAGTGCTTCTCGGTATTCTTTTTTATAATTCCAAGCAGCATAGATTGAAAACAAGACAACCAACAATAAGCCTGGCCCCAGTGCTCCTAAAAACAAACGCCCTAAAGACACTTCTGCTGCCACTGAATACAAGATCATGGTAACTGAAGGCGGTAAAAGAATCCCTAAGGTTCCTCCAGCTGCTATAACACCGGCAGCAAATCGGGATGAATAGCCACGTGCCCGCATTTCAGGAATACCCGCACTGCCGATTGCAGAGCAGGTTGCAGGACTAGATCCTGCCATGGCAGCAAACAAGGCGCAAGCAAGAATATTGGCTATTCCAAGGCCACCAGGAACACGCCCAAGCCAGGCATGAATAGCCGAATACAAATCAGCCCCTGCACGAGATTTACCAATTGCTGAACCTTTTAATATAAACAAAGGAATAGACAACAAAGTGATACTCGACATTTCATCATAAACGTTTTGTGACACAGTATCTAATGAGGAGTGAGGCATAAAAATCAGCATAAATGTAAGTGCTACTGCACCTAAAGCAAAGGCAATAGGAACACCTAACAACATGACAAATAGCGTTGCAAAACCATATAAAATCCCTATCCATTCAACACTCATTGATTCGCTCCATATGGCTTTGTCCAACCTGATAATACTTGTAGTAATAATTGCAAATTCAACAACATCATTCCTATGCTCATTAAGCCATAAGGAATCCACAAAGGTGGCCCCCACACTGAGGCTGTGGTCATTCCCTGTTGATACGCATCAAGTAATAATGCAAAAGATTTCCAAGTAAAAAAACTAATAAATGCCAATGAAATCACATCACATAACCACAAACGAATACGGTTCACTTTACTTGATAACAAACCAGCAACGGCTTCAATCGCCACATGCCCTCGTTGTCCTTGTACCGCACCAGATGAAATAAATATCGCACCCACGAGTAAAAAGATAGACGTTTCATCTTGCCAGTCAGTGGGGATTTTGAGGAAATAACGAAGCACTACACTGGAAGTTAATACCAGACAAGCAGCTACTAAAGCGAGCATTGAGAGCCATGATAGCGTTCGGTGAATCCAAGATAAACCTATTGATAATCCACGCAACACCCTGATATTAGGGTGTTGCACAAATCCAAGAGGTATATAAGGATTAGTGGGGTTATCGTGACCGTGACTCACACTAGTTTTTCCGCTGCTTTAAGTAATTTTGCACAAGAAGCGCTACGGTTAGCAAAATCCTGCCAAGCTGTTCTTCTTGCGATATCTTGCCAACGCGCAACTGTAGCTTGGTTCATATCGTGGGCATGACCGCCAGCCTTAATATAAACTTGCGCTACTTTTTCATCATCTGTTTTACAAGCATCGAGTGCAAATTTTTCCATTTGCGCTCCAACTTTCATAATAAGATCTTGTTCGGGTTTACCTAAACGATTGAATACATCACGTGAAATCATTAATGGCTCAAACATAAACCAATAGGTTTTATCTCGTCCCGTGGTTAATTCTTTTGCTACCTCTTCGAGACGGAATGACATTAAGCTTGTACTTGATGTCATCGCAGCATCCAATGCTCCCGTTTGCATTGAGGCGTAGATTTCATTGGAAGGAACACTCATAACTGAAGCACCTGCCTCTTTTAAGATTAGTTCCATACCGCGACTACCACCACGTACTTTTAAACCCTTAACATCAGAGGGCTCAATAATAGCTTTATTACGGCTTGCAACGCCACCGGCTTGCCACACCCAACTTACTAATAAAATTCCTTTGCTCTCTAACACGTCATAAAGCATCTTGCCCGCTTCAGAGGTTTTAAACTGAACACCTTTTTCGTAGGAAGTAATAATACCTGGCATTAAGCCAATATTGGTTTCAGGTACTTGACCTCCTGCATAATCAAGAGGAACTAATGACATATCTAGAGCACCGTGACGCATAGCATCAAATTGAGCCTTGGTCTTCATCAAAGAGGAGTTGGCATAAACCACCGCCTTTAATGCACCATGACTTTGTTTGTCTAACTCAAGTGCAAACTGACGGCATAATCTGTCTCTAAAATCACCGGAAGTTAGTGTCCCACCAGGAAATTGATGAGAAATTCTTAACTCAGTTGCGGCATTGGCCAAAGGACTCATACCTAAAAGCGATGCGGCGGGGAGCATTGACATACCCTGGATTAAACGTCTTCTTTGTATATTTATAGTCATTATTTCCTCCTAATATAAAATCCTCTTGCAAGATAACGTCTCAGTTATGAAACTGTCAATGTTGCATATCAAAATTAAACAAAAAAAGAAATAAAAAGAATGAAAAGAAGGTCTAGAAATAAAAAAACCCCTGATTAAGGGGTTTTTTTGAGTAGGGAGTCTGGCGGTGACCTACTTTCGCATGGGCAATCCACACTATCATCGGCGCGGTCTCGTTTCACGGCCCTGTTCGAGATGGGAAGGGGTGGGTCCAAGACGCTATAGCCGCCAAACAAAGCTTAGTCGGTGTCTTCAACTACCAAGAAGAAGTAAATATAAGGTAAATTCACACAGAAGATGTCTGTGATTATAGGATCAAGCCTCACGGTCAATTAGTATCGGTTAGCTTAACACATTACTGCGCTTCCACACCCGACCTATCAACGTCCTGGTCTCGAACGAACCTTTAGGAGGGTTAAACCCTCAGGGAAGTCTCATCTTGAGGCAAGTTTCCCGCTTAGATGCTTTCAGCGGTTATCTCTTCCGAACTTAGCTACCCGGCAATACGACTGGCGTCATAACCGGTACACCAGAGGTTCGTCCACTCCGGTCCTCTCGTACTAGGAGCAGCCCCCCTCAAACTTCCAACGCCCACTGCAGATAGGGACCAAACTGTCTCACGACGTTTTAAACCCAGCTCACGTACCACTTTAAATGGCGAACAGCCATACCCTTGGGACCGGCTACAGCCCCAGGATGTGATGAGCCGACATCGAGGTGCCAAACTCCCCCGTCGATATGAACTCTTGGGAGGAATCAGCCTGTTATCCCCAGCGTACCTTTTATCCGTTGAGCGATGGCCCTTCCATTCAGAACCACCGGATCACTATGACCTGCTTTCGCACCTGCTCGACTTGTCAGTCTCGCAGTTAAGCATCCTTATGCCATTGCACTATCAGTACGATGTCCGACCGTACCTAGGATACCTTCGCACTCCTCCGTTACTCTTTGGGAGGAGACCGCCCCAGTCAAACTGCCTACCATACACGGTCCCCGATCCAGTTAATGGACCTAGGTTAGAACCTCAATAACATCAGGGTGGTATTTCAAGGTCGGCTCCAGCACACCTAGCGGCATGCTCTCAACGCCTCCCACCTATCCTACACAAATCTCATCAAAGTCCAATGTAAAGCTACAGTAAAGGTGCATGGGGTCTTTCCGTCTAGCAGCGGGGAGATTGCATCTTCACAAACACTTCAACTTCGCTGAGTCTCGGGTGGAGACAGTGTGGCCATCGTTACGCCATTCGTGCGGGTCGGAACTTACCCGACAAGGAATTTCGCTACCTTAGGACCGTTATAGTTACGGCCGCCGTTTACTGGGGCTTCGATCAAGAGCTTGCACCCCATCACTTAACCTTCCAGCACCGGGCAGGCGTCACACCCTATACGTCCACTTTCGTGTTTGCAGAGTGCTGTGTTTTTATTAAACAGTCGCAGCCACCATTTCACTGCAACCCCTTACTGCTCCAGTCGCAAGGACCTTCACATCATCGGGGCGCACCTTATCCCGAAGTTACGGTGCTAATTTGCCGAGTTCCTTCACCCGAGTTCTCTCAAGCGCCTTAGAATTCTCATCCTACCCACCTGTGTCGGTTTGCGGTACGGTCTTCGTGAAACTATCGCTTAGAGGCTTTTCTTGGAAGCTTGGTATCAGCAACTTCATAGTCTAAGACTACTCGTCATCACGCCTCGACATTAACCCCCCGGATTTACCTAAGAGATCTGCCTACACGCTTAAACCAGGACATCCAACACCCGGCTTGCCTAACCTTCTCCGTCCCCCCTTCGCATTCCACAAAGGTATCGGAATATTAACCGATTTCCCATCAGCTACGCTTCTCAGCCTCGCCTTAGGGGCCGACTCACCCTGCGCCGATGAACGTTGCGCAGGAAACCTTGGGTTTTCGGCGAGCGGGCCTTTCACCCGCTTTATCGCTACTCATGTCAGCATTCGCACTTCAGATACCTCCAGCAAGGTTCACACCTCACCTTCTCAGGCCTACTGAACGCTCTCCTACCATATCATTACTGATATCCCTAGCTTCGGTGCATGGTTTGAGCCCCGTTACATCTTCCGCGCAGGACGACTCGATCAGTGAGCTATTACGCTTTCTTTAAAGGATGGCTGCTTCTAAGCCAACTTCCTGACTGTCTTCGCCTTCCCACTTCGTTCTCCACTTAACCACGTCTTGGGGACCTTAGCTGAGGGTCTGGGTTGTTTCCCTCTCGACACCGGACGTTAGCACCCGGTGTCTGTCTCCCACGCTCACACTTTCCAGTATTCGGAGTTTGCCTTGGTTTGGTAGATCTAAACGACCCCCTAGCCAAAACAGTGCTCTACCCCCAGAAGTGATACGTGAGGCACTACCTAAATAGTTTTCGGAGAGAACCAGCTATTTCCAGATTTGTTAAGCCTTTCACCCCTATCCACAGCTCATCCCCTAGTTTTTCAACACTAGTGGGTTCGGTCCTCCAACAGGTATTACCCTGCCTTCAACCTGGCCATGAATAGCTCATCTGGTTTCGGGTCTACACCCTGCGACTATTCGCCCTATTCAGACTCGCTTTCGCTACGCCTCCCCTATTCGGTTAAGCTTGCCACAGAATGTAAGTCGCTGACCCATTATACAAAAGGTACGCAGTCACCCCTTTCGAGGCTCCCACTGTTTGTATGCATGCGGTTTCAGGTTCTATTTCACTCCCCTCCCGGGGTTCTTTTCGCCTTTCCCTCACGGTACTGGTTCACTATCGGTCGATTACGAGTATTTAGCCTTGGAGGATGGTCCCCCCATCTTCAGACAGGATTCCACGTGTCCCGCCCTACTTGTCGCAACCCCAGTTCCACCACTAATCCTTCGCGTACGGGACTATCACCCACTATGGTCGGACTTTCCATTCCGTTCCGCTAAATTAATGGCTAAAT
>NZ_LQZA01000006.1 GCF_001581925.1 Ferrovum sp. PN-J185
TTAGAACCTCAATAACATCAGGGTGGTATTTCAAGGTCGGCTCCAGCACACCTAGCGGCATGCTCTCAACGCCTCCCACCTATCCTACACAAATCTCATCAAAGTCCAATGTAAAGCTACAGTAAAGGTGCATGGGGTCTTTCCGTCTAGCAGCGGGGAGATTGCATCTTCACAAACACTTCAACTTCGCTGAGTCTCGGGTGGAGACAGTGTGGCCATCGTTACGCCATTCGTGCGGGTCGGAACTTACCCGACAAGGAATTTCGCTACCTTAGGACCGTTATAGTTACGGCCGCCGTTTACTGGGGCTTCGATCAAGAGCTTGCACCCCATCACTTAACCTTCCAGCACCGGGCAGGCGTCACACCCTATACGTCCACTTTCGTGTTTGCAGAGTGCTGTGTTTTTATTAAACAGTCGCAGCCACCATTTCACTGCAACCCCTTACTGCTCCAGTCGCAAGGACCTTCACATCATCGGGGCGCACCTTATCCCGAAGTTACGGTGCTAATTTGCCGAGTTCCTTCACCCGAGTTCTCTCAAGCGCCTTAGAATTCTCATCCTACCCACCTGTGTCGGTTTGCGGTACGGTCTTCGTGAAACTATCGCTTAGAGGCTTTTCTTGGAAGCTTGGTATCAGCAACTTCATAGTCTAAGACTACTCGTCATCACGCCTCGACATTAACCCCCCGGATTTACCTAAGAGATCTGCCTACACGCTTAAACCAGGACATCCAACACCCGGCTTGCCTAACCTTCTCCGTCCCCCCTTCGCATTCCACAAAGGTATCGGAATATTAACCGATTTCCCATCAGCTACGCTTCTCAGCCTCGCCTTAGGGGCCGACTCACCCTGCGCCGATGAACGTTGCGCAGGAAACCTTGGGTTTTCGGCGAGCGGGCCTTTCACCCGCTTTATCGCTACTCATGTCAGCATTCGCACTTCAGATACCTCCAGCAAGGTTCACACCTCACCTTCTCAGGCCTACTGAACGCTCTCCTACCATATCATTACTGATATCCCTAGCTTCGGTGCATGGTTTGAGCCCCGTTACATCTTCCGCGCAGGACGACTCGATCAGTGAGCTATTACGCTTTCTTTAAAGGATGGCTGCTTCTAAGCCAACTTCCTGACTGTCTTCGCCTTCCCACTTCGTTCTCCACTTAACCACGTCTTGGGGACCTTAGCTGAGGGTCTGGGTTGTTTCCCTCTCGACACCGGACGTTAGCACCCGGTGTCTGTCTCCCACGCTCACACTTTCCAGTATTCGGAGTTTGCCTTGGTTTGGTAGATCTAAACGACCCCCTAGCCAAAACAGTGCTCTACCCCCAGAAGTGATACGTGAGGCACTACCTAAATAGTTTTCGGAGAGAACCAGCTATTTCCAGATTTGTTAAGCCTTTCACCCCTATCCACAGCTCATCCCCTAGTTTTTCAACACTAGTGGGTTCGGTCCTCCAACAGGTATTACCCTGCCTTCAACCTGGCCATGAATAGCTCATCTGGTTTCGGGTCTACACCCTGCGACTATTCGCCCTATTCAGACTCGCTTTCGCTACGCCTCCCCTATTCGGTTAAGCTTGCCACAGAATGTAAGTCGCTGACCCATTATACAAAAGGTACGCAGTCACCCCTTTCGAGGCTCCCACTGTTTGTATGCATGCGGTTTCAGGTTCTATTTCACTCCCCTCCCGGGGTTCTTTTCGCCTTTCCCTCACGGTACTGGTTCACTATCGGTCGATTACGAGTATTTAGCCTTGGAGGATGGTCCCCCCATCTTCAGACAGGATTCCACGTGTCCCGCCCTACTTGTCGCAACCCCAGTTCCACCACTAATCCTTCGCGTACGGGACTATCACCCACTATGGTCGGACTTTCCATTCCGTTCCGCTAAATTAATGGCTAAATGTTGCAGGCTCTTCCCGGTTCGCTCGCCACTACTACGGGAATCTCGGTTGATTTCTTTTCCTCTGCCTACTTAGATGTTTCAGTTCAGCAGGTTCGCTCCTCATGACCTATGTATTCAGTCATGGGTACCCTCGCGGGTGGGTTTCCCCATTCAGACATCTCCGGATCAATGCTCGTTTGCCAGCTCCCCGGAGCTTCTCGCAGGCTACCACGTCTTTCTTCGCCTGTAATCGCCTAGGCATCCACCACATGCACTTATTCGCTTGATCCTATAACCTCAGACACCTACTTCCATAAGCATCTAAAATCATACTCTCCATGTGTTTGTTTCATCACCAGCAGCACCCTTAAGCACCACCAGCAATGCAATCTACCCATTTCTTTACTTCTTCCTGATTGTTAAAGAACATAAACCGAACAAATCGGCCTGATCAACAAGATCAGTGGTAAAACTTTTGTCTTACCGCTAATCTCATAAGTTTTTATGGGGAAGTAGATTCACTCCACCAATACAGAATCTAATCTGAAAAACTGGTGGAGGTGAACGGGATCGAACCGATGACCCCCTGCTTGCAAAGCAGGTGCTCTCCCAGCTGAGCTACACCCCCAATTGATCTGTTACTTGATTTAATAAACCGATAGATGTGGATACGAGTGAGGCTGAGGGACTTTCGTCCCTGTTCTCTTAAAGGAGGTGATCCAGCCGCAGGTTCCCCTACGGCTACCTTGTTACGACTTCACCCCAGTCATGAATCATACCGTGGTAAGCGCCCTCCTTGCGGTTAGACTACCTACTTCTGGTATCACCCACTCCCATGGTGTGACGGGCGGTGTGTACAAGACCCGGGAACGTATTCACCGCGACATGCTGATCCGCGATTACTAGCGATTCCGACTTCATGCTCTCGAGTTGCAGAGAACAATCCGGACTACGACAGGCTTTCTGAGATTGGCTCCCCCTCGCGGGTTGGCTACCCTCTGTACCTGCCATTGTATGACGTGTGAAGCCCTACCCATAAGGGCCATGAGGACTTGACGTCATCCCCACCTTCCTCCGGTTTGTCACCGGCAGTCTCATTAAAGTGCCCAACTAAATGATGGCAATTAATGACAAGGGTTGCGCTCGTTGCGGGACTTAACCCAACATCTCACGACACGAGCTGACGACAGCCATGCAGCACCTGTGTTACGGTTCCCTTTCAGGCACTCTCACTTCTCAGCAAGATTCCGTACATGTCAAGGGTAGGTAAGGTTTTTCGCGTTGCATCGAATTAATCCACATCATCCACCGCTTGTGCGGGTCCCCGTCAATTCCTTTGAGTTTTAATCTTGCGACCGTACTCCCCAGGCGGTCAACTTCTCGCGTTAGCTTCGTTACTAAGTAAACAAGTTACCCAACAACCAGTTGACATCGTTTAGGGCGTGGACTACCAGGGTATCTAATCCTGTTTGCTCCCCACGCTTTCGTGCATGAGCGTCAGTCTTATCCCAGGGGGCTGCCTTCGCCATCGGTATTCCTCCACATCTCTACGCATTTCACTGCTACACGTGGAATTCTACCCCCCTCTGACAGACTCTAGCTTGCCAGTCTCAAACGCAGTTCCCAGGTTAAGCCCGGGGCTTTCACATCTGACTTAACAAACCGCCTGCGCACGCTTTACGCCCAGTAATTCCGATTAACGCTCGCACCCTACGTATTACCGCGGCTGCTGGCACGTAGTTAGCCGGTGCTTCTTCTTGAGGTACCGTCAGTAACCACAGCTATTCACTATGGCCGTTTCTTCCCTCACGAAAGAGCTTTACAACCCGAAGGCCTTCTTCACTCACGCGGCATGGCTGGATCAGGGTTGCCCCCATTGTCCAAAATTCCCCACTGCTGCCTCCCGTAGGAGTCTGGGCCGTGTCTCAGTCCCAGTGTGGCTGATCATCCTCTCAGACCAGCTACCGATCGAAGCCTTGGTGAGCCTTTACCTCACCAACTAGCTAATCGGACATCGGCCGCCCCTTCAGCGTGAGGCCTTACGGTCCCCCACTTTCCTCCTCAGAGCTCATGCGGTATTAGCACAACTTTCGCTGCGTTATCCCCCACTCAAGGATACGTTCCGATGTATTACTCACCCGTTCGCCACTCGCCACCAGGGTTGCCCCCGTGCTGCCGTTCGACTTGCATGTGTAAAGCATGCCGCCAGCGTTCAATCTGAGCCAGGATCAAACTCTTCAGTTCAATTCCTACACAAAATCACTCAAATAACCTAACGGAAATTTTAAGTGTCAATACTAATAAATTACTCCTCACTAGTACCCACACCTATCGGTTTATCTAAATTTTAAAGAACATGTTCAGATGTCTTTTAAACAACATGTGAACCAAAGACAGCTATTATACATCGCTTATAATTACGGTCAATGCTTTATTGTAAAAAAAGTATAAAAAACTTTTTCTGAACTTCTTATTAATGACAAAAAAACAGCCTACCTAATTGAATTTCAATAAAAAAATAATATATTTCATTTATGATATAAAATTTATAAAATCACTATTCAAAGTAAAGTTAAGGTCAAAACAGGAATTTAAAACATTATGATGCCTTATGTACTCACTGTTGACATGTCTGGTTTGCCGCAAGCCTGGGTAGAGGTCGAAGAAGCTATTACTTATCATGCTAAAAATATGGTTGCCTGGTCACTGGGCAATTCTTTAGCAACATTTCATGGTGGCTGGGATCATGAGGGTAACCGCTCTGAAATTGAAACCAAATCTATTATCGCAATTAAAGGTAGTAATCATGGTTCTAAATTAATAGGTCAACAACCTGGGCTTACTAATCATTTGCTCTTTAATCGCGATAGATTTGTTTGCGCCTACTGTGGTGAACACTATCTTCCTAAAAATTTATCACGTGATCACATTATCCCTGTTTCGCGAGGTGGGAAAAATAATTGGACTAATGTTGTTACAGCTTGCCGCCATTGCAATACAAAAAAATCCAATAAAACCCCTGAAGAAGCTCATATGGTCCTTCTTTATATCCCCTATACCCCTAATCGTTATGAGCACTTCATTTTAAAAAACAGACGGATTCTTGCTGACCAGATGGACTATTTGATGGCTGGAGTGCCACAATCAAGCCGACTTTACAGTTAGTTTGTTTGCAAAATGAGACAAATTTGTCAACCTCAAACCATCTGAAACGTTTTGGCCATTGCAATATTACAGTTTTTATCTGTAAAATTAACTACCCGAAAGGGTTTTAATCACTAGTGTATTAATTAATAAAGGAAATTATCATGATTCGTTCCGCACTGATCGCCGCTGTTTTAGCTGCTTTTTCTGTAACCGCAATGGCTGCTGATGCTGCCGCTCCTGCTGCTGCTCCTGCTGCTGCCGCTCCTGCTGCTAAAGATGCAAAACCAGAAGCTAAAAAAGAAATGAAAAAAGAAATGAAAAAAGAGCACAAAGCTAAAAAAGCTCATAAAGCTAAAAAAGCTGAGGCAAAATAATATTAAGAGAGTAATCTCTTAACAATCACGTAATAAAATTATTGTGATTGATGCAACTCACTAATAGGGCGACGTTTTACGTCGCCCTATTTATTTTTGAGGACAAATTATGAAAAAAGGATATTTAACTCTTCTTGAAGAAGCCAATGCAGTCATAGAGAGTTGTGACGTAGATGATGTGAAGGCTGCACAAAATAATACAGAAACGTTAATTGTTGATATCAGGGAAACCGCTGAACTGTTAAGAGATGGCATGATCCCTGGCGCTTTTCATGCCCCAAGAGGTTTAATAGAGTTTTGGGTTGACCCAGAATCACCCTATCACAAAACAGTGTTTCAAGAAAAAACCAGCTTTATTCTATACTGCGCGTCGGGTTGGAGAAGCGCATTAACAACAAAAACGTTACTAGATATGGGAGTTCAGAACGTTAAACACCTTAAAGGTGGGTTTGGCGCCTGGAAAAACTCAGGCGCCCCTGTCGCAGAGAAAACCAAACAAGATTAAAGTTTATTCATTTGGCTGAGATTTTTAGCGTTATTCTCAGCCAGTTCAACTACTTGTTTAAATGCTTTTTGTGCTGAAGCGTAAGCATTGTTTCCTGCTGCCATAAGTGAGTTAAACGCAGCAGTCATTGGCTCAGATCCTTGCGGCATACTTTTCAAAGTTTCATTGAATGCTTCACTCACTTTTTTATTGAAATCTTCTACTTGGCCTTGAATAATATTAGCTACCTCTTGAGCCGTTTCTTTAGAAATCTCATAGGTTTTTGTAACGTGTTCTTGAGCGCTGTTACCAGAAGGTTTTATATAATCCATTTGGATTTGATACCACTCTTGAGGTGTTTTTGCGTTTGCCAAACGAGAAGCCTGCTCATGAAGTGACTGAATCTGCTGTTTCACAATACCTAAACTGGCTTGAGAGACTTTCTCAGTACTATCCAACAATACTTTTGATAAACTTAATAATCGTTCTAGATTCTCTTGTTGTACTTTAAACATTTGCTCTGGGGTTGCTGACATGATTTCCCTCCTCACTGATTAACTTATTCCATAAATGTCTAAATATTGTTATTAAACATACTATGACATAAAGACAATAAAATTGCACAGATCCAATTTAATGTAACTTCACATGAGGGACTGTTCGTCGACTGATAAATCGAGATAATGTTGTCAAAGCCATTTTCCAAAATCCATGTAACGCCATCTCGTGTAACTTATAGAGCGAAATATACATGTAGCGTGCAAACAAGCCCTCTACCCATAAATTTCCACCGGCAAAATTACCCATCAAATTACCAACTGTCGTGTACTCACCCAAAGACACCAGCGAACCAAAATCACGATAGTGGAAATCACGTAATGATTCTCCCCTGATCCATTTTGGCAACTCTTTAATTAAATGATTGGATTGTTGATGAGCGGCCTGAGCTCTTGGCGGAACAAACTTACCAGGGTGAGTTGTCCAAACACAAGCCGCACAATCGCCAATCGCAAAAATTTTTGGATCGTCAAGGGTTTGTAACGTTTGTTTGACCATCAATTGATTTATAGAGTTGGTCTGTAAACCTAATTGTGTTAAGAAATGAGGCGCTTTAACACCTGCAGCCCAGACAACCAATTCTGCTGGAATGATTACACCGTTAGCCAAACGCACAGAATTTTCCATTACCTCAGCAACAGCAACCCCTGTATGAACCTGTATATTTAACTTAGTCAACATCTTATGTGCCGCATCTGAAACACGTGTTGGAAGCGCAGGAAGAATACGGTTAGACGCTTCAACCAAATGAATATTAATATGTTTATCAGGTTCAATTCGGTCAAGATTGTAAGCCACGAGATCACGTGTTGCGTTGTGTAGTTCAGCTGCTAACTCCACGCCCGTAGCACCTGCCCCTACTATGGCAACTTGTAATTGTTCTGGACGTAGAGGCGTACTTTGCGCATGAGCTCTGAGAAAAGCATTGACTAGCCTGCGATGAAAACGATCTGCTTCAGCCGTACTTTCTAATGCAACAGCATGCTGACCTACTCCTGGTGTACCAAAGTCGTTAGTTTGACTGCCTACGGCAATAACTAATGTATCGTAGTAAAAACTTCTAGCTTCAGTGACTTCATTACCTTCATCATCCATGTAAGGTGCCACATACACCAGTTGTTTTTCTCGATCTATGCCGGTCATTTCGCCAATTCGATAACGAAACCCATGCCAATAAGATTGTGCTAAATAATCTAATTCGTGAATATCAAGATCTACGCTACCAGCTGCCAGCTCATGTAAATGGGGCTTCCAAAAGTGAGTTCGAGATTTTTCAATTAACGTGATCTCTGCAACATTCTTTTTCCCTAAGGTGTCACCCAACCGAGTGGCAAGCTCAAGGCCACCAGCTCCACCACCAACTATGACAATCTGGTGCATATACACCTCTTTTTAGAAATAAAAGTAGAAAGGTTTAATGTACAAATATACCCACAAGGCCGCAACAGATCACTACAGCCCAAACAGGAAATTGAGGTTTTTTCCATAGTAAAAAAAAGGCCAACATTGCTATCATCAATTGAATAAAATCAACTTGCCAATGTCCTGCGTGTAGCATTGTTCCAGTAGTTCGTAATACCAGTAAAAACATCATACCCACTACTGCTGAAAATAGCGCAGAAAATGTTATTTTAAAATCCGGTAAACCACCCAAACGCTCAACCAAAGGTGCGCCTAAGAATACTCCTAAAAAACTGGGTAAGAATGTGTACCATACCGCAATCAAACCACCAACAAGTGCAAACCAATTTTGGCTGAGATCAACTGGATGAATTTGATTCCAAGTAGCTAAAAAACCCACGAATGCAACCACCATAATGAGTGGACCCGGTGTGGTTTCACCGAGAGCTAATGCACTGATCATCTCATTATTGGTTAACCAATGTTTTGCAGTTACACCCGACCAGACGTAAGGTAGCACTGTGTAAGCGCCACCGAAGGAAAACAAAGCGGTCCCTGTAAAAAACAAGGTTAGCTTATGAAACCAGGCTGCCTGAAAATGCATCATTGTAATAAGTGTAATTGGCAATATCCAACTAAATGCCACTAATGCCATTACCAATAAAACGTAATACAGGTCCTGTTTATTAAATAAAGAATGTAATGTTAAAGAACGGGAATAATCACTTTGTATAGTACGTGACCACATATATCCAATCCCCATTGCGCCAAGAAAAATAACTATATAAGAGACATGTAACAGCGCCAAGAAAAAAGCCGCAATAGCTAACCACAACTGTTTATCTTGTAAAAGATTTTTTTTTGCAATCTTAATTGTTGCTAGAGAAATAAAAGCAAAAACAGCAGGCTTTAAACCAAATAAAAATGAGCTAATTAGATTTAACTGTCCAAAGTGCACAAATAAAAAGGCAAAAGTTAACAGAATAAATACAGAAGGAACGATGAACAGCAGTCCGGCGCACAATCCCCCTAAAGAACCATGCAACACCCAACCAAGATAGGTTGCAAGCTGTTGTGCTTCAGGCCCAGGTAATAATGTACAAAGTGTTAGAGCTCGACGGTATTGCTCTTCATCGATCCAGCGTTTTTTCTCAACCAGATCCTCATGCATCATTGCTACCTGAGCAACAGGACCACCAAAACTAACCCAACCAAGGCGATGCCAATATTTAAAAGCTTCTTTAAAAGAAGGCCTTGGCGATAAATCCATTAAGCCGCTTGCGCCAGCGAATCGCTTGTTGGTTTTCCTGAAAAATCAAGCCAACGCTTATTTTTGAAATCATAAAGTTTACATAAACGCGCGGTCTCAAAGTACCATTTCCAGCTAAATGGTTGAACAATGATTCGTCCTGGCAAGTGCGTTTCTAAAAAATTCTGCGCCTCTTTTAATCGGTATAGAGGAATCCCCATATCCAAATGATGCGCAGTATGTTCCATTATGTGATGCATCAACGCGCCAAATTTGAAACGGAAAATTAAATGTACTGTAGTTGATACATAAGGCTGAGCACTGGTCCATTCGGATTTATTGTCATACCAGGCAACTGAAGTGTGAGTATGATGAGAATAGACCACGAAACCTATCATAAAATTCCAAAAAGCAAAAGGTGCAACAAAACCCATAGCTATCGTTAAAGCAACGGATTGATTGGTTTTAATAGCCGCTACTATTAATACCGCATTCCATAAAAAAGCAAACACGGTTACCAGCACGCCATCCCAAACAAAAGAGGGACGTTTAGCTCCCATATAAGTTTTAGATGGAAAATACATTCTATTCCACCACATTTCAATAAAATAGTATAAGCCTGGAACCCATCCAGAACGATATAACCTTTCTAATATTTTGCGCGTGGGCGATAAAGCTTGAAACTCCTCAACTGAATAAGGTGACCACACAAAATCAAACCCCTTCAAGTTAGTTTGACCGTGATGCACAATGTTATGGCCCACATCCCAAAGACTATAAGGGGTTAATGAGAAAAGAAAGGCATAACGACCAACAACCTTATTTAAGGAACGATTAGGAGTAAGACTTTGATGGCAAGCATCATGGCCTAAAATAAATAGTCGACCAATAACAAATCCCGCTGTCAGGCCACACAAAAGCTTTAACGGCCATGATGAAAACCACACAGTGGCAGCTATCAGTGAGACAAACAAAGCTGTATCTAAAGCCAACAGCAGAAGCGGTGTCAGCGTTTCCTTTCCACTAAGGGGAATTAACCAACTACGAACTGTTTTACGTCCAGGAAAGGGTGCGTCTGGAGACACTACAGGGATTATAGTATTTGGGGAATCAGTTATGTGATGTATTGTCATAGTTTATACTAGTTATTTTGTTGTAATTATTTACAAATAAGTAGATTTTAGCAAAAAGAAATGAAATCAGTCATCATTTATTATTACAAAATCGAGGTTTTCCATGTTTTTTTCATCCAACCCCCCAATTCACTCATGGAAAAATAAAGTAATTTGGATAATTGGCGCATCAAGTGGTATTGGCGCTGCCTTAGCAAGCATATTAGCTAAAAAAGGCGCTCATTTAGTATTATCAGCTCGCTCGCTTGACAAATTAAATGAGGTAGCACGCACTTGTGACTCTTTTTCCACTTCTCACACTACAATACTACCTTGCGATATCCTTAGTGAAGAAGAAATTAATGCAACATATCAAAGAGTTAAACTGTATCATCAAAAAATTGATTTAGTGATTATTGCTTCCGGAACTTATGATGCCCTATCTATTAAAGAGTTCAACCCACAACAGCTACCTGCCGTAATCAATACCATAGAGACCAATTTGACAGGTTACTATCGCGTTATTAGTCATATCATCCCAGATTTCATTAAAAATGGTGCAGGAGGCCTTGCTATGATTAGTAGTGTCGCTGGGTATAGTGGTTTACCTCGTGCTTTAGCCTATGCACCAACAAAAGCTGCGCTAAATAACCTAGCAGAAGGACTGTACGCTGAGCTTCATCCTCATCACATTGGTATTTATATTATTTGCCCAGGTTTTGTAGCCACACCAATGACAGCCAACAATCATTTCCCCATGCCTGCGCTGATGGAGGTTGATGAAGCAGCACAAGCTATTATTTTAGGGCTAGAAAAAGGGCAGTTTGAAATTCATTTCCCAAAACGCTTCACATTATTCTTACAATTTTTAAGGCGCCTCCCGAGATCTTGGTATATCAAAATAATTAGCTATTTTTTTCACAAAAATAGCATTTTGTAATGTTTATCGTAAAACCATAGTGACGCAAAGCCTTATAGAATATAGACAGTTGACGACCACAATAAAAAGCGTTAATTTCACACAAAAACCACAAGATATTGTGGTTTGTAATAATTTCTTAAAAAACACATAAAAACCAAGGAAAACCATGCTTACAGCCGTAAAACTTAACGAGTCCAATCAAAAAGACGATGTCACACTGCAACCCGTATCTATTGATATTTGGGATAAGAAGTATCGTTTGAAAAACAAACATGGACAACCCGTTGATGAGACTATTGATGACACTTTTGTACGTGTAGCTAAGGCATTGGCAGAAACAGAGGCTACACCTGAAAAGCGGGCTTACTGGTTTGACAAGTTTTTATGGGCGTTAAGACGCGGTGCTGTCCCCGCTGGTCGCATTACTTCAAACGCTGGAGCACAAGAACATAAACCTGCTACCAGCACCATTAATTGCACTGTATCAGGAATTGTTGAAGACAGCATGAATGGTATTTTAGAAAAAGTGCATGAAGCAGGATTAACACTTAAGGCAGGCTGTGGTATTGGATATGAATACTCTACCCTTCGCCCAAAAGGAGCTTTTGTCGCTGGTGCAGGAGCATATACATCCGGTCCCCTTTCTTTCATGGATATATACGACAAAATGTGCTTTACCGTTTCCTCTGCAGGAGGGCGTCGCGGTGCACAGATGGCAACTTTTGATATTTCACATCCTGACGTGATTGATTTTATTAAAGCAAAACGTGAGGCGGGTCGTTTAAGACAATTTAATCTGTCTTGTTTGATCACCAGAGAGTTCATGGAGGCAGTCAAACAGGATACAGATTGGAAATTAGCCTTCCCGATCACCGAAAGTGAAGCGCTGGCTGATGGTGTCAATATTAATATGTCACCAGAGATTATTTGGCGTGAATGGCCAGTTCATAATAAGTACGTGACACGCGATGATGGCAAGGTGGCCTGTCGTGTTTATAAAACAATTAAAGCGAAACGTCTGTGGGATATTATTATGTCCTCCACCTATGACTATGCTGAACCTGGCTTCATACTAATTGATCGTGTTAATGAAATGAATAATAACTGGTGGTGCGAAAACATTCGTGCTACCAATCCATGTGGTGAGCAACCGCTCCCTCCCTATGGTGCATGTTTATTAGGATCAGTAAATTTAACTAAATTTGTTAAAAAACCTTTTACTGATCAGGCTCATTTTGACTGGGAAGAATACCGTGAAGTCATTCGTATATTTACCCGTATGCTTGATAACGTGGTAGATATCAATGGTCTTCCTCTTCCTCAACAACAACAAGAAATCATGCATAAGCGTCGTCACGGAATGGGGTATTTAGGCTTAGGTTCAACACTTACTCTACTTAAAATGACTTATGGCAGCGAGGAGTCAATTTCTTTCACTGACGAAGTAACACGAGTAATGGCAGAAGAAGGCTGGCGAGTTGGCATTGAACTAGCCGAAGAAAAGGGCCCTGCTCCAATTCTTGAAGAGTTGTTTGAAGTAACCTCTGAAATGCTTAGTAAACGTCCAGAAATGAAACGTGACGGAATCAAAGTGGGGGACAAAATTCAGGGTAAAGTGTTACTAGGCAAATACAGTCGCTATATGCAGCAGTTTCCAGAGGCATTGCAAAATGAAATTGCTACTAAAGGTGTGCGCTTTACGCATCACACATCAATTGCACCAACCGGAACTATATCTTTGTCGTTAGGTAACAATGCAAGTAATGGTATTGAACCCTCTTTTGCTCATCACTATAGTCGCAATGTAATTCGAGAAGGGAAAAAGTCGAAAGAAAAAGTTGATGTGTATTCATATGAATTGTTAGCCTATCGTGAATTTGTAAATCCACAAGCAATGCCTTTCGCTGAAACAGGTGATGCAAAACTTCCAGACTACTTTGTTGATTCGTCAACTATACCTGCTAAAGCTCACGTGGACATTCAGGCAGCTGCACAAAAGTGGATTGATAGCTCCATTTCAAAAACCATCAATGTTCCTACTGATTACCCTTATGAGGATTTTAAAGATATCTATTTTTATGCTTATGAAAAAGGTCTGAAAGGATGCACCACCTTCCGTTTCAATCCAGAGGCTTTCCAAGGGGTATTGGTAACTGAGAAAGACCTTGAAAACACCACTTATCGTTTCACTTTAGATGATGGCACCGTTGTCGAAGTAAAAGGTAATGAAGAAATTGAATACGATGGTGAAACCCATACCGCAGCCAATCTCTATGACGCCCTTAAAGAAGGCTATTACGGTAAGTTTTAATTAAGCTTTTTTTGGAGAAAAAGAATGACAATTACAATTAGTAAAAAAATTACAGGTTATGCGGTGGTGACTGAGCAAGAACAAAAAGCATCAGAAACCAAGACTGCTGAAATCCATTTGTTTGGAGAACCCTTATCAAGACCCGACAAACTTGTTGGTAACACCTACAAAATTAAAACGCCAGCTAGTGAACATGCACTTTATATTACTATAAACGATGTCATTATGAACGAAGGAACAGCTCAAGAGCATCGACGTCCATTTGAGATTTTCATTAACTCAAAAAACATGGAACATTTTCAATGGATCGTTGCTTTAACGCGAGTCATGTCTGCTGTTTTTCGTAAAGGTGGAGATATTACCTTCTTGGTTGAAGAGCTACAAAGTGTTTTTGATCCAAAAGGTGGTTATTTCAAAAAAGGAGGAAAATATATTCCTAGTCTTGTGGCCGAAATTGGTGAAGTACTGAAAGAACATCTACACGAAATTGGCATGTTAAAAAGAAACGAACCCGAAGCGCATCAAAAAGCGTTCATTGAAGCCAAAAGGAAAGAGTACACTGAAAAACAAAATGCCTCTAATGAGGGTGATAATTCAGGATTTCCAGAAGGGGCGCAACTTTGCGCCAAATGCTCAACTAAGGCCGTGATAGTCATGGACAACTGTCTTACTTGCCTTAATTGCGGCGACAGTAAGTGTAATTAACTAACAGCCTCACAACGTTTTGACTAAAGCGCCTTTTATTGCAGCAATCATCAGTTATTTGTTGATGCTTGCTGCATACAAACTCCATCGATTACGTTGGTTTCATATACCCGTGATGGTAGGGTGTATTGCTTTTGACGTTCTAATGCCCTTTTATCTAGTAACACATCGTAACTGGTGGCACCGATTAATTGAAGAGGGGGATATCACCTCTTTTGGCATCTGGATGCATTTTGGTCTATTGGTGGCATTATACGCACTTGAATGGGTTCAAATAGCAACTGCACGCAAGATTCTTAAAGGCGACAGCGAAGTACGTAAAACACATCGCGGGCAAGCGAAAGCCTTACTGGTTATTAGAGCAATTGTTATATTAACAGGCGGGATACTCGCTTAATGCCACGTTTCTCTGCTAATTTATCTTGGCTTTATCAAGAAGTCCCTTTCATTGAGCGCTTTTGTCGTGCGCGTACTGATGGATTTCAGGCGATTGAATGCCTTTTCCCTTATGATCATTCTATAGCAGAGATAACAAATCAATTAGAAGAGCAAGATCTAGAAATGGTCTTGATCAATGCGCCGGCAGGTGACTGGTCTCAAGGGGAACGAGGAATAAGCATTCATCCTGCCCATAAAACACGTTTTAGATATCTTTTTGAAAGTGAGGCTATTCCAACAGCGCTAGCCTTAAATTGTCCACGAATTCATATTATGTCGGGTTTACTATCTAACATTAGCGACAAAACAGAGGCTGATAAAACTTTTTTAGATAACTTAGAGTGGGCTCTTGAGAGGGTTTCTGGCTATCCAATAACATTATTAATTGAACCAATTAGTCAGCAGACTATTCCTCGCTACTATCTCACGTATCAAGAGCAAGCTATTGCTATCATCAAGCAATTCAATCACCCACAGTTACAATTACAACTTGATTTATTTCATTGTCAATTGACTGAGGGGTCACTTACAAAACATATTCACTATGCCTTAGATAATGGTATTTTAGGGCATGTACAAATAGCCGGGGTTCCTCACCGTCAAGAGCCAGATGTGGGTGAAGTCAATTATTCTTATATTTTTAATTTGCTTGATGAACAAAACTATTTACACTTCATTGGCTGTGAGTACTCTCCGAAACACAGCACATCAGCAGGATTGAAATGGTTTAAAAACTATTCTTAATTAATGTCATTAAATTGTCATCATAAGATTTTATCTTGAATGAATTTATTGAGTCGGGAAAAAATAATGCGTCAATGGTCGTTACTACTGTTACTTATAATCTCTAACTTAGCTTACGCTGCTGAACAACATAATCTTATTCTATTTGTTCCAGACGGACTTAGGGCCCTTATGGTTAACGCGCAGAACGCCCCCACCATGAACCAAATTAAAAACAACGGTGTATTTTTCAAAAACAACCATTCGGCTTATCCGACTCTCACCATGCCTAACGCATCAGTTTTTTCCACAGGGCATATTTTAGGTGACACAGGTATTTTTAGTAATACTATTTATACCAAAGAAACAAATCATGAGGCCCGTGATACTAACACTCCTTTTCTTGAAAACGATAGAGTGATTGATGAACTTGAAGACCAATTCTCAGGGCAACTAATGAAATTTAATGCGTTACTTGATGACGCACAATCACATGGATTTAACACTGCTGTAATTGGTAAAGTTGGTCCCACCAAACTGTTTCATCCGCTGCGTAGTCAGTCTGATTTCCCCATTTTGATCGATGATATGACTGGACATAACAACTCGACATTGCCCCAGGCTATTCGTGATTTGCTAACTCAAAATCAATTACCTTTAGAGACACCTGGACGAGGTGATAATGGTAAAACTGGTAACGCTACAACACCAGGTACTCTCACTAACAATCTTCAACAACAACAATATTTTATTGATGTCACTACAAAAATTCTGCTTCCATATCTAAAAAACCAACAGAAACCTTTTGTATTAATCTTCTGGTCAAGAGATCCTGATGGAACACAACATAACCAGGGTGATAGCTTACAACAGGTCATACCTGGAATTAATGGACCAACTTCTTTATCAGCCATCAAAAATGCTGATGATAATCTAAATCAGTTAATGAGCTCATTAAAAGTACTTGGTTTAGATAATAGTACAGATGTAGTGGTTGCAGCAGATCATGGTTTTTCAACCATATGGAAAGAAAGCAAAACAAGTGATAGTGTTAATCAAACCTATTCTGATGTCCCTACACATCAACTACCTCCTGGGTTTTTAGCGATTGATTTAAGTCGCGCTCTTAATTTACCTTTATTTGATGCGAATCAACCTAATCATCAAATTGGCACTAATGAACACCCTCTCGCAGGCAACGGCTTACTTGGGCGAGATGTTACTCATCCACAGGTTAGCGTTGTCGCTAACGGTGGGTCAGATTTAATTTATCTTGATCATTCTGTAGATAACACAATGATAAAAAAGATTATTGATATCTTATTCCATGAAGATTACGTAAGTGGTGTATTTGTTGATGATAAATTAGGGCATTATCCTGGAACCTTAACTTTTAGTGATATTGGCTTAATTGGTTCCGCACAAACACCAACTCCGGCTATAGTAGTCAACTTCAGAAGCTCTTATACTGCTTGCCGTCAACCCTATACTTGTAGTGTAGAAATCGCTGATACTACCCTTCAGCAAGGACAAGGGATGCATGGTAACTTTAATCGTGCCGACACTTATCCTTTCATGGCTGCTATCGGCCCTGATTTTAAGACCAATTACACTGATCGCGCTCCCTCTAGTAATGTGGACATGGGAACAACTCTACGCTATTTACTTGGACTTACTCCTCTTAACGCCACTGATATTAAACTAGGGCGCGTTCTAGAGGAAGCTCTCATCAATGGCAAAGAAATGCCGTTTAGTCGCCTCAAGAAAGTATCCGATCCAGGTCATGAAGGTAAACAAACTATTTTAAATATCCAAAAAGTGGGATCGCATATATATTTAGATAGCGGAGGATTCTCAGGCTCAACGCTTGGTTTATATTAAACACTTGACGATCTTTTTTTGACGGATCATCATTGATAGACATACTCAAAAAAGAGCAGACATGATTAAACTATCAAAACAAGAACAAGCTAAATTCCTGTTAGATGCGGTTGACCATCTTAAAAGCGAAACAGAACAGCATGAGCATGTTAATGGTGCTATCAAAGGGCTTGTTTACAGCGTTGTTGAAACCCTAGGGCAGTTTGTTGGAGATCCGGATTTACCTCAGCATATTAAATCTGGTGTTGAAGGGGCTTTGGAAGTTGCAAGAGAGATACAAAGTAAAATTAATTCAGATTAATTAAGATTACCAATGGAATAACGACTCCATAATTTTTGAGTTAACCTCATAATATATAGCATGATAGCACTACCAAACCAGTCACCTGAGAGCATAGGTAGTACTCCCATCCACCAGTTAGTGATTAGTCCTGAAAAAAACAAATATGTATTAGTGGGGATCGAGTTGAATATTGCTCCAAGCAGTGCAAGTTGCCATAAATGACGGCCCTTTAAACCTGATAATGTATCAAGTAGTCGTGCCCACCAAAGAAAAAAATATACCGCAATGTAGGCGCCTATTGATGACAAAAAGGCCAGAACAATACTGTGTAATATTGCGCTATCGGAACTGTAGTCTCCAGTAAGTAGTGCACCAACAAACAATCCAATTGCTCCACGCCAGCCACAAATCAACACTGCAATTAATCGTACAATTTGGGGTAAAAATATCCAACTGGCAAAATGAGAGGTTATTTCTTGACTAAATAACCATCCATTAAGACGATAGAGGAAAAACCAAGCCAAAGAGAAGAATATAACCCCAATATACATGGGGCAATTGTTAAAATTTGAATTATTCTCATCAACGCTGCGCTTTGATGAGGCACTCTCCCATCTTTTCAAAATAAAAATTTGTCTTTTTTGTTGGAATTATGTATTTAATACGCTTATCATGGGCATCAATTTCCACACCGATCATACCTTTATCTTTAAGGTCCTTGATTCTTCCATGAACTGTAGAATAGGATATATCAGGAATCATATTAATTGCATCTAAAATACTTACTTTAGTATCTTGTTGCCAAGCAGATGCGAGAACATGAATTAACCTTGTTTCGAGTGCATCCATTTGTGGAAAAGTAGGTAAATCTTTCAATGAATTCACAAGGTTAACGAATTTCAAATAAGTTGATGAGGTCTTAATAGCTTTTGACATAATTAGTTCACTTATTAATTAAACGTAATGATTTATATGTTTAATATTAACATTTTTAATATATCATTAATATATTTTTTTTCTTATGATTGCTTTGATAGACGCTTATCGCTCTGGGTTCCTACAAAAAAAACATTGGCTAAGTAATCTACTGGCCGGCGTCATAGTGGGGGTTGTCGCTCTCCCGCTTGCTATGGCTTTTGCTATTGCCTCAGGCGCCAAGCCAGAACAAGGGCTTTATACAGCCATAGTGGCAGGATTGCTTGTATCTACTCTAGGTGGAAGTCGCCTACAAATTGCAGGTCCAACTGGTGCGTTTATTGCCATTCTCTCAGGTATCACTGCCAAATATGGTTTCAGTGGGTTACAAATTGCGACCCTAATGGCGGGCGTGATTTTGATCGCTATGGGGGTTGCAAAACTTGGCGGGGTCATTAAATATATTCCTGACCCAGTCATTACGGGATTTACTTCTGGTATTGCTATTATTATTTTTGTTGGTCAATGGAAATATTTTTTTGGACTTAACAACACGGTAAGTGGTGAACTGTTTCATCAAAAGTTATTGGCTCTTATTCACGAGCTCCCTCAGCTTAATATACAAACCACACTTCTTTCACTAGCAACATTACTTATTTTAATTGTTGCACCACGAATTATTAAAACTATTCCGGCCCCCTTTATTGCGATGGTTTTTGCTACTACCGTTCACTGGTCTTTAGGTTTAAACGGCATTGCAACAATTGGTAGTACATTTGGCGGCATACCACAAACTCTGCCCAGTTTTACCTTGCTACCCCTTACTTATAATGAAGTACTAAAACTTATTGGACCCGCTTTCACTATCGCTTTATTGGGTGCGATTGAATCATTATTATCTGCAGTGGTAGCCGATGGTATGGCCAATACTCGCCATAATTCGAACCAAGAATTAATTGGCCAAGGTATTGCTAATATAGTGAGTCCATTGTTTGGTGGTTTTGCAGCAACAGGAGCCATTGCGCGTACAGCAACCAATATTAAAAATGGAGGTAACTCTCCGTTAGCCGGTATTATTCACTCGTTCACTCTAATTACTATTATTGTGGTTTTCGCTCCGCTGGCTTCTCACATCCCACTTTGCGCTTTGGCTGCCATACTCTTTGTTGTTGCTTACAACATGAGTGAAATGCATACTTTCATTTATATGCTACGTTTCTCACCACTTTCAGACCGTTTTATTTTACTTACCACCTGCTTTCTTACTGTATTTGTTGATTTGGTCATCGCTGTCAATATTGGCGTTGTGATGGCAGCATTACTATTTATGAAAAATATGTCTGATAGTGTGGCTGTTGAAGCATTATCTATTGACGATATCAACGCAGAAATAAATGATGAACAGGTTAGCTTACCAAAAAACACTATGGTCTATGCACTAGAAGGTCCTTTCTTTTTTGGTGTTGCATCACGCTTAGAGCATTCGCTAGCAAGCGCCCATATTCATGCAGAGGCTTTGGTATTAAGACTAAGAAAAGTCCCTTTAATTGACGCAACAGGAATTAAAACCTTATTTAATCTTGCTGATAAATGTCGTTTACACAATACGCAATTGGTTCTATGCGGCGCCAACAAAAAAGTCATGTCACAACTAATTCAATCAGGTATTACTGAAAAAATTGGAATGGATAACTTAGTACAACACATTAGCGAATGGAAGGGGGGGAGTCACGATACCATCTCGTCACTCTCCCCATAGCTTAGTAAAACATTATGCTAGAGTTGGATAGTCTGTATACCCCTTTTCTGTGCCACCGTAAAAAGTGGAGCGATCATAAGGTGTTAAAGGTGCATTGGCAGCAAAACGCTCAACCAAATCAGGATTAGAAATATATATACGTCCGAAGGCTACTGCATCTGCATGCCCTACATTAACAGCTTGCTCGGCATTGTCTTTATTATACCCTCCAGCCATGATGACCTGTCCATCAAAACGCTCACTAAACAGTGTTGCAGTACTCGGCGCATTCTCAGCCACTTGATCACTTCCTCCAGCCATGGTTGAACGTGGTTCGATTAAATGCAAGTAAGCAAGATGTAACGGGTTTATTCGGTCAATGACACCATTAAACAATGCGATAGGATCACTATCAGACATATCATTAAACTCACCATAAGGTGACAATCTGACGCCCACTTTGTCACTACCCCACACTGCAATCACTTCATGTAACACTTCCATTAATAAGCGGCAGCGATTTTCTATTGAACCACCATATTGATCTTCTCTTTTGTTAGTGCCATTTTGTAAAAACTGATCTAGCAAATAGCCATTTGCTGCATGGACTTCAACGCCATCAAACCCTGCACGCTTAGCATTCTCTGCTGCTTGTCGATATTGACCAATTAACGTTTTAATATCTTCTGCTGTTAATGCCCTTGGGGTTTCATAAGGCTCTTGACCCCACTGCGCAGTAAATACTTGACCTGAGGGAGCGATCGCTGATGGGGCAACAGGTAAACCCTCGTCAGGGTGGTGGGATGTGTGAGAAATACGACCAACATGCCAGAGTTGCATCACTACTTTACCACCTTTTGCGTGAATAGCAGAAGTTACCTTCTGCCATCCTTGAATCTGCTCTTCACTATAAATACCTGGGGTACCGGGATATCCTTTACCCAAGGGAGAAATCTGTGTGGCTTCAGTAATGATAAGGCCGGCGCTAGCGCGTTGCGCATAGTATTCCGCTGCTAGAGGGCCAGGAACATCACCTGCAGCTGAACGCATTCTGGTTAAAGGTGCCATCACCACGCGATTATTAAGTTCGAGCGAACCTAATTTAACAGGTGTTAATAATTTCATAGTCTCGATTCCCTATTAATAATAAAATATCTTTTACAACTGAGCTCATTAGATAGTACCGATCCGAACTAATTCAAGGGGAAGTTGTAAAAAAATATGAAATTTCCACTAACTCTTTGAAATGTGATAGATTAAGTACTGAATAAAAAAGCGATTTTAACGCGCTTTTATTTAACTGTAGTGACAATGATAATATTTGGAGAGAACGCAGATGATTCCTGATACAGATACTATGGCAATTTATGAGATTTTAAGTATTGCTGGTTTAGCATTTCTTATCATCATTTTTGATACTGCCAAATGGACCAAAAAATAATAGTAGTTTATTGATTTTATTTAAAAAGCCCTGATAGTTAGTCAGGGCTTTTTTATTTATTTATTTGGTTGAGGTGTCACTCTGAGATAGGGTTTGACTTCTTTAAACCCTTTAGGAAATTTCTTTTTAAGTTCTTCAGGATCTTTAATTGATAGAGGAATAATTACATCATCTCCGTCTGTCCAATTACCTGGAGTCGCTACCGTATAACCATCGGTTAATTGAAGGGCATCTATAACACGTAACACTTCATCAAAATTACGACCCGTACTCATTGGGTAAGTAATGATCAAACGTACTACTTTCTTA
Organism: Ferrovum sp. PN-J185; assembly: GCF_001581925.1. NCBI lineage: Bacteria > Pseudomonadati > Pseudomonadota > Betaproteobacteria > Ferrovales > Ferrovaceae > Ferrovum > Ferrovum sp. PN-J185. Next base: position 21,881 of record NZ_LQZA01000006.1, read on the forward strand.
GGATCAATAATGAAGAGAGAGCGAACAGTCGCAGTTTGTGATTGATTAGGGTGAATCATGTCATACAAACCAGAAACTGTTTTGTCTTGATCAGCGATAATTGGGAACCCTACAACAGTTTGTTGTGTTTGTTCAATATCTTTAATCCACTCCACGTGCTCCTTAGGAGAATCCACAGATAAAGCAATGGCTTTCACATTTCGGCGGTCAAACTCAGGCTTAAGCTTTGCTGTGAGCCCTAACTCGGTAGTACAAACAGGAGTAAAGTCAGCTGGATGTGAAAATAACACTACCCAAGAATCTCCTGCCCAGTCATAGAAGTTAATCTTACCAATAGATGATTCTTGAGAAAAATTAGGTGCGGTATCACCAAGTCTTAATGTCATTTTGTTCTCCTATTTATTAAAAACAGCTAAATTAAGAATTATTCTAAATCGTTTCATTGCTATTGTGTAAAGATAAAGGCTAAATAATCTATTTATCTGGCAATAGGTCCAGGAGGTATTGCATTCACTCTCCTCCATGGCTCTGGACATTGGGCTATCTCGGGATAATATCCATTTAGTGAAGGACAAAAATAACGCATTTGAATAGCTGGTGGGGGAGATGACGGTACAACTGTAGTCGCTTGCGGTGAAACGTACATAGGGGGAGATGGCGGTACAATTGTAGTCGCTTGCGGCGAAACGTACGTAGGAGGAACTGGCGAGACTGGTGGTGTGGCATTAACAAACACCACTCTCTCAGAAACCATCATAGGGTATGGATAAATAGGGGCTGTATAATAAAACCATCTGGGCCCGATGACCCACCACCAACCATATAATCCCCCCCGAGTTGCTTGAATCCATCTACCTCTCTCCCACACTCTTAGTTCACGTGGATGAAAACAATGTACATCTCTATCATGAAACTCAACAAAATGACGCTCACGAAAATGTCTTTCTTCATCTGCGTAAGAATTAGAAAAAAGAGTCAACAAACTAAGAGTTAAAAAAATTATTTTTTTCATTGCGGTGTACTCGGAACCATTTGCCAAGGGACTGAACATTGAGCAACATAGGGATAATAAGCCCCTGATGACGGACAATAATACCAACTACCTTGGCTGGTTGGTTGATATTGAAACGCTTGCGGTGGTGCAGGTTGAACATAAACCGGTTGTGAATAAATCACCGTTGGTGGAGCGTATACATAGGGTCTTGCGTAATAGGGATAGGCCAGTTGCGAGCCCACTAAGGCACCAGCAATAAAACCTAATCCAATCGCACCCCCTCGATCCGCGTAACTCATTGAAGTATAAGATAAAGAGCCTAATATCAATAGCAATATCAGTGTTTTTTTCATGAGTATCTCTCTAGTTATTTCCTGGTGCGGATTTAGGTGGCATCATGTGTCTATAACCATAATCTTGCCCATATCCAGGTCCCATCATTGGGTGATGTGAAAAATAATTAGCTTGCCAATTTGACCAATACAAATCAAAGATAACTTTTTGCTTACTATCTAGTACGTCATAAAAAGCAAGCGTTCTTTTCGCAGCCTGTTTTACTTTTGAAATATGTTCTTTTAGTAATTCTAAACGGTGATCTAAAAATTGTTGATAAGCATCTAATCTTTCAGGCGTTGATAACATCAAGTCATGTTTTTTGGGATTACCTAATCTTCTCTCTTCCATCATCTCATGCATTTCGGAAAAGTCTTTTTTAACACCACTGGACCAAGTACTCCATGCCTTTTCCTGACTTGCATTTAATTGAATTTTTTCATGCAAATCGCTTAATCTAGAGACAATGAACTGTTCTTCATAGTTAGGTGGCGTATCTTTAACGGCGTTGGTATCTGCGAACGCATTGAGTTGATTCAACAAAAAAATCATACTAGCTAGCATTAGAAATTTTAATGTCTTCATACCAATACTCCTTGGTTAATTATATAGAAAGATAATAGTGATATATTTGAATACAAATTTGTCAATAAAGTTTGCAAAATATTGTAAATCATCCCATCAATTCACTTTATTCTATGACTATTCGATATAACTTATTTATCATTAATGCTAATTAAATCAAAATAGGTAGTTGTAGCTATGCAAAAGGTATTACTCATTGATGACGATGTAGAGCTTCTTGAAATGATAGCTGAATATCTTAAGCGAGAGGGATTTGACGTTAACGTAGCTCATACTGGATATGAAGGCCTCTCTCTTCTAAAAAAAGATAACTTTTCTATTGTTGTGCTAGATATTATGATGCCTAATATAAATGGATTAGAGACACTCGAAAAAATTCGAGAGGAGTCACTGATACCTGTATTAATGTTAACCGCAAGAGGAGATGATAGCGATCGTATCATTGGATTAGAGCTTGGAGCCGATGATTATGTACCTAAACCCTGTACGCCAAGAGAGTTAACCGCACGAATTAAAGCCATTCTTAGACGTTCGCAAAATAGCCAGAGCTTTCAAGATAACAATCGCGTTATTGAGATTAATCAACTTAAATTATGGCCAGGAAAAAGACAAGCTTTCTGGTTTGATAAAGAACTTCCATTAACCAGTAGTGAGTTTAATTTGCTTGAAGTATTAGTTAAAAACGCAGGAAAGTTAGTTACTAAAACTCAACTCTCTGAAGAAGGCCTAGGCCACCCCCTTGCACGATTCGAGAGAAGTATTGATGTACACATCAGCAGAATAAGAAACAAACTAGAAGCCATCAACCCTACATCAGCCCCAATTAAAACCGTACATGGCCAAGGGTACCTATTTATTATTGAGTAATAATGTATAAATTATTCTGGAAATTTTTTTTTACGATATGGATTGCCCAATTGACGACCATTTGGGGAATCGGGACAGCTATTTGGTATATTCGTCATCACGAGCCACTCACAGAGGTAAATTTAGATTTATCTAATGGTGCCGCTTTTTATCTTGATCCTGTTGCAGACACTCTAAAAAATCAAGGTTTAGTTGCTACCGAAGATTATTTAAAGAAAAGATTTAGACGCATTGTATATGTTGTTGATGTGAATAATAGTAAAGAACTTTTAGGGCGAAAAATTCCCAAGGATTTTCTTGAATTTGTTAATCAAAAAAGCCAAACTACTCTACAAAATAATGCAATTCAAACACTATCCGTTGATGGGCATCACTATTTACTTTTTGTCGCTGACATTCCTTCGCCGTGGCGTAATCGACCACTTATTCCAGTGGTTCCATTGGTAGGAGCAACTCTAGCAAGTCTTCTTTTTGCTTTTATTTTGGCACGTCATCTTTCTCGACCAATAGAAATATTAAAACAAACCATCTCTCAAGTTGGCGCAGGACACTTTAATATTACCTTACATCCTCAACTGGTTGATCGTAATGATAGTCTTGGTGAGTTAGCCTGTGACATAAAAAATATGAGTTTGCGATTAGGAAAACTTATTGATAGCCAAACAAAATTACTACACACCATTTCGCATGAGTTAAGATCGCCATTAACACGCTTACAAATGGCAACAGGTTTATTGAGACAAAAACATCCTACCAACGATGATGAAATGTCACGAATTGAAAGAGAGTGTAAACGTATTGACCTGCTGATTGGTGAATTACTAACACTGTCAAAATTAGATGATGGTATAAATCATCTTAATGAAGAGATCATTGATCTTAATTCGCTTATTCAAGAAATTACTGATAACGCGTTATTTGAGGCTAAATCGCTAAATAAATCGGTTTCACTTAATGTAATAAATGAGCTCATTCAAGTTAAAGGTGATGCGTCTTTACTGTACTATGCTGTTGAAAATGTTGTTAGAAATGCATTAAGACATGCCAAAACAAATATTGTCATTACAGTCATCAAAACGCTCAATGATAAAGCACATATCTCAGTGGTGGATGATGGAGAAGGCGTAGATGATTCTGAGATTACGCAAATTACACAGCCCTTTTTCCGAGCCAGCAATTCGCAAAGAGTTTTGAATAATAAGGGTTTTGGCTTAGGCTTAGCTATTACTTATAAAACACTTAAAGCACATCATGGAGAAATTCAATTTACTAATTTATCTGATAAAAAAGGATTTAAAGTTGATTTTTATCTCCCCATTTTAAGCTAATTAATTAAAAATTAACTCTTTAAATGCCTTACGAATTGGACTTTCATTGCGCCACTTTAATGTTATCCAATTCAACTCTCTTTCTATAAAATTATCATGTTCGGATACATGTAAATTTTGTAACTTGTTTTCTTTTATCCCATCCTTCACCATAATTTCAGGTAACAATGCAACACCTAACCCAGCATAGACTAAATTCAAGACAGCCAGGTTATTCCCTACCCGTACTATAGATCGAGGTTTAATATGATAACGATTTAAATATTCATCAGTAACTCTAGCAGTACCCGACCCATCTTCTCTCATAATCCATTTAACCTGCGATAAATCATTAATTAGTGTATTTGACATAAATGTTGTAGAAGTCACTAATAACAGACGTTCTTTTTGCCATTCTCGAACCTCTATATCAGGCTCATTAATGACCGGACCTTCTATTAAACCGATGTCAATTTCACACTTTTTAAGATTATCTATTATGTGTTGTGAATTGCCACTTACAACAGAAATATTGATATCAGGAAATTTTATTGAGTAATTAACTAAATAAGGAGATAGCCAATGTGACGCAACAGTGGTACTAGCTCCAATGGTCAAATTACCCACTTTGGCTTGAGACCTTAGAGTCAAGTCTTGAATAATAGCGTGTTCGATTGTAAAAATATTTTTACCTAAATTATATAAAGAAACGCCACTGTCTGTAAGTAAAACAGGCAGATAAGCTCTATCAATGAGTTTCACATCAAATAAGCTCTCAAGTTCTTTAATCGACTTGGATATGGCAGGCTGTGTAATAAACAGATTTTCGGCAGCTTTGGTAAAGCTACCTGTTTCAACAACCTCGATAAATGCTCTTAATGCTTGAAAAGGGATTCTCATAACTTAAAGTTATCTTTTAATGAAATTAATGAATTTGAGTAATTATATGCCGCGAAGCACAATATGAAAACAAATTTAAACAAGGTAACAATATTGTGCAAAATTTATCTTTTCGGCTTTCAGGCTTGTTTTTTACATTTATGGGCGCGCTGATTTCCATTGCAGCTGGAAATCTTCCGTTTTTTTCACAACATCACATCACCTCACTCACCCTTGCCATATTATTGGGCATTGTATTAGGCAATATAAGCGTTGTTAACCAGCTAGAGAAAATACATTGGGGAGTGGATTTTTCTAAAAGTCAGTTATTAAAGTTAGGTGTCATTCTCTACGGCCTAAAAGTCACTTTTAGCGAAATTATGCAAGTAGGACTGTCTGGAATACTTATTGACTTAACCATGGTTATATCCACCTTCTCATTGGCATACTTGGTGGGCAGAAAATGGCTTAAGGAAGACTTACAAACAGTGATATTAATTGGCGCAGGAAGCTCCATATGCGGTGCTGCTGCTATTCTTGCAACCGAACCAGTTATTAAAGCTCAAGCACATAAAGTATCTATCGCGGTTGCTACTGTAGTGATTTTTGGTACTCTTTCTATGTTCCTTGAACCGATTGTTTTTCAATATAGCGGCTTACCTCTCTCTACGGTAGGAACCTATCTGGGATCTACAATTCATGAAGTGGCGCAAGTAGTCGTAGCTGGTCGTTCTGTTAACGAACATGTTAGTCATATTGCTGTGACTGAAAAAATGCTAAGAGTAATGATGCTACCTTTTTTCCTGATTGCCTTGTCATTTACCTTAAAGAATCAATCTACACATCAACAAAATAGAAAAATAACAATCCCATGGTTTGCAATAGCATTTATATTGCTTACCGTCATCCATAGTTTTGTAGCACTACCCAAACCAATCATTCAATTTGGTATAGACATGGATAACGTCATACTCGCTATGGCAATGTTTGCTCTTGGGGTGAGGACACATAAGTCTGCGCTAAAAACTGCTGGGATAAAACCAATTATTTTAGCTAGCGTCTTATTTATTTTTCTAACTAGTGGTGGTTTATTAATAAATTCACTAATAAGCAAAATAATTAATTAGTTTTACTGGGGACAAAGGAGTCTGAAAAAAGATTTTTCATCGAAACACCTTTTAAAAAGCTTTGTTTCTTACCGTAGGTAACCATATCAGGGTTACCACAAAAATAGACTTTCCAGTCTTGTGGAGAGACTAACTCTGATAAGGCGTAGTGAATAAATGATTGGTGTTTATTGTCATTTACCAAACTATAATCAAACCAATTTACATTCAAATTATTAAATTGATGACTTAAAAGGGTTAATTCATTAACCAGATATTTATCACTCTCCTGAGTTACACCGTGATAGAGCTTAAATTCTTGCTTATCTCCCTGAAATAGGGCTTTTTTTATCATCCCATAAATGGGAGCCAAGCCTGAGTTACTGGCAATAAATAGAGTAGGATGTGTATTTTTATCTGGATAAATACATGTCCCCATGGCTTCTGATATTTCAATCTGCTCCCCCATTGCTACATGGTTCGCCAACCAAGGTGAAAGTTTACCGTTATTAATAATTTGAATATGTAACTCTATATCCTTCTCTGAATCAGGGTTTGACGCTATAGAGTAACAGCGAAACTCATTTTTTAACTGATATAGCCTAATATACTGCCCTGCTTGATAGTCAAATTCTTCCTCTGGTCTTAGTACAAGCTTAACAATAGAACGATTTACTTGCACTCTATCAATTAGCGTTACTCTTGTATTACGGACCTCTCCATCAAGTGAAGCAATCACTAAACTCTCTTCAGGAAAACATTGGCATGCTAAAAAATGTTTTGCATGAATTTTGTTTTCTGATAAACCCACTTGAGCTTTTGCTGGAACCACTCCTTCCAGTACCTTCATTTCACATGCTTGACATAAACCACTTTTACATGAAAAGGGAATGGATGCCCCCTGCTCTAATAAATTATCCAAAAGAGACCCATTCCCGCATTGATACTGCTTACTTTGATAAGTTACAGTTACCACAACTACTTTCCTAGCACGTCATTTCTCGTACTTTCTGCAATCGCCGCGGCCTGTGCGATTAAATGGTCAGGTACATTTAATTCTTTTAAGGTGGCGCCTATATGCTCCATAACTGCATCAAAATGGCTGTCGTTTAGCCCCATTTTAACCAAGTGTGCGTGACCACGACGCATATCTTCACCGGTGTAATTATGTGGCCCGCCAAAAGCCATTGTCAAAAAGGCCTTTTGTTTAGCAGCTTGTTTTTCCATATCAACGCCCTCAAAAAACCTATTGATACGGTCATCTAATAATACCTTTCTGTAAAAAATGTCTACTGCAACGGATACTGCTGCATCGCCCCCAATTTCTGAATATAAGCTCATTCTTTTTCTCCAAAATTAAATTTTCTGAATACACCTAAAAGATGTATTATTAATACATCTTATTTTCAAAAAACTATGTTGTCAAATAAATTCAGGAAAATCGTTAAGAATTAGCTAAAATGGGAATTTAATAGATATCAAGCTGAAGCGAATTATTTAAACTAAATGAAACTTACCTTTTATACAGACTATTCACTAAGAGTATTGCTATACCTGGCACATGAGAATAATCGCTCAGTGACAATTACTGAATTAGCAGAATTTTACGATATATCACGTAATCATTTAGTAAAAGTAGTACATCAATTAGGGCTTAATGGTTTTATTAAAACCACTCGTGGGAGAGCAGGAGGAATTATTCTCGGGAAAAAGCCAAATGAAATCAGCGTTGGAAATGTAGTTAGACTTAGCGAACCTGATATTGATTTACTTGATTGTTTTAACCAAGAAAAGGACCATTGCAAAATAAGTAGAGCATGCAAACTAAAAGGGATTCTTAAAAAAGCCCAGAATAATTTCTTAAAAGAATTAGATGACTGTCTACTTTCTGATTTACTTATTCCTGAAAAAAAGTTTTTCAATCCGGATATTCCCATCCATTTTATAAATAATTTATAAGGTATTACATGTTGTATTTGTTAAGCTGGATGAAGGGATTTATTCCACAAAAGATGTATTTTCCAAGAAAAGATTATCTAATCTCACCAATTGGTGCATTAGTTGGTCTAGCTATTACAGAGGGACTATCAAAATATTTTTTAGGAGAAACCAACCCATGGTTTATTGCACCAATGGGAGCCTCTGCTGTTCTATTGTTTGCAGTTCCTGCGAGTCCTTTAGCTCAACCTTGGTCTATTATTGGAGGTAACTTAATCGCCTCATTAATCGGTGTTACCTGTAGTCAACTCATTCCATCCCTGGGACTGGCAGGCGCAATAGCCGTTGGATTGACTATACTATTAGCAATGAAAGCGCGTTGCCTTCACCCCCCTAGTGGTGCAGTAGCGTTAACTGCTGTTTTTGGTGGAGAAACAATCCATCATTTAGGGTATTTATTCGTTATATATCCCACATTGATCAATTCAATGCTATTAGCTGCAATGGCACTTTTTTATAATAATTTAGTTAAACGCTCATATCCCCATCACGCACAACCCACCCCAACCCAACCACTGGTCACTCAGTGGTCTGCTATTGAAAGAGCAGATATTGAATTTGCTCTTGAAAACAATAAAGAATTACTTGATATTAATGAAGAGGATCTTGAACTACTTCTCAATATAGCAGAGCGTCATGCACAAGATAGAGACAGACCTAAGAGCGGAACATAAAAAATACTGCGCCTAATAAACATATCCCAGCCCATAAGTAATTCCACTTAAAGGGTTCATTCATATATAAGATTGAAAATGGAATAAATACGCTCAAGGTAATTACTTCTTGAATAATTTTTAATTGGCCTAAGTTAAAAAACATGTGCCCAATACGGTTACCTGGTACTTGTAACAAGTATTCAAAAAAAGCTATGGCCCAGCTAACTAATACAGCTATCCACCATGGCCTATCAGCAAAGTTTTTTAAATGCCCATACCAAGCAAAGGTCATAAATATATTAGATAAAGTTAAACATATTACAAATATTATTGGATGAAACAAGATATCTTTAATATTTAGCATTTGTACCCCTTATTAACCGCAGTTGCAAACTTTTACACATTGATTTATAAAGAACTTTTATGATTAAAAAGATTATAAAAGAAGAGTAAATACATTGGAGTATAAAATGAGAAAGAGTGTTTTGATAACAACTTGTGCTTTATTCCTTTTATCTGGTTGTATGCCTCAGGGTACATGGGTTAAAGACCAAGTCCCTACGCAAGCAGAAATTGACCACTACCAGTGTTTGAAAGAGTCACAACAAGTTCAAGGATGGTCGAACCCTAACTATCAAGGGGTTTACCCTTATTCTTACCCAATGGTTGGAAATAATGTTATAACTACCACTACCAATGATGATTTATATGCAGCATGCATGAAATCTAAGGGATATACATTTCATAAAAAATAAAATATCAGGAAAACAATATGCTCTTATTGAAGAAGTTAGCCAGTCCAGAAGTCATTACAAAATTCCAAGAAAAATATCCTGATGCTGATATCCCTGCATTATCCGATTTCATGCAAATTATGAGATCAGTCTCTGATTTATCAGAATCACTAAACAAACTATTAGATGAACATCATCTACTTCAGGGTAGATGGTGGGTTTTGGTACTACTTACACGTCAAGATGATTTAATATCTTGTCCTAGTAGTCTTGCTGAGGATGCTGGAGTTACTAAAGCGACAATGACCGGTTTTATCAGTGGACTAGAAAAAGATGGCTACATCACTCGCATAATTGATCCTCTAGATAGAAGAAAATACTGTATACAACTTACCGAGGCAGGAATAAAAAAAGTCAATGAAGTCATGCCTATCTTTTATAAAAGGGTTGGTAAACTAATGAGCTCAATCAACAAACTCCAACGAGATGAAGTGGTTGAAGGTATTCGACTACTAGCAAACAATCAGCATCTACTAAAATCTGATAAATAACCATATCTAGTTAATAAATAACTTTTGTATGTAAAAAAGCTTTTCAAAAGCTTTTTTTACGCAAATGATTTAGAATGAGTTTAATATTATTTATCTATAAAAAACCCCATTAACTATGTTTACAAAATCTACCGCTATCAATACTCAGTCACTGGATAAACGTGATCTTCTTTTATCGTTTATGGCCATTGCATCAAGTGCCACAGATGTCATCGCTTTTTTAAAATTACAAAAAGTATTTACATCTGCAATGACTGGTAATACGGCACTGTTAGGAATTGCACTTGGATCGGGTGACTTATTCGCCGCATTTAATTCTTTAATTGCTGTGATTGGCTATTTGGCGGGAGTAGCTTTTGCGAGTGTTATTAAACTTGAAAAAAAAACCCATGAACTCATTTTCACTTTAGTTTTAGAAGCCGTTTTTCTACTCATCAATCTTATCATTGTTTATTTCAAAGGCTATCCCAGTAGTGGATTAGTTCTTTATAGTATGATCATTTTCTCTGCCATTGCAATGGGCATTCAAAGCATTTCAGCAAGAAAAGTTAGTATTGAAGGTATATCAACTGTAGTATTCACCAGTACATTAACCAGTATTATGGTTGCTCTTATGCAAAGTAGGCATAGAGCACACAGACAAGAGTCTCTTTTTTCTGCTAAAAGACAAATAATTATATTTTCAGTGTATGCATTAGGTGCTCTAATTACTGGTATGCTAATTCAACTCAATGTTAGCTTTTACAGTACCATTCCATTTTTAGCTATTTTATTCAGTGTTGTTTATATTGTTTTTCATCAAAAGAAAACCACATAGGATCATCATATGAAAGCATATCAAAGACTAATTTTATTTCTTTTTATAAGCTTAAATATTAATTTTTCCTTTGCTGAAAATAGACTACCTACAATAAATCCAGATCATTACTCACAAGAACAGCAAGAAGCTCAAAAAATATTTGAAAATGCCAGGAAAACAAAAATCTTTGGTCCTTTTGAACCACTTCTATATAGTCCCCAGCTAATGAATGAAGCTCGGTCAATGGGGGACTATTTACGTTATCACTCAGCGATAGGTAATACATTAAGTGAACTCACTATTCTAGTAACCTCTCGTTTTTGGACTCAAGACTATGAATGGTACGTCCATGCTCCTATTGCCCTGAAAAAAGGAATTTCTGCCTCAACCATCGAGGCCATCCGTCAAGGACAAATTCCAACAAATATGAATACAGAAGAACAGCTTGTTTATCAATTTACTGTTGAATTATTGAACAATAAACAAGTTTCGAATACAACTTATTCTGCGATAGAAAAGCACTTTGGCAAAAAAGGTGCCGTTGATTTAGCTGGAATTGTTGGGTATTACAGTTTCTTAGCGTTAGAAATGAATATGGCTCAGTACCCCCTCCCTAAAGATGGGGTTTCTTTGCCACGCTTTCCTGAAAACCCTTAAAAATACGTATATTTAATTTTAAGCCATAATATAAGAATAGCCAATGTTGCCGTTATGGCGTTGGCTATTGTAATTGGCCAACTTTCTCTCATTAAACCATACCATAGCCACATCAATACCCCCACCGTAAATACCACGTACATACCAGTAGATATTCCAGAAACATCTTTCGTTTTGAGGGTTTTCAGACATTGCGGAATAAAAGAAGTCGTAGTAAGAATAGCAGCTATATAACCAACTAATTCTGTATTCACCATCATTTTATAACACTACCTGAGCGCCAATCTCGACTACACGATTAGGTGGAATCTTGAAAAAGGGAATAGCACTCCCCGCATTTCGGAACATGGCAATAAATAATTTTTCCCGCCAGAAGGACATGTCCGAGCCAGTTTTAGGAATAAGGGTTTCTCTTGATAAAAAGAACGACGTTTCAAATGGTTCTAAAATCACATGCTGCTGTGAGAATAATGCGTCAGGTACATTCGGCTCATCGATAAACCCAAAGCGTAATGTGATTTGATGAAACACATCATTAATCTTGTTATATGCAATACGTTCCTCTAAAGACACATGAGGAATATCAAGGACTCTTACGGCAAGAATAATAACCTTTTCATGTATTACTTTATTGTGTTTCATATTGTGCATTAATGCACTGGGAACACCATCTGGGTTACTAGTTAAGAAAACAGCAGTTCCTGGCACATATGTTACGGAATCTCCCGTCACACTATTTACAAACGGAATCAAATCAATGGCTTCCCGTTTAAGACGCTGTGCAAGTATAACTCTTCCTTTTTTCCAAGTAGTCATTAATGTAAAAATAATCAAGCCAAAGGATAAAGGTAACCATCCCCCTTCTTCTACTTTTATTAAATTCGCACTAAAAAATACACCATCAATAAATAGCAAGATAGAAATTAGTGCGATACCCTTAATAATTCCCCATCCCCATAATTTGTGAACAACAATAAATGCTAGTATTGAAGTAATAAACATAGTCCCTGTAACAGCGATACCATAAGCTGAAGCTAATGATGCCGAGGATTTGAAGACCAACACCAAAGTAATAACGGCAAGCATTAATGTCCAGTTAATTCCAGGTACATAAATCTGTCCAATTTCAGCCTCTGACGTATGTTGTGTTTCCATACGTGGCGCGTAACCCAATTTAATCGCTTGGTCTGTCATTGAGAAAGCACCAGAAATGACTGCTTGAGAAGCAATAATTGTCGCCACAGTAGAAATCAATACCATAGGGTATAGTGCCCAATGAGGAGCCAGTAAATAAAATGGATTTTCAATTGCTTTTGGATTAGTAATGAGTAGTGCACCCTGTCCAAAGTAGTTCAGAACTAATGCGGGAAGTACAAGGTAAAACCATGCAGTTTGAATTGGTTTTTTTCCAAAATGCCCCATATCCGCATACAACGCCTCTGCGCCTGTTAATGCTAAAACCACTCCACCTAATGACAGAAAGCCTATAGTAATATCACTTTTTAAGTAATTAAATGCATAAATAGGATTAAGTGCGTTTAACACTTGCGGCTGATGAATAATACTTAGTAAACCAAGTAAACCAAGTAATAAAAACCAAACCACCATAATCGGTCCGAATAAAGCGCCAACTTTTGCAGTACCTTTTCTTTGTATAAAAAACAAACCTATTAAAATCACTAATGTGATAGGTACAACATAATTTTTTAACGAAGTACTGGCTACTTCCAACCCTTCTACCGCAGATAAAACTGAAATTGCTGGAGTAATTACACCGTCTCCATAAAACAACGAGGCACCAAAGAGTCCTAATATTAAGATAGTTCTTCTTGAGCCACCTGAATCAGATAGCTTTCCCAATACCAGTGCAAGTAGCGCCATTATTCCGCCCTCACCCCTGTTATCAGCACGCATGATAAATGCCACATACTTGAAAGATACGATGATCATCAAAGACCAAAATATAAGCGATAAAATACCAAATATATTATCAGCACTGAGGGCAACAGGATGTTTACCACCTGTGAAAATTGTGTTTAATGTATATAAAGGACTCGTACCTATATCGCCATAGACTACGCCTAATGCGCCTAAAGACAGTGCATATAAATTATGTTTAATATTTGACATAGCTAAAAATTTAACTGTAGTAAATAGTTAATAATTGTCACTTATTATACTGATTAATTACCTCACATTATTTTTATATTTCTTTCATCGATTATCAATTATTCAAAAAATATGTTAAACAATACAAATTCGTTAAAAGCTCCTGAAGTTACTTTATTGTTTTGGATTATCAAAGTTTGTATCACTACGTTGGGAGAAACTGCAGGCGATACCTTATCTATGTCATTGGGATTAGGTTATTTAACAAGTACTATTATTTTTGCTTGCCTATTCCTACTACTAGTAAATGTTCAGGTAATGTATAAGAAGTTTAATTCTTATCTTTATTGGTCTGTTATTATTGCAACGACAACGGTTGGAACAACATTAGCTGATTTTGTGGATAGAGCTTTAAATATTGGCTATCTTGGCGGTACAAGTATCATCGCAACTTTATTATCTCTGAGTCTTATTATTTGGTATTACAAAGAAAAAGAAATTTCAATTAATATATTTCATAATCAACGTTCTGAATGGTTTTATTGGATAACGATAGTTTTTTCACAAACTCTTGGAACCGCATTAGGCGACTGGAGTGCTGACACAATAGGACTTGGTTTTTCTAATGGAATTCTTTTATTTGGTTCTCTAATAATTGTCTTAGCCACTTTAAATAACTACTCTTTTCTCTCTAAAACAGTTTTATTTTGGGGAACATTTATACTAACAAGACCTTTTGGCGCTGTATTAGGGGATTATCTAGACAAACCAATCATTAGCGGTGGGCTCTCGCTAGATAGAATGTATCTATCTAGCGGCTTATTCATTATAGTTATACTATTAGTTTACGTCTCAAATTTAAGAAAGGCTCATTGATCTTTACAAAAATAAACATTAAAAGATTGTTGGCCGTCTACAGGAACTTCTGTCGTTGTGATGACGTTCCCATGCATATCAACTGCGTTGTTTCGAGCTAATTTAATTAAATTTTGTTGAATAGCAGTTTGGTCGCGGTCGATAAATCCTATTTTATACATCACCGTAACTCGAGTTTTCCCTTTAAATTCACAATTTGTAACTTGATTAGGATAGAGCATACGAACCTCATCCGCACCATATTTTTCAGAAATAAAACTATTGGAACAGGCAGTTAAAATAGAAACCAAGAGTAAAGGTGTGAATATTTTGCTGGTTAAATTTTTCATAATAAATTATCTAAACGTGATATTGATATTAGTATACTAAAGGCAAAAAAGAAATAAATCAAAGCTTCTATTTTTAATAAAAAATAGTATTTAATGCTTCTGTAGCAGCCACATACTCTTCATCGGTAGGGACTACCCAAACTTCAACTTTACTCATTTCAGAACTAATTTTTTCTGGTTGTTCACCTCGATAATAATTATTTTTTTCGATATCAATTACTACATTTAAAAAGGACAACCTCTCTAAGATAGTATTTCGAAGTTGTGCATCATGCTCTCCAATTCCTCCGCTAAATACAATCACATCTAAACCATTTAATAAGGCGTACAGAGAACCAAAATGCTTGATAATTTCATGAGAAAATAATTCTATTGCGAAAGAAGCTTCTTTAGTGGGGGATTCACGTAACTCTTTCATATTGGAGGAAATACCAGAGACTCCCTTTAAACCAGAGTTGTTATATAGCATATCCTCCAGTTGCTCCAAAGACCACCCATTATGAAGTAAATATGTTAATACTCCTGGGTCAATTGAACCACAACGAGTACCCATTATCAGACCGTCTAACGTACTAAATCCCATTGAAGTGGCAATACTGGTTTTGTTGATACACGCACAAATACTCGCCCCATTTCCTAAATGCATTAGAATACTTTTACCTAATATAGCAGTAGTCAAATCACTTAGTGTCTGACAGAGGTACTGGTATGATAAACCATGAAAGCCATACCGAATAATCCCTGTTTGTTTTAATGAGAGTGGAATTGCGTAGGTTTTTTCTATTTCTGACATAGTATGATGAAATGCCGTATCAAAACATACTACGTGTATAGCACTAGGAAAGTATTTTTTAAAAATACTAATTCCGTCAATATTATGAGGTTGATGTAATGGTGCAAGTGGCACATAACTTTTAATATCTTTGAATACAGTCTCATTAAGGATAACGGACTGACTGTATTTGTTTCCACCATGCACTATTCTATGGCTTATTATAGTAATAAGTAGATCAGGAAATTCTCTTTGTATCCTTTTTGTTAATATTTCAAGGGCATAATCAAATTTATCTGTATTTTCAGGAATAAACAACTCATCTACATCAGTTGTCCTATTACATTGCCAGCTTAATTGTGTATGTTGATTCGCTATTAGATTGTCAAATTTACCTTTCACTAATCTTAAATCTATTTTGTTATTTTCTACTCTATATATAGCAAATTTAATTGATGAAGAGCCGACGTTAACCGATAAAACAGATTGTTTTTGTGTTCCCATAATTATGGCTTATTAACTCGATAATGATGTGCCACTAATTTAGCCAACACTGCTGAAGCCATTCTTGTAGCAGGACCATCAGCGCGACTTGTTAATGCAATTGGAATTTTACATCCAAGAACAACTCCTGATGAAATTGCTCCGGCAAGATACTCTAATTGTTTACTTAACATATTGCCAGACTCTAGATCGGGGACAATAAGAACATCTGCTTGTCCAGCAACTTGAGAAGTGATGTGCTTTATTCTCTTGGCTTCTAGCGATACAGCATTATCAAATGCTAACGGACCATCAAGTACTCCACCCGTTATTTGACCTCGATCAGCCATTTTACATAATGCAGCAGCTTCGACTGTTGATGGTATGTCAGGATTTACTGTCTCGACCGCTGAAAGTATCGCAACCTTCGGATTCTCACATCTTAAAATGTGAGATAGCTCTATCGCATTTTGGACAATATCTCTTTTTTCTAATAAGGTAGGTTTTATATTTAGCGCCGCATCAGATATTAGAATAGGCTTATCATACAAAGGTACTTCAAAACGAAATATATGCGAGACTCTCCTCTTTGTTCTCAAATTCTTACTTTGTAAAACAGCATGCATAAGTTCATCTGTATGTAAACTTCCTTTCATTAAGGCCTCAAGTTTGCCTTCCTCTGCCATTTTTGCTGCAATATCTGCTGCAGCATGACTATGTGGTGTATCAACTATTTCAAATTGAGATATATCAATTTGTGTTTCTTCTGCAATTTGTTTTATTTTGTTTAATGAACCAATAAGAAC
The DNA here is from genome assembly GCF_001581925.1 of Ferrovum sp. PN-J185. Lineage (NCBI taxonomy): Bacteria > Pseudomonadati > Pseudomonadota > Betaproteobacteria > Ferrovales > Ferrovaceae > Ferrovum > Ferrovum sp. PN-J185. The sequence continues at coordinate 38,722 of NZ_LQZA01000006.1, forward strand.
TGGATAAATTAAATTTTTTTCTGCGGCAATAAATAGTCCCGTTAACGACTCTTTATCACAAGGATGTACAACTCCACATCTAACGGGCTCTAATCCCTTTGCCATATCTATAAATTCTTTAATACGTTGACCAGGATCGAAAAGGTGTATTTGCGGTAATTGTATTTTAGGCTGTCTGATTTTATTAACTGGAGCTATGACTTTGGCTTCACCAGAAATAACTAACTCATCTTGTTGATTTCTTATATGACAATCAAATGTCACTAACTTTTTTAATTCATCCTTGGCTTTTACTGTAACTATTACAGTTAGTGTGTCGCCTAATTTAACTGGTTTTTTAAAATGTAGAGATTGATCGTGATATATTGTCCCAGGACCAGGTAAAATGGTACCTAGTAGAGTAGATATAAGAGACCCACTCCACATACCGTGACCAATTAACTGATGATACATGTAGGAATCTGCGAACTTTGGATCTAAATGAGCTGGATTTGTATCGCCGGATACTGCTGCGAATGCTTGAATATCTTGCAGAGTTAAAGTACGAACTAACCTTCCCGTTTGACCAATAGTAATTTCATCAAATATTATATTCTCTATATACTCGTCATCAAGATCTATATTCACAATAACTCCCTGACTAAAGCCTTATCTAATGATTTTAATAATATATTTCAATAATTTATTGTAACGGTAATTTATATAGAAAAGTATGAGAAAGAAACTAAAAAATCCAAATTAGCAATTATTACTATAGTTAAATTTGCAATACATTCCTTGCTATAATTTGCAAAATAATCTTTAATTTGCTTGTTATGTTCAACCAATTGATTAATTCCCCAATATGGCTTACTGCTTTTGGTGCAATTATATTATTGCTTCTAGAGCGACTATTTCCTTTAATTAAGTATGAAATAGACCACAAATGGACTATAAGATTGTTCATATATGCATCCACTGGTATTGCGATAACGACAATAATTGGTGATCATCTCTTTAATCAAAATAAATTTTCTTTATTTAAATATTTAAATATTAATTTTCTCTATCACTTACCTCCAATTCTTCAAGGTCTAGCTGGCTATTTTATTATCACCTTTATTGTCTATTGGTGGTATAGATTTCGACACTACTCAAATTTTTTATGGACAACATTCCATCAAGTACATCACAGTACATATCGCATTCAAGCCCTAACCGCAATCTATTCGCATCCATTTGATTTTGCTGCTACAGCGGTTATCGTTAACTTTATTTCATATATAGTGCTAGGTGTAGATACACGATCTGCTGTATTCGTCTCTGTCATCACAAATTTCTTTGATTTCTGGGAACATACCAATATAAGAACGCCAAAATGGCTTGGTTATATCATCGTAAGGCCAGAAATGCATCGTATACATCATGAAAAAGAAGTTCACAATAACAATTACAGTATTCCTATTTGGGATATGTTATTTGGTACCTATGAAAATTCAGGTAGAAATGTTGAATGTGGTTTTGAAATAAACAAAGAAAGGCAAATAATTAAATTACTTACTTGCCATAATGTGAATAAAAATTAATTATTACATTTTCATATCTTTCATTTCATCAACATTTATTGACTTAATAGGTACTTCAATCTTTAAGTCTTGCAGACCTTCAAAATGTAAATTAAGTGGAAATGTTTGTCCTTTTATTAGTGGTGATTTCAAACCCATTAACATAATATGACTTTCTCCAGGCAACAATTTTAGCTCACCATTTGCTGGTACTTCTAAAAACTGTTCGTGTTTCATAGATGAAATATTGTTATTCATTTTCATAGAATGAATTTGTGCTGTATTAGCAATTGGTGTGCTTGCACCTATAAACTTAACAGTCTTATTTCCTTTATTTTTTAAACTTATATATACGGCGCCGACATCTTGTCCTTTAGCTGTCTCTCTAGCATATGCATCGACTACAACTATATTGTTAATTGTGTTAGCAAAACCATTCAACGTTATTAACAGTAATATAAAAGTGATTAATACTTTTTTCATCATTTCTCCTTAGTCTTTATCTTTTTAATAGAGGTGTTACATTTTTCTCTAGTAAATTAACAGTAAAACCATCGTTAGTGTACCATTCTGATTTTACTATCATCCCATTCCTATCGATTAGATAACTTAATGGAATACGCCATACTCTTCCAAAACTCTGGAAGTCTGAATTATGTATTGAGGCATTGTCAAAACCAAATTGCTTTATGATATTTTGTGCTTTTGATAAGTCAGACTTGTCGTCCATACTAATCGATAATACTCGAAATCCATCTTGGAAATGTCTCTTCTCATATTCAGCAATAGCTGGCAATTCATTTCTACAAGGCTCACACCATGAAGCCCAAAAATTAATTAGTAATACTTGATTACGATAAGTATTATTATCTACCTCCTGCCCCGAAAATAGTTTTGCATTAAAAGTTGGCGCCTTCTCACCTTCGTCTGATGCATATATATTGGTAATAACACAATATAAAACTAATATTAATATTAGGTTTCTCATGGCTTTTTTAAGTTTATATAATTTAAAATAAATAACTCACTCCCAAACTAACTATTTGTTTAGGAACAAGCTGTATTCCTGATACTTGTTGATATAAAGGTAAGTAAATAAGTCCATTTAATTGCCATTTATGATTAATGTTATAAATTAAACCAGGTGCCAAATACAACGTTCTAAGTCCGGTGTAATAGGGATTACTATTTATTCCAGAATCTGCGTAACGTATTGTTCCATTAATCTGTAATAGCGGTGTTAACCCAGGAATTTTTCTAATGTCATCATAATGAATCCCAGCTAACATTTGAATACTATCTCCTGGGCGATAACCATTTCTTACATCCATCGCTCTTCGATACATACCCTGCGTATACCATCCCCAATAACGATATTGACCGACTTTATACCCTCCCACTAAAGTATCTGTTGTCCCAGATCCGATTTGTGTGTCCCTGTCAAAACCGTAAGCATTAAAGTTTCCAGTTGGTAACTTTACGCCAAAAATCAATCCTTCAGACATATCGTCTGAAAAACCTGTATACATTCCCATTACACGTATATCACCTAAACCTTTTGTTTGGTAGTTTGCAATAGATTGCGTATTTTGCCCAAAGTTATTATCTGTTGAAAAAGTTCTATGCCAGTAAGGAATCATTGCCATCATTCCCCAATTATGGTTAAAGTTATATTGCATATTTATATTAGTAAACTGCGTTTTGATTTCTTTATCTGGACTTTGTGATTGTGGAAGTGTTGCGCTTCCACTCATAGGTTTATTTTGATCCAGAAAAGTTTCTTGAATATTAATTACTCCACCGGAGCCTACGCTAGGTAGACCTAAACCGCTTGGCAACCCTTGGTCAAACATGCCGCATCCACACGCACATGCGTAGCTATTTTCTGACTTTAGTATTAATAATACTACTATAGATATTAATGCAATAATTTGAAGTAAATATGGGTGTTTTTTCATCTTATTAAGTTATCAGTAAACAATAAATCAGGGATATAACAAAGGCTATATCTACCTGTAAAACTAGTCGTGTCAAACTATTAAACGATTAGTAATTAATAACTTAACTTAATAGGGGCGGAGCTTGAGAATAAGGGGTGGAGAAAGGAGTTCGTTTTGTATATTGTAGTTTTGAATATATTTTAAGATGAGATACTAATAAATCATGTTTAATTGGTACTAAAAAATTCGTTGAGTTAACAACAGAAGTCAACGCGCAAAAGGGACAATGCTGATAGGAAGGGCTTGTTTTATCAGTGTTAGATTTATCTAAATTAATCCATTGTAATCCTGTGGCGCTACAAATCTGAAAAGTGTAATGACTTTCTTTTGCCACTTTAATTGTCAATAACTGAAACGATCCTACCACTAAGAAAGATTGGAAAAGAAAGGTGACAAGAACTAATCTTAATATGATGTTTTTTAAGTTTATTGACATAGTTTTAACCAACTTTCATTTAAATTATCATAAACTTTCACTTAAATCAAATAAGTAGATAATATCCGTTATGAAAAAATATTCAGTAATCTGGTATACAACTTTTGCTATGGTAGCCTTTGCTGCCAACTCGTTACTGTGCCGATTAGCATTAAAAAATACGCAAATTGACCCCACAATTTTTACGGATGTGCGTCTACTATCTGGCGTTGTTACGTTAGGACTAATCAATTTATCTAAAAAACAACTATCAATTGCATCTGGAAACTGGACCTCTGCTATTTCTTTATTTATTTATGCTTTATTTTTTTCTTTAGCATATGTTTCATTACCCGCTGGAATAGGAGCGATTTTGTTATTTGGGTCTGTTCAGTTATCGATGATAAGTTTTGGCATCTTCAAAGGGGAGCGTTTTACCTTTCTTCAAACTTCCGGGTTTATATTGGCAGTTGTTGGATTAGGTATATTATTCTTACCTGGATTAACAACCCCACCTCTAAAAGGAAGTATTTTAATGGTTGTATCAGGTTTTGCTTGGGCTTTGTATTCTATTAATGGGAAAAAAAGTAGATCCCCCTTACAAGATACCTTTGGAAACTTCTTACGCTCTTTACCTTTATTGTTATTGTTTACGATTTTTACATTACATGGTCAACGCTTTGATATGCTAGGTATCGTCTATGCCTGTTTATCTGGTGCAGTTGCTTCAGGTTTAGGTTATTCAATATGGTACAGTGTTTTACCGCAATTAAAATCTACCTATGCTGCTACCGTACAATTAAGTGTTCCAGTTATTGCATCATTTGCTGCAATTTTCATATTAAATGAAAGTTTAACTATTAGGTTATTCTTTTCTTCTCTCGCAATATTACTAGGTATTGCTATCGTAATTATGACCAAAAAACAGTCTTAGGTTGATTTTTCATAATATGTTATTTCTTGGATTCAATTACGAAGTGCAACACCGTCTAAAAACTCTTGAAGCACCTGATGTGGCGTTTTAAAGCCAAGCCTTTTTCTCGGTCGATGATTTAAGCGGTATTCAATCATTTCTAATTCCTCGTTCGTGACTGTTGATAAGGGTCTCTTTTTGGGTATGTATTGCCTAAGTAAACCGTTCAAGTTCTCGTTACTGCCTCTTTGCCAACTACTAAAAGGATTAGTAAAGTATGTGGCACTATCCAAGGCTTCGTTAATTCTTGCATGGTCCGAAAATTCTTTCCCATTATTAAAAGTTATAGTTTTTATCTGTGATCCTAGGGTACTTAACTTCTGGATAACAGCACTACTTACTAGATTAGAGGTTTTATGGCTTACTTTTGCCAAACAGGCGTAGCCACTCTTTCTTTCTGCCAAGGTGACAATCGCTTGTTTATGATTGGCTCCTATGACCGTATCTCCTTCCCAGTGCCCAATGGCATAGCGTTGGTTTACTTCTTCCGGTCTATTATGAATCGAGCGTCTACCTACAATCTGGCCTCGTCTATCAGAGCCACCAGCATAACGCTTCTTTTTCTTCTTCTGGCACCTAAGAGGTTTTCACAGTATTCCTCCAGAAGCCTTTTGAGCATAGATATGCTGACAAAGACATTCTTGGCTAACAGGCGATTGAGAGGCTACCTGTTCTGGGCTAAACTGTTTCTCAATGTAGGAAAAGGCGATCTTCAATATCTCAGAATAAACACGTCTGGCATTACGGCTGCCAAAAGATCGTTCTATGGCAAGCCTGTTAGCCTGTTTGAGGGGGTAACCGCGCCCCCCGGTGTTTCTTTTAATCTCCCTAGAAATGGTAGATTTACTCCTATCCAGGTTCCTGGCTATTTGTGTACAACTAAAACCTTCTTTCAAAAGACTAAAAATCTGATATCGTTCTATCTGGCTGAGATGTGTATAGGTCATGGCAACTTAACTTCGCTGGTCAAGAAGCTATGAATACTAACTCATTCTCGGCCTATCAACGATTAATTAACGTTGCACTTCGTACTTGAATTCACCTATCACTTTATATTTTTAATTGACTAATAATTTGCTATAAAAAAATGAACTCTCAAAGACTTGTTTATAGTTAATTTTTCAATATTTTTTTAACGGAAGAATAGAGTATTTATTAATATTATCTAGTTATACTCATAGCAAGAGAAAAATAGAAATTAATTCAAAGTTGTAATCTATCATTTGCAAATAACTCTAGTTGCTTTATTTTCTATGATCATATTCAGCTTTTTTTTACAAAAATAGACTTAAGTCCCATAGAGCCAATTCCCTCAATTTTACAATCAATATCATGATCCCCTTCTACTAATCTTATATTTTTTACTTTTGTTCCTACTTTTACTGTTTGTGATGATCCTTTGATTTTTAAATCTTTAATGACAACCACGGTATCACCATCTTTTAAAATGTTTCCAACGGCATCACGTACTGTAACAATTGACTCAGAAGTATCTAAATTTTCGAGTATCCATTCATGACCACATTCAGGACAATTGAAAACTTCTTTATCCTGATAAATATATTTAGAATTACAAATTGGACAAGGTGGTAAGGACATTATTATTTACTCAGAATGGATAAGGTATGTTGGATGGACAATTGCTTATCAGCATTGTAATATGAAAAAACCCAGCCATTACTGACTGGGATTTCATCTTAAACTGGTGGCCAAGGGCGGAATCGAACCACCGACACAAGGATTTTCAGTCCTCTGCTCTACCGACTGAGCTACTTGGCCAACTTAATTTATAATTATACAACAGTATAAATATTTTATGTAGCCCTAAACTTCACTTAGATGAGACTTTTTAGTTTCATTAAAATTGAGCAAGATTTTTACTATTAAACGCATTCTGGCCTACTCACAAACTAGCCACTATTTTACTTGTACAGTTGTAGCACACCAAAATTGGTTGTTCGTACCCTTTTTTGAAAATAAACTTAATGAATGCGTAAAGTACAATTTAACTATGTGGAAAATGGTTTTAATAACAAAAAACTAAAAAAATTTAACGGCAACTCAATTTCTCTTCGGGATAGTGAATTAGTCTTATATAAAAGAGAAAATAGCCAGCAATGGCAAGCACGCTACAAACTATATGACAGATAGTGGCGCAGAATCATTACTAGACATGCTGTTGTGGAATATGGCGTAAAAGCAGCGACAGACATTTATGATGAGGCACGCTTTAGAGAACGACTAGGACTACCGTTTACTACTAAAAAGTTCGCTGCTATCGCTAAAGTCTGCGTTAAGGACTTAACAGACGAAATAGCAGCAGGAATAAAGCCACAGACTAATAATGACTGTATAAGAGTCATTAACAAGTATCTCATTTCTTATTTTGGTAACTATTGACCTGCCCCCATTTATAGTCTCAGTATCGATCTAGTAAAATTCTGTTAAACATCCTTCTTTTCCTGTAATACTGACCCTGTTTGCTTTGACCTAAATGCTGCCGCAAACTCTGCTGGCGTTTGATAGTTCAGAGCACTATGTGGTCTATGCTCGTTGTAATCTTTTCGCCAAGCATTAATAAGTACTCTCGCTTCTTTTAAACTCATGAACCAATGCTCATTCAAGCATTCATCCCTGAATTTACCGTTAAAACTTTCTATATAGGCATTTTGGGTAGGTTTCCCAGGTTGTATTAAACGTAACTCTACCCCATGCCTATAAGCCCATTGATCTAGTGCTTTACCTGTGAATTCCGGCCCTTGATCCGTTCGAATGGCTTTAGGAGCACCTCTAAAGTAAATAGCTTGATCCAGTATACGGGTCACCTGTTGTCCCGATATACCGTGTTCAAGAGCAATATCAATAGACTCTTTAGTAAAATCATCCACAATGGTCAATGCTTTAACCCTTCTTCCGCTGGCTAGGGCATCTGATACAAAATCCATGGACCATACCTCATTAGGGCTACTGGGTAAGGATAAGCTCTGCTTTTGTACCATCACGCCATGTCTCTTACGTCTACGTTTAACAGCCAACCCCGCTTCCTGATAAAGACGGAATACCTTTTTATGGTTGGCTTCTACTCCTTCTCGTCTTAATAAAGCATGAATACGTCTATAACCAAATCGACGTCTCTCATGGGCAAGATCAACAATACG